>CAMQXY010000184.1 GCA_947039005.1 uncultured Photobacterium sp.
TAAAATCATCACAATGGCTGTTTTGCAGTGACCATTACACGCATTAAGCGCAGTTTCTGCCTGTTGACGTTCACACTCAGTAGCTTGCATTACAATCTGTTTTTGACGCTCAACCAATTTGGCATTGGTTGCTTCAACATCCACCATCAAGTTGCCATAAATCTTACCAATACGGATCATTGCCCCCGTTGTTAGCATATTAAGCACTAACTTTTGCGCAGTGCCTGCTTTCATACGAGAAGATCCCGTTACCACTTCAGCACCGACAACAGGTGTGATCACTATATCAGCCGCCGCCGTCATCGGGCTTTGTGGATTACAGCTTACACATGCAACAGTAGCATTCACAGAACGAGCATAAGCCATCGCCCCTAAGACATAAGGTGTACGACCGCTTGCGGCAATACCGACCAAAACATCACCCGCTGAAAAATTGATCGCTTTTAAATCTTCAGCACCCATTTCTGCGTTATCTTCCGCGTTTTCAACTGCTTTTAGAATAGCTTGATGACCACCAGCAATTAAACCCACCACTTGCTCTGGCGCACTTCCATAAGTAGGTGGACACTCACTCGCATCAAGAATACCTAAACGCCCAGATGTCCCAGCACCAATATAAATTAACCGTCCACCGTTTTGAAATGCCGTTGCGATAACATCAACCGCTTGTGCTATTGCAGGTAAGGTTTGTTCAACAGCCAATGCCACTTTTTTATCTTCATTATTGATCACCTTCAGCATATCTAACGTAGACAAAGTATCTATCGCTTGGCTGGCACTATTACGGCTCTCAGTAACTAAACTCATCAAATCAATTTGCATGCTAACTCTCTAAAATCAATAACATTAGTGATAGCATAACGTATTCATCTTTTGGTTGAGTAATAATTTCACAACCAATACGTCACTAATCAGTCAACAAAGAAAAGAGTATCATCAAAAAATGATACTCTCATTGCAATGACCAATGCCATTGATGAGTAATACATTAACTGACTTCTTAAGTTAGAGTATTAACTCAACCGCTATTAACGGACCACTCATCGATTATTGGTAATTGAACGCATTAATAATCAATATATAGCGCAATATTTTCATTAAAAACGCACGTAGAATGCATTTATAACAATGAAAATACGAAAAGAGAATGGAACCACAGGCATTGCTGAATGTCACACTGTATACTAGCTGCCATAACCTACAGCGCCAGCGATAACTATAAGCCAAGTAAAATATCATCTTTTTACTGATAATCACTGCTGGATTGTTCTTTCATGACCACGGATAGAAACTGAATAAGTAATGACTCAAGATACCCCCCAAACAACACCTGATGTCCGCAAAAAAAAGACACTCAAAAAAGTGGCATTATGGACAACAATTGCACTATTAACTCCCCTCATCACTGTATCTGGTGTGTTGGCTTATGGTGTTAAACTCGATCTCAGTTCACATCGTAACGAAATTAATCAGTGGTTAACCAAGACCCTTGATCGTAAAACCGATATCAAAGGCAGCATGGCTATAACGCTTTCCTTTAACCCTGAAATAGAATTAAGTGATGTCACGATTGCTAATCTAAAATCGATGCCATGGCAGCCAATGTTAAGCTCTGGCTATATTGCGGCTAAAATTTCTGTATTACCGTTATTGCAAAACACCCTTAAAATTGATTACCTTAATCTTAAAGATATTTCTCTCAATTTACTGCGCGATCAACACGGTAATGAAAACTGGGTATTTAATAAGCAACCAACACCATCAAAACCATCCAAGCCATCTGCTTTTAAATTAGTGCTCAGCAACAATATTAACGCTGATAAAATTCGCATTAATTATGAAGATCAAACAAAAGGGGCTTATTACAGTGGCTACCTTGATCACCTTGCCCTGACTAAACCTGATAAATGGTTATTAGTGGCAAAAGGTGACGCCATGGGCAGTGAATATAACCTCTCACTGACGGGTGACTTACAAAAACTGATTAACAATCAACATGGTCAATTATTTGCCAAAGGTAGCTTTGCTGGAGCTGAATTAGATGTTGATGCCAATATTACCCCTTTTAGTAGTGGTGATGACTCGACGGCCAATATCAGTTTACATTGGAACAATACCGATCAAATTGCCAACCTATTAGATCTTGATTTACACCATGTTGCACCATTATCAATAACCACCGAACTAACAGCATCCAATAAAGGTTTTGCTTTTAAAGATATTCAAGTTCGCAGTCCAATTACCTCAGCTAATGGTCATGTTAACGTTAGCTTTGCTCAAAATGAGCAGCAATTAAATATCATTGATGGCAAATTAGATATTCCAGAAATCGACCTCCGCCCATGGTTACAACCGCAGCCAAAAATGATGCGTGGCACCATGTATGCGGCAGCACCACCACAATCGCCACTCCAAAAAGCGTTAGATCAATGGTTAGTAAAAACCCGTACCCATTTCGCCTTAACCATTGGTGAAGTAAAAGGGCTAGGTACTCCCGTTAACACGATTTCGCTCAATATTGATGGTGAAAAAGGCAAATTATCAGCACCAATGGCAGCAAACATTGCCAATGTTGCATTCAAAGGTAATGCCAGTATTGATGCCACCGAGTGGACGTCTAAAGTAGACGTAACTTTAGGCGCTAAAGACTCATCATTAGGTGAAATGGCAGGCTGGATTTCAGGCTTACCTAATGCGACGGGGCATCTTAAAAATGCGCAGCTGCAACTGACCACCGAAGGCACAAAATTACAGCAATGGTTAGATAACAGCCAACTTGGACTGACCATTGATGATGCCAATGTCGACTGGGGCGCTAAAGCCTCATTTGCGATTGATAAAGCCAAACTACACGCAGGTATGGAACGCCCTTTCAGCTCTGATGTTAACGGTAAAATAATGGATATTCCCGTTACTATTACGGCTAAAGCAGGCACATTATCAGACATTATTAATCATCGTGATTGGTCGCCATCATTGCACTTTGCAAGCCCTGTGATCGATATCAAAGCGCAAGGAAAGCTAGTCAATACTGACTGGAAAAAAGGTAGCTGGTTTGATGTTAATGTCCACAGTAACGATGCTGGAAAACTGAGTCCATGGCTAGGCACTCGTGCTTCAATGCATGGAAAAATTAATTTAAAAGGTAAGCTAACCAATACTGGTGAATGGCTTGATCTTGATATTCCCAATGTGACACTGCTTAACAGTCAAGGGAAAATGAATTTACAATGGCGACCACAGCAAGGCCACCAATTTTTAAAACTTAACAGCCAATTTAGCACCCTTGATTTTACCCAATTAAGCCAGTTTGTAGATCAAAATGATTTACCTAAAGTAGAACAAACAGTGCCCACTCAAGGCGTTAACCTTAATGTACCTATTCTGAGCAATAAAATCGTTATTGCGGATGCGGATGTTAATTTACATGTCAATAAAATGCTGTGGGCGCAGCAACAAGTCGATGATATGGCGTTTAAAGGCAAAGTGCGCGATGGCAAATTAAGTACATCGCCATTTAGTGCCCGTTATGCTGGGAGTGTTTACCGTGGTGATATTGCGTTTGATATTAATAATCAAACCATTCATTCACAATTACATTTAGCAGTAAATAAGCCTGATATTGGGCGAATTTTACACCAATTTGATATTGTTAATAATCTTGGTATGAGTCTTGATAGCGCAACCCTCGCGGTATCGTTGTCAGGAAGCACGCTGTTAGAGTTAATGGAACAAGCAAAAATTGATGCTCAACTCAATGGCGGTCACTTAAAACTTGCCGACACTTATACTGGCAAAGCCTTTAATATTACCCTTAACCAAGGTCATTTTGTCACGGGTCCAGAGACTGCAACGCACCTTACTCTTGATGGTCGAGCGGCAAATAAACCCGTCGCGATCACCCTTGATTCAGTGTCATTAAAACAAGCCAATGATGGTCGTCAATCCATTCCTGTTAAACTTAACGCCAATATTGGTGATATTGCCTTTAATGCTCAATCTCAAGTTGTATTACCGATTGATCCTAAAAAACTCAATCTTACCTTTGAAGCAACCACGCCCAACTTAAACCGTTTTGATAACTTTACCGGGATCAAATTACCACCTTATGGGCCGATTAAAGTCGCGGCGTCATTATCAATGGACAAAATTGGTTATCACCTGCGTGACATGTTAATCAATGTTGGTAGCAGTACCCTTAAAGGTCATGGTGATTTCTTACCCCCACTAAAAGGGGATGGTCGCCATCGTCCTGATGTAAAAGTAGTTCTTAATGCGCCTTTTATTCAGATCAATGATTTCAAGCTCAAAAACTGGCAAGCATGGCTACCTGAAAACCAAAAGTCGAATAAGATTATTGCCTCTAAAAATAAACCCGTGGACGTTATCAGTCCTCAAGGCTTAAATTTACTCAATGCCGATTTTAAACTTAACGTCGGCAATGTACGATCAGGCAAAGATTGGTTGGGTGCAGGTAAATTAGATTGGACCTTAAACAATGGTCTATTAACGCTGAAACCATTACATATTCAATTACCCGGTGGTGATATCAATATTGATGGTTCTGTTGCGCCTAAAGGTGATAAGTTTGCGATCAAACTTAATGGGCTGGTGAAAAATTTCGACTACGGTATTATCGCCCGTCGTATTGATCCCAAAACCGATATGCACGGTAAAATCAGTGCCAAATTTGACCTAACCAGTCTTGCCAATACGCCAGAAAGCCTAATGAACAACGCTAATGGTTTTATTGGCTTTGCCGCTTGGCCTAAAGCTTATCAAGCTAACGTAATTGACCTGTGGGCGGTTAGTTTAGCTGATGCGGTTTTACCGACATTTACCACCAAGGACAACTCAGTGCTTAATTGTGTTGCTGGCGGATTTAATGTTCATAATGGCAACATAAAGCAACGTAACCTACTGCTTGATACCTCACGTATTCAAGTTCATGGTGCTTTTGATGCCAGCTATAAAAATCGCGACTTTAATTTGTACTTATCGCCTCAATCGAAAAAAGCACAAATTTTTAGCTTACAAACCCCTGTCGAAGTCCATGGTACTTTTGAGAAGTTTAATCTTGAAATACCCTTATCTGCCATTTTTGCAACTTCAGTCAGGTTTACGACAAGCCCTGTTGTTGCGCCACTACAATGGTTATTTGAAAAACCGATAGCCGCTAATGGTAGCGCTGAATGCCAGCGAATTTGGCAAGCGCAATAACGAATTAACTCCCCCTAAAAATTAAAAGATAAATTAAAAGATGGATTTCAGATCCATCTTTTTTTTTATCTTTTATTGTTCTTAAATAAAGAATCATGCCTCTCACTGTGATGTGATAAAGACATCAATATTGCTGACATAGAATAAATCACAGTCGCTAGGTTATTATGAA
>CAMQXY010000185.1 GCA_947039005.1 uncultured Photobacterium sp.
ACGCAGTCTTTTAATTCGCCATTGATGATCATTGCTTCAAAGTCGGCAATCGTAAAAGATTGGCTGATCAAATCTTCTTCTTCAACATCTCGGTGTTGCTCAGGCGCAGTATGTAATTGGGTCGCTAAATAGATATGGCAGGTTTGATTTAAAAAACCATAAGCGATAAATTGACTGCCTAAATAGGTCATTTTATCTGCGATTAATCCCGTTTCTTCTTGCAATTCGCCTTTGGCAAGATCAAGGTGATCGGCATCAGGATTTGCCTCCCAAGCACCTTGTGGAATTTCCCAGCATCGTTGTTGAATGCTATAGCGAAACTGTTGTACTAAGTGAATATAACCATTATCAATCGCTAAAATAGCGGCACAATCAGGTTTTTCTACCACCCCATAAATCCCTTCAGCACCACTTTGACGCTGGATTTTATCTTCGCGTACTGTCATCCATTTATTTTGATACACAATACGACTGTCTAGTGTTTTGATATCAGTCATTTTTATCCTGCGAGTTATTTTTATCTAGAGTATGGTTATTGTCAGCGCTTTTTGATGCTGGAGGATCATCACGTGGTGGCTGTTGCTGGCGTCTTTTTTTGAGTCCGGTACGCATGTAAGCGGTATATTTTAACGCTAATATATTACTGGCAACCACTGCAACTATAATTACACAGATAACCCAAGGATTAAAAAACCATTCCATATTCACCTCACAACGATAATGTCTATATCAATCCACTGTATATAATGAGTTTGATTGACAAGGATCCTCAAATCATCGTTCAAGAGTATCAAGAATGAGTGTTTGCTGCGATGAATTAGTCATCACAACAATGCATAATTATCTACCAACTATCGCATTATTAGCTGTTCAATGGGGGTTACTTGAACAGCTATTCTGCGATAACAAATGCGAGCGTGATTATAAAATATTACTCAGAATACGCTGATACATGTCAGTCAGCTTTTCAAGATCAGTGACTTTCACGCATTCATTCACTTTGTGGATCGTCGCATTAACTGGACCTAGTTCAACTACTTGTGCGCCTGTGCGTGCGATAAAACGCCCATCTGACGTACCACCTGTAGTGAGTAATTGTGGTGGTGTATGGTTTATTTCAGTGATCGCAGCCACGACTGCATCAACTAACGTACCACTGCCTGTTAAAAACGGATGACCGCTTAAAGTCCATTTTAAATCGTAGTCTAAGCCATGCGCATCCAGTATCGAATGGACGCGACGTTTAATATCGGCATCGGTTAATTCTGTGCTGAAACGGAAATTAAACTGCACCTCAAATTGACCGGGAATGACATTTGATGCGCCAGTCCCTGCTGCGACATTAGGAATTTGAAAGCTCGTCGGTGGAAAGAAGTCATTACCATTATCCCAATGCGTTGCTGCTAACTCAGCAAGCGCTGGCAGTGCTTTATGAATTGGATTATTGGCTAAATGTGGGTAGGCAACATGACCTTGAATCCCTTTGACGATCAGATCGCCAGTGATTGATCCTCGACGGCCATTTTTAACAATATCACCAACAGCATGGGTACTTGATGGCTCACCGACAATACACATATCTATCTTTTCATTACGCGCTTCAAGTGTATCAATCACGCGAGTGGTACCATTAATGAAAGGACCTTCTTCATCAGAGGTAATTAAGAGCGCAATTGAACCATTATGATTGGGATTTTGTGCGATAAAACGTTCAATCGCCACCACCATACACGCCAGTGAACCTTTCATATCAGCAGCCCCACGTCCATGTAGGTAGCCATCAATAATGGTCGGTTCAAAAGGAGGGGTATGCCATTGCTCTACAGGGCCAGAAGGCACAACATCAGTATGACCAGCAAACACAAACAGTGGTGCTTGAGTGCCACGGCGCGCCCATAAATTAGTGGTATCGTCAAATACCATGGTTTCAATAATAAAGCCTAACGCCTGTAAGCGTTCGATCATTACGGCTTGGCAGCCAGCATCTTCAGGGGTCACTGAAGCGCGACTCATTAAGTCTTTTGCTAGTGTAATAACGGGACTGTCAGACATCCTTGTATCCTTGTTATTTAGTAAGAAAAATAGCGTTATATTGATCAGGCTTAAAACCTAAGGCGTAATGATCATTGTGTTGCAATAATGGGCGTTTAATCATTGCTGGTTGTTCCAACATTAATTGCAATGCTGTTTCACGGTTTAAGTCGGCTTTTTGTTCTGCGGTTAATTGGCGGAAAGTTGTGCCGCGTTTATTGACCATCGCCTCCCAACCTAATGCCGCTTCAAAGGTTTTAAGTAACGTCAGATCAATACCATCGGTGCGGTAATCATGAAATTGATACGCAATATTTTCAGCTGCGAACCACTGCTTCATTTTTTTGATGGTGTCGCAATTTTTTATACCGTAAGCAATTGTAGTCATATTAAGGCAGGCTTTTTTTATAATTAGTAGTGGTCTTTTATAACGGGATTATCGGGTTATCGCAACCGTTGCGCTTTTATTGGTGGGCATTTAACGTAAGTAATAATGATGATGATTATCATAAAAATGAGATCAAACTCGCTTTTATACGTATTAATAACGATTAAACCGAATGTCTCGTTGATCAAACGCAACATCCTTGTTTAAGAACTGGCAATAATAGGCACAGTATATTATGGAGACCTCCAATGGAATTGAATCCGGTTTTTGCCCGTAGACTTTATCTAGCGTTACTTGTTGAGCATACGGAACGTCCTAATGTTCCTCGGTTAATTGAACAAACAGGGTGGCCGCGACGAACAATTCAAGATGTATTAAAAGCCCTACCAGGGTTAGGGATTGAATTGACCTTTATTCAAGATGGACGCCGTCATAATGATGGCTATTATAAATTAAGTGATTGGGGACCTTTCGATCTGCAATGGGTCGAGTCACGAGAGCAGGATTTAATGGCTTCTTTAGCGTTGTAAGCCATCGTAATGGCAGCGCAAGAGTAATACTGACCGCAGTGTGTTTTTAACTAGAAATAGATCGGTCACACTGCGGTTTTTTGTTGCCTTAATAGTTAATATTAAGGCAGCCATGGCTTTTTGTTGTGCTCATTGTGGTTAGTGGATCAGTTGCTGGTGGATGTGTCATGGATCAGCTGTTGCTCGACCAATAACGTTCTAAATTGTTGAGCACGTTTACGATTTACGCCAAAATCAGAGTAGCCACTACGGGAAATAGATCTTACTTGGAGTTGTTGGGCTTGTTGTTTAACTTCAAAATCATCAATGAATCCAAATACCGCACTACGAACTTCAATATGAAAATAATGATCATCTTGCTCGATCAGTTTTGCTCCCGGCAATGTTTGCGCAAGAGCAACAATATCTGACCACTTTTGTATACCCTTAGCGGTAAGCGTAAAAGGGGCTAGCTTAAATTTTTCGCGCTGTTCGATAGTTGATACACAATGGGATTTATTATCGCATGGTGTGTCTATTTGACGCTGCCATGGCGTTGATTGTGGATCAGCGCAACCACTGATTAATCCACTTAATGCTGTTATAAAGCCAACAATCTTCATATTTGCTCTCATCATAGTGCGTTGCTATACGCTAAATAAGCACCAAAACCAATCCAAGAAGCGACAATAATCCCCCATGGTAGCCAATGTTGCTTATAGATAATTTGTGGGGCGGGTAGTGGATTATCGATAGTTTCTAACTGATTATTTTTAGATTGGGTTGTTTTTTTCTTTAATTTATCACGTTCTCTGGCTTTGGCTTTTTGTTGTTTTTTATATTGCTCAATACCTTTCTGAATTCCTTGTGCGATTAGTTTAGTTTGTTCCTTGGTTTGACCTTCTTTTTGAGTTGCCTTAGCCACTCTCAACGCTTCTATTTGTATTTCAGCAGAGGGAGCTGCATTTTTTTTCATGGTCGTCATACGCACTATTGACCTTAATCGATGAATGATAAGTGAATGTTAGTATATCTGATTACCTAATCTTAGCAGTAATGATGTTATCTATGAGGTTATTGTCATATGTGTGTTTTTTTATATAAATTGCTATTTTTGTATGAAAGTTTCAGGTTTAAATGAATAATCTGTTAATACTATGTTCATAATGTAACTTTATGATTAAAAAGAATTTAGGTCGTTATTTTATTAGACCGTAATGGTCAGTAAACATACAATAGTTGTTTGTTTTAGATCAAAAAACGTGACTTGTGCGGCAATATAAATAAATGAAAAGTGCGGTGATCCACAAAAATAGCGCTTGAATAGTACTTAATATGAGGTGATCGATTAGAGTCGAAATGAAGCCACAGTGTGCTGATGTTCGCTTGGATTGATATGTATTGAGTTGAACAAATGTGAGGAAAGTTGTTTGCTTTATCCGATCAATGCCTACGACAATCATGGGCAGTTAAAATTAAATAATATGCTGTGGCTAACGCTGATGTTTAATGCGAAAGCACTGATGATTTTTATCATGGCGGGTGTTAGTCGAACTCAAGGTGGGCAACTGCTTGAATTGATTTATCCGCTGCGAGATACACTTTATATCGGCATGGTGTTGGGAAGTCCGGCTGTATTATTAATGTGGTTATCAGGTCAGCGTAATAAAAATAATAAAGTTATACATTATCTGTGGCAGCATGGAAAAAAATTATTAATAGCTGCTTACAGTATCGATTTTGCTTTGCAAATATATCATATCGTGTTGAGTCAGGGTGCTTTTTCTTGGATACGCGCAGTCACCTTGTTGTTAACAGTTTGGCTTGGATTGTATCTGGTCAGAAGTTCACGAGTAAAAGATGTATTTGCACATTAGCTTGTAAGAGGTAATCGTAATGGAAACATTGAAAATGGGTAAAGGGCAATTATTTCTTAGTACATTATTAAGCCCATTGGCAATGGCTGATTGGCTACTGGATGTGAGTTTTGAAATGCACAGTGCTTGTCGCTTACGCCAAATGGTCAATACATCATTGTCATTATTACCCGGTGAAGAAACCATTTTTTTTGAAGGTTTGAGTCAGGATAATCATCATTCATACCGTGAAGTAGTGGGTAAAGCACAACTGTTAGATGTTTCAGCGGATAGTGTGAGTATTGCATTTCAAGTACAAGAACGATTAGATGACGGTGGTTGGCGGACTATTTTGGCACAAACATTATCGACTGGATTAAATATGCCAATGCTATTTGAATCGGGTGAGCCAAATTGTGAGCATGTTAAATTGCAGGTTGAGGTGATGACCGCATAAGCCATCAATTGATAATTTATGATAATTATACTTAAGAAACGCGACTATTTTTAGTGGCGTTTTTTTATGGCTGGTTGTTTATTATCAGAATGCCAATGCCA
>CAMQXY010000186.1 GCA_947039005.1 uncultured Photobacterium sp.
GCGATTGCGCCAACGATATCTTTAACTTGAACACCTTGCTCACGACCAACTTGTAGCTGGTAAGTATCCCAATCATCGTTGTTGAAAGAGCGACGTTCGCCACGCTCACCACCACGTTCAGGACGGTCACCACGACGTTCGCCACGATCAGGACGGTCACCACGACGATCACCACGATCACTACCACGGTCATCACGATCACCACGACGCTCACGACGTTGTGATTCACGCTCAATCGCTGCGATCATTGGATCTGGACCTTTATAGAATAAAGGACGGTTGCCTTGCTGACGCTGAAGAAGCATTGCCGCTAGTGTTGCTGCATCAACATCAATTGATTCTTGTAGTTTTGCTACAAGTTCAACGAATGCTTCAACATTAGTTTGTTCTTTTTGTGCAGCCAGTTCTTCACCTAAACGGTTCAGACGAGATGCAGCAACTAGATCACGTAGAGGAAGTTGGATTTCTTCCATACGAGACTTAGTAACGCGCTCGATAGTACGTAGCATGCGGATTTGGTTAGTACGAACCAATAGGATCGCTTTACCTTCACGTCCAGCACGGCCAGTACGACCAATACGGTGAATGTATGATTCAACATCGAATGGGATATCGTAGTTGAATACGTGTGTAATACGTGCCACGTCTAGGCCACGTGCTACAACGTCAGTTGCAACTAGAATATCAATCACGCCACGTTTGATATGATCAACAGTACGCTCACGTAGCGACTGAGGAATATCACCGTGAAGTGCCGCAGCTTTAAAGCCACGAGAAGATAACCAATCAGCTAGACGCTCAGTATCTTGACGAGTACGAACGAATACGATTGATGCATCAGTGTTTTCAGTTTCAAGAAGACGACTCATTGCTTCGTCTTTCTCTACGCCTTTAACAATCCAAAATTGTTGAGACACTTGAGATACAGTACGGTTTTCACCTGCAACGTCAATGCGTGCTGGTTCACGTAGGAAACGGTCAACGATTTCTTTAACGATTGGAGGCATAGTTGCAGAGAAAAGCACACGTTGTGCAGTTTCTGGCGCTTGTTCCATGATCCAAGTAACGTCGTCAACGAAACCCATTTTTAACATTTCATCAGCTTCATCAAGAACGAAAGTTTTTACTTCGTCTAAGAAAAGTTGCTTACGTGAAATAAGGTCTTTAACACGACCAGGAGTACCAACAACAATGTGAGCACCATTTTTCAGTGCACGCATTTGATCAACGATTGAAGCACCGCCGTAAATTTCAAGAACCTTAAGGCCTTTGATATTTTGACCAAGTACTTTGATTTCTGCAGCAACCTGAATTGCAAGCTCACGTGTTGGAGCCATAACAATAGCTTGTGGCTTATGCTGAGAAAGATTTACTTTGTTCAGTACAGGCAACGAGAACGCTGCTGTTTTACCAGTACCAGTCTGTGCTTTACCAAGCGCATCAGTACCAGTTAAAAGTAGAGGAATTGACGCGGCCTGAATAGGAGTAGGCGATACAAAACCCATTGAGTCAAGTGCAGACAATAGTGTGTCGGCCAAATCTAGTTGGCGAAATTCTGTAACAGTTTCTTGCATTGGGATCCCAATATATGATCAACTTAAAAACGGGGCCCCTTTGCTACAGAGGGTTCTGCAACAGCAACCACTAGCACGGGCCTCGACTAATATGGTGCGTATTGTGGGCTAATACTTGATAAAAAGCTAGAAAAAATTGAACAACGTCACAAAATAACTCACAAACAACCATTTATTGAACAAATAGTACGTCGGATAAACATCTCATGATTTTTTATAGATTATCAATTAACTATGTTGTTGAAAATACGAGCGATCCTATAGCCTAACGTCAATCTTAATCTATTAAACACAATTTCGTTATTAGATTAGGGTAATCTTTTATTAGTGTTTTTATATTGATGACCTTCTTCTCTCTTCTTTATATAAGTTAATTTTTCCGTTTTTTATCTTTATTTGTTTATCGATAACTGATGGTGTCTTTACATATTGTTTTTAAATGCTTTTTTATGACATAGACAACGTTGATTTATTAAGTTTTGGTTATGCTTCAACTTAAAAAAGTCAAATATAGCAATTTAAAGTTATTTTATGTTTCTAATCGATATTTCCACTACAATTTATATTTATTATCATATTGTGTCATTAAATTTTTATTTAATGACACAATATGTAAAATATTACTCATAACCTATTGATTGTATGTAAAATAGTCATGATGAATGAAAATTTAAACAGTCAAATCTTGGTTTTAGATGACCAAAAACGTATAGTGTCTATGTCGATAATCTGAGACCAGACATAATGTTTCAAGATAACCCGCTGTTAGCGCAGCTAAAAAAGCAAATCCAAGAAACACTTCCTAAAAAGGAAGGTTACATCAAAGCCACAGATCGTGGCTTTGGCTTTCTAGAAACTGATAACAAAGAAAGTATCTTCATTCCGCCGGTATACATGAAAAACGTTATGCACGGTGATCGTGTTATCGCCGTTCTTCGTACAGAAAAAGAACGCGAAGTAGCGGAACCACAAGAGCTTGTTGAACAATCAATTACACGCTTTATTGGCCGTGTAAAACTGATTCGTAACCGCCTGCATGTCATTCCTGATCATCCTCAACTAAAAGAAGCGATCAAGGCACGTGCAGCAAAAGGTCTTAATCCAGAAACATTAAAAGAAGGTGATTGGGTTGTTGCAGAACTTACTCGCCACCCTCTTGCAGGTAGCAATCAGCCATTTTTCTGTGAAGTGAATGAAAAGATCACTGACAGTAATGACAAAATTGCACCTTGGTGGGTCACACTTGCTCGCCACCAACTACCGAATGCAGAGCCTGCACCACAAGATAGCTGGGCGATGCTAGATGAAGGCATTGAACGCCAAGACTTAACCGATTTACCTTTCATTACTATTGATGGTGAATCAACCAAAGACATGGATGATGCCTTATATACTGTCGCAAAAGATGACGGTAGCTTTGAAATCACCATCGCGATTGCTGATCCAACATCTTATATTGCCGTTGGCGATAAGATGGATGATGAAGCACGTGAACGTGGCTTTACCATTTACCTACCTGGTCGCAATATCCCAATGCTACCACGTGAGCTAAGTGACGAATTATGTTCACTTATCGAAAATGAAAAACGTCCAGTTTTATGCTGTCGTGTTTCTATTGATAATACTGGCGTAATTCAAGATGACATCACTTTCTTTGGTGCATGGATCAAATCTCAAGGCCGTTTATCTTACAACAATGTGTCTGATTTCCTTGAAAACGGCCATTGTGATAACTGGACACCAAACGCAGTTATAGAGCAGCAAATTGTTGCTCTACAAGGTTTTGCTACGTTACGCTCTGATTGGCGTATGGCAAATGCGGTGGTATTCCCAGATCGCCCAGATTATCGCTTTGAGTTAAGTGAAGATAACGACGTTGTCGCTATTCATACTGACTTACGTCGTATTGCTAATCGCATGATCGAAGAAGCGATGATCACCGCCAACATTTGTGCGGGTCGCGCTTTACAAGAGAAGTTTGCAACGGGTGTATTTAACGTTCATAGCGGTTTCCATCAAGAAAAACTTGATACTGCGATGGAATTTATTACCAATGCCGAAGCACCGTTTACTAAAGAAGAAATTGTTACTTTAGAAGGCTTCAGTGCGTTACGTCGTTGGTTAAATACCTTAGATAGTACTTATCTTGATAACCGTTTACGTAAATTCCAAGCTTATAGTGAAGTAGCTAATATACCGGCACCACACTATGCAATGGGTCTGGATGTTTACGCCACATGGACATCTCCGATCCGTAAATACGGTGATATGATCAACCACCGTTTACTCAAAGCGCTAATCACAGGTAATGAGCCTACGCAAAAGCCTGATGATAACGTAGGTGATGAAATTGCAAATCATCGCCGTCATCATCGTATGGCGGAACGTGACGTATCTGATTGGTTATATGTACGTTTACTTAAAGATGCAGTGAAGAAAGAAACTATCTTTAAAGCTGAAATCTTTGATATTAATCGTGCAGGTATGCGTGTACGCCTACTTGAAAATGGCGCAGCTGCATTTATACCAGGCTCGCTCATTGTTGATAACAAAGAGCGTATTGCCTGTAGTGGTGAGCTTGGCATTATCAACATTGATGGTGTTAAAGAATACCAACTAGGTGATACTTTTGATGTGAAATTAGCGGAAGTTCGCACCGCAACACGTCAATTAGTGGCTAAACCTGTACAGCAATACCCTGCGCCAGAAGTTACTCCAGCGCCGGAACAAGCAAAAGCATAACGATTTAAATCGGCTTTACGTCAATACAAGGCCAGTGTTCACTGGCCTTTTTTACACCTTACACACTATTATTCCAATATGAATCATTCAAAGAAGTCAGTACTCAATGTCAAATAACATTCCAGAAAACGATAACAAAAAAAACAACACGCCAGAACAATGTCAACTTATCGAGCAGCAGGTAAAACAATGGCTTGAAGATGTCGTCATTGGGCTTAATTTATGTCCATTTGCCGCTAAGCCTAATCGCAATAAGCAAATTAAAATATTTGTGAGCGAAGATGATAATGAAAATGACCTGCTTGAAACCATTTATATGCAGTTCAAAGAACTAGATGAAACCCCACCAGAAACACTGGAAACCATTTTGGTAGTAGCACCTTTCTTATTTGAAGAATTTGATGATTACAACCAATTTCTAGATCTTATTGAAGGGCTTGTGGTGCAATTAGGTAAAAGCGGCACCTATCAAATAGCGAGCTTCCATCCTGATTACTGTTTTTATGGTGCAGAGCCTGATGATGCGGAAAACCTCACTAACCGTTCACCATACCCAGTATTTCACCTAATTCGTGAAGAAAGCATGGCAAAAGTGATCAAGCACTACCCGAATCCAGAAGCCATTCCAGATCGTAATATCGAATGTGTTGAAAATTTAACCCCAGAACAAATGCGTCAGTTATTTCCTTACTTAATCAAATAACAACACGTTTTACTTTGTGCCCTTACAGGTAAAATCTATAGCAATAACATGACAGTAATATCGAATTATTGTCGCTATTTATTTGTTATTTTAATAACCTACTCGGTTTTCTGTTGAGGGTAAATAACAGAGTTGATTAATCTGCTATAATCTATAATGATATGTAATTATGGAAAAGCGATTAGTTAAGCTGCACGACTTCTCGGCACTGAACCAGCCACTTTAAGAAAGTGGGAAAAAAC
>CAMQXY010000187.1 GCA_947039005.1 uncultured Photobacterium sp.
TGTACGACCGTCAAGACCCATACCACCCATTGATTCTGTTGCCCAGATTGGGTCACCAGAGAACAACTCATCGTATTCAGGAGTACGTAGGAAACGAACCATACGTAGCTTCATTACGAAGTGGTCGATCATTTCTTGTGCTTGTGCTTCAGTGATCTTACCATCGGCAATATCACGCTCGATGAAGATGTCTAGGAAAGTCGAAGTACGACCTAGAGACATTGCAGCACCGTTCTGTGATTTAACAGCAGCTAGGTAGCCGAAGTAAGTCCACTGGATAGCTTCTTGTGCAGTAGCAGCAGGAAGAGCGATATCACAACCGTATTTAGCAGCCATAGTCTTGATTTGACCAAGCGCACGGTGTTGCTCACAGATCTCTTCACGACGTTGCATCGTCATTTGAAGATCTTCGCCATTCTCAAACATTGCTTCAAGAGACTTGAATTGAGCTAGCTTGTCAGCCATCAATCTGTCGATACCGTAAAGAGCGATACGACGGTAGTCACCGATGATACGACCACGGCCGTATGCATCAGGAAGACCAGTTAGAACACCAGACTTACGACATTTGATGATTGAAGGAGTGTAGATATCGAAAACACCTTGGTTGTGTGTTTTACGAAGCTCTGAGTAAACCTTCTTGATAGTAGGATCTAGTTCACGACCGTATACTTTGCATGAGTTTTCGATCATGCGGATACCGCCGTTAGGGATCAAACCACGCTTAAGAGGCGCGTCAGTTTGAAGACCTACGATAGTCTCAAGATCTTGGTCGATGTAACCAGCATCATGTGCAGTGATAGTAGATACAAGGTCAGTATCGAAATCAACAGGCGCGTGAGTTGCGTTTTCCTGTTTGATGCCTACCATTACAGCTTCCCAAAGTTTAGCTGTAGCTGGAGTTGCTTCTGTTTCTAGGAAAGAGCCGTCACCCTCGAAAGGAGTGTAGTTCTTTTGGATAAAGTCACGAACGTTTACTTCGTTCTGCCAATCACCAGCTGTGAAGCCTTCCCATGCAGCAAATTGCTCTGCCATTGTATACCTACCTATACTATTCAGTAGAAAAAAAATAAGTGTACCGCGTTAAAACTTAGTGATGGCAATTGCCTTTAAGTTCTGGACGACGGTGAATAACCCAATATGTTAGGCCAACTAATACACCACCACCAATGATATTACCAATAGTAACGGGGATTAAGTTGTTTAAAACAAAATTATGTACGGTTAAATCTGCAAATTGTGCCGGATCTACACCGGTCATTGCCCAAAAATCTGGACCTGAGAATGCATGAATTACGATACCCATTGGGACCATAAACATATTTGCAATCGAGTGCTCAAAACCACAGGCAACAAACATTGCAACCGGTAGTAACATAACCATCACTTTATCAGTGGCAGTTCGGCACGAAAAAGTCATCCATGTTGCAAGACAAACCATTAGGTTACATAACATACCTAATACAACCGCTTGTCCAAAATCATGGTGAAGTTTGTGTTGGGCGATTTTCATTGCATTTATACCCCATTGGCCATCTGCGCCAAGGTGTTGTTTTGCAATCCAAATACATCCAACAAAGAAAATTGCACCAACAAAGTTACCTAAGTAAACAATGCCCCAGTTTTTCATTAACTGGTTAGTAGTAATACGGCCGCTTGCACGAGCAACAGTGGTTAATACAGAAGAGGTGAATAGCTCGCCGCCACATATAACTACGAGGATTAAACCTAAACTAAACGCTAAACCACCGATAAATTTAGACATGCCCCAAGGCATATCACCAGCACCAGTAGTGACTGTTGTATAAAACACAAAAGCAATTGAAATAAATACACCGGCAGTAATAGCTAAGAAAAATGACTGCAGTGGATGTTTGGTCGCTTTATAAACGCCGACTTCTTCGGCTTTGTGTGCCATAGCTGGTGGCATCAGTGAGTCAAAAGGATTGTTTTCCATTTTCACAGGGGTGCTCTTTAATGGTTTAAGTTTGGCTGCAAGAATAATAGCAAAGGTTGTGAATCATAAACTTGATCTGGATCATTGCGGTGAAAATTTATAACAAAATTAGACATATTATTACATTGCAGAATAATGTAATCAATTGAATTATAACGGTATAATTTTTTTGAAAAAACTAAAAAAAATTTTAATGTAATTTAATTTCATTATTTTACAAAGTTAGTAACAAAATAACGCTCCTTTTGAAATCAATAACTTATGGCGTTACTGGTTTTTTTTTAACGTATTTGTGCCGCTAAAAGAATATTGATTCAACTTTTTTTATATTCATAAAATAAATGGATATAGTCACTGAATATTGTTTATGTTTATACTGTAGCGGCATGTGTAAAGTTGGGTGGTGAATATATATTCAAAATTAACCAAAAGCCGATATTAACAATAATCGGCTTTTTCGGTGTTTATTTTTACTTGATAAAGAGCATCAGCGGTCGTTCATTAAAAAATTAGTCGCTAAATGTTGACCAAATCGGAGCATGATCGGATGGTTTTTCAATGCCGCGTAGTTCGTAATCAATGCTTGATTCAGTACAACGGTTGGCTAATGCTGGTGTTGCTAGAATCACATCAATGCGTAAGCCTCTATTATCTACAAACCCTTTTGAGCGATAATCAAACCATGAGTATTGATCATCAACCGTTGGGTGTAGTTGGCGGAACGTATCGACAAATCCCCAATCGAGTAATGTTTTTAGCCATTGACGTTCAATCGGCTGGAATGAACATTTGCCGGTTTTTAGCCAACGTTTAGCATTAACAGGACCGATACCAATATCTAGATCCGTCGGGCTGATATTGATATCACCCATAATGATCACTTCATCATTGACGGTGTAAGCGTTATCAAGGTACTGCATTAGATCGGCATAAAACTTTTCTTTGGCAGGGAATTTAGTTTCATGGCTAACGTTATCACCTTGTGGGAAGTAACCGTTCATTACCGTGATATTGTTGCCATTTGGTTGAGCAAAAGTCGCCATGATCATGCGACGTTGGGCATCCTCATCATCGCTTGGAAAGCCTTTTTGAACACTTATTGGTTCTTGCTTACATAACATTGCTACGCCGTAATGCGCTTTTTGGCCATGAAAGTAAACCTTGTATCCCATGGCTTCTACATCCGCTAATGGGAAAGCTTCATCATGAACTTTGATTTCTTGTAAACCGATAACATCAGGCTGATGCTTATCGATAATAGCCTGAAGTTGATGTAAGCGAGCTCGTAGCCCATTGATGTTAAAAGAAATAACTTTCATATTTAGTGTCCATAACTGCGAATGATTATTGGTTACTGATATTATCACATCGACTAGCGACTTTAATATATGATCATGCCAGTGAAATATAAAGCAGCTTTAGCATACTCGCCGTAAACCCTCGCCAGATCATGGCGGGGATATAAAAGGTAATAACGATGCTGAAACATATAATAAACGCCATACTTATTACAGTGATGAGAACAATTAGTTATAAATCACGCTTTGTTGATCTTTAACTTGTCGCTGTAGCAGTGTAAACCACTCTAATAACGGTGACGCGAGTGGCATCTTTTTAATTTTTCGGAAGCTACTGTTAATATCTTGATGAGTGATTTTTTGCATTAATAATAAACTATTAATACGGCCTAAATGCGCTTCTGTATTATAAGGATAATCACGTAAGATAGTTTGGTATATACCATAAGCACGTTGAGGGTCGGGCGAGATTGTTGCTTTCGCCGTTGCCAATTGATCAATTAACAAACGAATGTTTTCAATTATAAATTTATTTTCTTGAAGCTGATTAAGGCGATGATGGCTATGATCATCTAATACACTTCGCGTCATTAATGCTTGATATATTTCTCTAATTAAACGTGTTTCTCCAAAATGAATTAATAACGGTAATGCATCAACTATTATTGCTGTTGGGGCTTGCGACATTTGTCCAAAATATATTTTTAGCCCATACAGTAAGCGTCGTTTTGCTTTTAATGGCTGTTGGTTAGCGGTAAATCTTGCCAATGTAATATGTCGAAATGCAGTCAGGTGTCTGTTTTGTTTAGAGCTTAACCGTTGGCGTGCTTGATAATGGATTGTTTTTAATTGTTTGATTAATTTTCGTTGCGGTTGTGGTGATAATTGTTGGCTATGAAGTTGTTCAAATAAAACGGTGAATTGCGCAAACTGGAAGATCCAATCATTATCAATAATAGGGAGGTGGGTGACTAATATTTTACCCGCTTTAACGAATAACAACTGATCATTCGTATTAACGGCTAACTCTGCTACTAGTAACGAACGGTGGCTGATACTTGGGGTTAGTTTTAGTGCTTGGTAGGCAATTTCTTTTGCGGCATTAAATTGATGTTGTTGATGTAATAAAGCCGCTAATTCGTCATAAGCTTCGACAAATAATGGCACTTGTTTAATCAGCGTTTGTAATAATTGAATCGCTGCGACGGCATCACCTTGACGATGCATTAATTGAGCTTGGCGTAAGACCAATTTATGATGCTGACTACGTTCACTAAATAAGCTTAATAGCTGCTGCGCTTGCGACCAATGTTGTTTTTTTATTAATAAATCAATTAACAAAATTTCAATATCAATATTATGACCATGTTGCTGTAATAGTTGTTGGCATAATGAAATAGCCTCTTGAATGTGATTATTTTCTATTGCGATATAAATAGGCTTGCGGATTAAACAAGCTTGATAAACCGTTACGATACGTTGTTTTAGAATGCCAATATTTAACGGTTTACTCAAAAAGCTATCGGCATCCATGCTTATTGAAGTCACTATGACTTCAGGCGTGCGATCACCTGAAATAAAGATAATGCCGCAATGAGAACTAATGTAGTTATTTTTTTTCATCACAGTAAGAAGTTCACTGCCACTTATCTGCGGATCAAGATGAAAATCAATCAAGATTAAATCATAAGCGGTAGTTTTACACAGCTGCAAGGCATTGGTGCTGTTAGTTGCAATATCAATCGCAGTAAGATTAATGCTTTGTAGAATATTTTGGATTAATAGTGCAGAAGAAAGCTGATCATCAATAATCAAAACTTTCACGTGTTGCCAATTTATGTTGGCGTGAGGTGGTGCTTCTGTCATAACGATCCATATATAAGCCAGAGAACTTTATGCAGTATT
>CAMQXY010000188.1 GCA_947039005.1 uncultured Photobacterium sp.
CGGGCTTTGGCACGTGCAATGGCTGCGGCAACCGCATCTTTTTTATCGCTAGCTTGCTCGGATGGTTGCTCAGTAACGGCTTGTTGCTGCATTAACTCTGCATGCTTAGCCGCTTTTTGTTCACGAGCTTGCAGTTTACGTTGTTTACGCAGTGCTGCCATTTCGCTGTTATCTGGCACCGCCTCTTCTGATACAGAGGCTGCTTGTTTCGCTTTTGCTTTAGCAATAGCGGCGGCAACGGCAGGCTTTATTGTTGGGGTTACAGTGTCAGTTACTGCTGCTTGTTTAGCTTTTACACGGGCAATGGCTGCGGCAACAGCATCATCACCACCTGTTGTTGCCATGTGTTGGCGACGATCGGTAGCGGCTTTAGCAAATCGGTTTTCACGGTCTGCTTTATCGCGTTCCATTCGCTGTTGTTTGGCTTCAAAACGTTGACGAGCACGTTCGGCACTCATTTCATCTTGTTGACGTTCCCAAATCTCAGCTTTAGCTTGGCGATAATATTGCACTAGCGGAATTTCACTTGGACAAACATAAGCACAAGCACCGCATTCAATACAGTCGCTTAGGTTATATTCTTCACATTTGTCGTAGTTTTTATCTTTGGCATACCATTGTAATTGCTGTGGTAATAATGAAGCAGGGCACGCATCAGCACAGGCAGAGCAGCGAATACAGGCCATCTCATAAGTATGCAGCGGTAATTCTTTACGCTTAGGCGTTAAAATACAGTTGGTAATTTTGGTAATCGGGACGTTTGCATGTGGCAAGGTAAAGCCCATTAATGAGCCGCCAATAATTACCCGTGGATATTTTTTATCGGCTTTATAACCAAATTTTTCAAGCAAATAAGCAATCGGTGTGCCCAGTAAGGCAAAGACATTACCACGCTGTTTAAAAGCCTCACCGGTTAAGGTGACAACCCGTTCAATTAACGGTTCACCATTAACAATCGCACGTTTAATCGCAAATGCAGTCCCCACGTTTTGCATAATAACCCCAATCGAGGTTGAACGTGCTTGGCTTGGCACTTCACGACCGGTCAATAGCTTCACTAATTGTTTTGAGCTACCTGATGGATATTTGGTCGGAATAACGCGAATAATAATATTATCGTCTTCGTTGACACAGGCTTCTAATGCTTTGATCGCATCAGGTTTATTATCTTCAATACCAATTAAGGTTAATTTTGGCGCAATAATATGGCGTAAAATGCGAATGCCTTCGATAACTTCATCGGCATAATCTTGCATTAATCGATCATCGGCGGTGATATAAGGTTCACATTCAGCCGCATTGATAATCAGAATATCAACGTTACCTAAACCACCTTGAAGTTTACGAGCTGTCGGGAAACCCGCGCCACCTAAGCCAGCAATACCCGCCAAACGAATAGCTTCAATAAGTTCAGCAGGATCGCGATCTTGATAATCAGGGTATTGTTCGGCGTGACACCAAGTATCTTTATCATCCGTAGCAATAACAATACACAGATCAGTTAAGCCAGAAGGGTGGGCGGTAGTACGTTGCTCAATGGCGGTGATGGTACCAGAACTTGGCGCATGAATAGGCACACACATCGCAATATCACCTTGCGTTAGTGGTTGGCCTTTTAGAACGTGATCACCAATGTTGACGATAATATCACCACGAGAACCAATATGTTGTTTTAGTGGTAATACTAACTCATGAGGAATACCAGCGGCCTTAATCGGTTGCTTATTCGATAATGCTTTGTTTTCTGCTGGATGAATACCGCCATGGAAGTCCCACAGCTTACCTTGTTTAATTTGTTCAATAATTGAGAGCATGACTACGGCTTAACCTTTTCTGCATTCGCTGTTGCAGCAATATTGACAACCGGTATTTGATTGAGTTGCCATTTCCAGTTATCCGGTGTTTCTTCAACTGGGATCATTTCAATACAGTCTGTTGGACAAGGAGAAACACAAAGGTCGCAGCCTGTACATTCGTCTTTTATTACTGTGTGCATAGCTTTAGTGCCACCAACAATGGCATCAACCGGACATGCTTGAATACACTTAGTACATCCAATACACATATCTTCATGAATGAAAGCGACTTTTTTAATATTGTTAGTCACTTTATCAGAAGCCTGAGGCACTTCGACCCCCATTAGATCGGCTAACTTTTCAATGGTTGCTTGACCACCAGGAGGGCATTTATTAATGATTTCGCCATTAGCGATTGCTTCTGCATAAGGGCGACAACCTGGGAAGCCACATTGACCACATTGTGTTTGCGGTAAAATAGCATCAATTTGCTCAACAATCGGATCAGCTTCAACTTTAAAACGTACTGAAGCAAAACCTAAAATAATACCAAATATTGCCGCTAAAACGGCGAGCACAATGGCAGCAATTAAGATCCCGCTCATTACAATTTCACCAATCCAGTAAAGCCCATAAAGGCAAGTGACATAAGACCCGCAGTGATCATGGCGATTGATGCACCTTTAAATGGTGCAGGCACATCAGCTGCCGCAATACGCTCACGCATAGAAGCAAACAATACTAATACCAATGAGAAGCCCACCGCTGCACCAAAGCCATAAATAACGGATTGAATGAAGTTATGGTGCTCATTGGTATTTAATAAAGCTACACCTAACACTGCACAGTTAGTGGTGATTAGTGGCAGGAATATACCCAATAAACGGTAAAGCGTTGGGCTGGTTTTATGCACCACCATTTCGGTAAATTGCACCACAACCGCAATCACGAGTATAAAACTCAGTGTACGTAGATATTGGATACCGAGAGGCTCCAAAATGTAGGTTTCAACGAGATACGCGCACACAGAAGCGAGAGTTAGCACAAATGTTGTAGCTAAGCCCATTCCGATTGCTGTTTCTAGTTTCTTAGATACGCCCATAAAAGGACATAAGCCTAAGAATTTAACGAGTACAAAGTTGTTAACCAACACTGTCCCGATGAGGAGTAACAGGTATTCAGTCATACCGAATTCATTATCATTGCAAGAGATCTTAACATTATCTGATTTTGTGAGCTCTATAACAACTCCTCAAAGGTAGGGTTTTATCTATTAATAGTATTAAATTTGAGTAGTTGATTGAAATATAAGTTTTTAGTTAAATAAAAATCTTCTTTTAACCTTATTGTTGGCGAACAATTGTTGCTTAAATGTGTTTATTTTGATTTTTATGGGGCTAAATATGTTTTTATTTGGTGAGTATACTGATAACTATTATGAAAAAATAAATGTTTTTTATTTAAGTTTTTGCAAATTGTGATTCTAGCGGTTGTAAAGTTAGTCAATTCTGCGTTTGATATAGATGAGTTTTCTATAAATAGTCTTCGTGATTACACGGATGATTAATAAACATAAGCTATAGGATGGAACAATGGATATTTTATTACTTAGTAACGGTAAAATTGCGGGTAACACTCATGTGATGGAATTTGCCGCTGATGCAATTATCGAGCAAGTAAAACGTACTGGAGCGAAGCATTTTGTTGTGATCCCATACGCTGTTGTTCGTTCAAGCCATGATGATCGTGTTGCATTAGTTCAAGCAACATTTGATAAACTGGGTTTAGATTGTATTGCAACGGGTTTGCACCGCGCTGAAGATCCTGTCACGGCTATTGAGCAAGCTGATGGTATTATTGTTAGCGGTGGTAATACTTGGGTATTAAATAAAACCTTACATGACTTAGGCTTAGTTGGTCCTATCCGTAAAGCAGTATTAAAACAAGGTAAGGCTTATATTGGTTGGAGTGCGGGAACTAACATTGGTTGCCCAACTATTCGTACAACGAATGATATGCCGATTGTTACTGGTGCTATTTTATCGTCATTAAATTTTGTCCCTTTCCAGATTAATCCTCATTATTTAGAAGCTTCTGTTGAAGGCCATATGGGCGAAACTCGTGATGAGCGTATTGAAGAGTTTCTTGAAGTTAATCAACATGAACCTGTAATTGGTATTCCTGAAGGAACATGGCTGGCTGTGATTGATAACAAAATTAGCTACCACGCGGCAAATGGTAAGCCATTAAAATTCTTTAGTTATGGTAATGAACCAAAGTATTACCAAGTAGGGGATGATGTACAGTTCTTGATGGATCTTAGTTACTAAGTTACTTCTGTTTTAATTCAAATAAAGAAAGAAGAGGCTAGCCGTTTTGGGTTGGCTTTTTTTTTGTGATTTTTTGTGAAAATAGCTTGATTTTTAAGAAGTGCCTAATGGCATGGCTTTTTAGCAGTTGTCCACAATTTCTGTGGATAAGTCTAGTTGATAACATCGCCGTTTTTGTGAGTGTTGATAACATTTGAGGGGGCAAGTGGGGGGTAAAAGCAATGGCTATAAGGCTTCATTAAAAAAATATAAATATAATAATATTATCAATAATGAATAAATGTAAAGGGTGTTGAAATAATACATAACGATATAAATATTGGAAAAGCTGTGGACGATCTTTAAATAGTGGCGATAGAAGTATCTTAATATTTATCTTATTCCGTTAGAGAAGATAAAATTAAGACGGTACTTTGATAATAAGAATAATGATACTTATTGAGTAATGAATAAGGCAATACTATTTAAAAGTGTTTTTTGAGTAAAAAGATATAAAAGCGGGGTGAATATTTTATAGTACCATTATAAATATTAATTATTAGCCATAATAATAAAAATTAATTATTGAAGTTATCTGTTTGAAAAATAAAATATTTTATTGTTTATTATGCATTGATGTGTGTATGGGTAATAAATTTTATACTCATATATCACTATGGGTTATTTATTTGGATTAAATCATTCAAATGCTGGTATTTATTATTGGTAAGCTTTTGATTATCATCTTTAGGTATTGAATATTCCTGTATTCGTTATTGTCTTCTATCTTTCTAACATTAAGTCAGTAAGAGATGAAATATTCAATGCTAAGACTATTACATATTATATGTGTAAATATCTGTTTTCATTTTTTAATTCAACATTAGTTGATTAGCTTCAGTAATAAAATTTAAAAAATCCAAAGGGGGCCATGTGTTAATACGTGGTTGTGATTTTTTTGCTATTAAGATTGAGTTTGGTGTTCAAATCGTAATAGTTAATATTTTGTTGCTGAAGCTGTTTTTTTATAATCT
>CAMQXY010000189.1 GCA_947039005.1 uncultured Photobacterium sp.
CATGGTCGTTGAGGATCTACGGAATTCACCGCTAATTCTGCCGCTGTTAACGTATCGACGCCTGTTACTGCCAACGCGGTGACTGGCAATGCATCACCTTGTAATTCTCGCCAATAATCTGCTGGTGGTTTACCCAATAGAATGCAACGTTCCATCATATTACGTAATTCACGAATGTTTCCCGGCCATGAATAAGCTTGCATAGCCAAAATATCTTCATGGGTCCAATTGATGGCTTTCATGCCTAAGTCTTTTGATAACTGCAGCGTAAAATGATGACTTAATGATGGAATATCTTCTACACGATCACGTAATGATGGCAAATCAATCGTAAGAACATTTAATCGATAATATAAATCACGACGAAAACGCCCTTCTTCTACTTCAAGCTTTAAATTACGGTTGGTCGCGGCAACAATGCGAACATCAATTTGAATCTCTCGCTCTGAACCCACCGGACGAATCGCTTTTTGTTCTAAGGCGCGTAACAATGACGATTGCATTGCCAGTGGCATTTCACCAATTTCATCTAAAAACAAGGTGCCGTTATTCGCCACTCGAAACAGACCTTCCCGGCTTTTCTTTGCGCCAGTAAACGCGCCAGATACATGACCAAACAATTCACTTTCTAACAATTCAGGTGCAATGGCGGCACAGTTAATCGGCACAAAAGGCCCAGTACGCTTACTTAATTGATGTAATGCTCGCGCTACCAATTCTTTACCTGTCCCCGATTCACCTTCCACTAATACCGCAGCAACAGAAGGCGCTACTTGAGCAATCAGTTTTTTCATCTGTTGAGTGGCAGGAGCATCGCCAATAATATTAACGGGATAACTGCGTTCAACGTCTCGTTGCAATGCGAAATTTTGACGTTCAACTAATCGACGTTCAATACAGCGACTCACTGATTGCATCATTTGGTCAAGATTAAACGGTTTGAGAATAAAATCAGACGCGCCAGCACGTAATGCTTGAATAGCCATGTCTAAATCGGCGTAACCCGTCATGAAAATAACATCACTACGACGGGTTGCTGGATCAAATGCCTCGTGCCATTCAATTCCAGAACGACCGGGTAAGTTAATATCAACAATTAATAAATCAAAATGACAACGCTTACGAATTTCTTCTGCTTCTTCAATACTTCCCGCAGTATCAACTTGAGCAAACTTTTTACTGAGGGCTTTCTTTAAAATCGTGCGCATTCCTGGTTCATCATCAACCACTAATACAGAAACCGCAGCCCAAGATGAAGACAAACTAAAATCAGACATAGAAATAGAGACATTTTAACCGAATCAAAATTTGCGACATTTTGTCTCACTATGAATCATGAAGTCAAAACTGTTTGATCACCCGGTAAAACTTCGGTTACCTTTAACTTATTTCATGTAATATTTGATACCTAAATCACACAATTAACGTTATTAATCAATATGTAAACATGGCACTTTTATTGCTTATAGCTGATCAACGCTATTAATTGAAATGATGTGGGTCATTTTGCCGCACCTCTGCGGTACAACTCGCCTATCACTCATCATTTATGGCTTTTTAATACAAACCAATCGATCAGGAACGTTGATGAATTTTTTAAAAACGACTTTAGTTATTCTAGGCTGCGCATCGGCAACTATGGCTTATGCGACCACAGAAACCGCAGCAAATAAGACGGTACGCCTAGCAACAACCACCAGCACTTATCACTCAGGACTACTTGATTACTTATTACCTGTATTTACTAAAGATACCGGATACACCGTCGAAGTATTAGCGGCAGGCACAGGTAAGGCATTAAGTATGGGTGAACATGGTGATGTCGATTTAGTCATGACCCACGCACCACAATCAGAAGCACAATTTGTTGAGAAAGGCTTTGGGGTATTACCGCGTAATTTGATGTACAACGATTTCGTTTTAGTCGGCCCTAAAAATGATCCAGCTAAAATCAAAGGCAATAAAGATGTTGCCCACGCATTAAAAGAAATTGCCACTGATAATGCAGTGTTTATTTCTCGTGGTGATGATTCAGGCACCAATAAAAAAGAACTTAATATCTGGGCACAAACCAAAATGGAACCTAACTTCGGTGGTTATAAAGCCGTGGGTCAAGGTATGGGTCCAACGTTGAATATGGCATCAGAATTACAAGCCTACACATTAACGGATCGTGGCACATGGTTAGCATATGAAACCAAACTTGATCTTGAGATCATGGTTGAGGGTGATAAGCGTTTATTTAACCCTTACCAAGTGATTCTGATTAACCCAAGCCGTTACCCTGATCTTAACTACCAAGGTGCTAAAACATTCAGTGATTGGTTAGTGAATCCTAAAGCACAAAAATTAATCAATAATTACCAACGCCACGGCAAGCAATTATTCGTTGCTGATGCTCAAACGCTATAAAAGGTAACATCTTAATTTAATATGTTTTTTCGTCGATGATGCGTTATTGAATACATAATTCATTATCGGATCACAGTTATCGCATTGAGTCTTAGTGCTAATAACATCAATGATGACATCATCGGCGTATTTTTTAGGTTAGAACAAACACTACCATGAATATTTGGCAGACAACTCAACAAGCTACTCAACTTCTCTTTAGCGGCGATAGCGCACTTTGGGGCATTGTCGGGGTGTCATTTTCCGTGTCTCTTTTTGCCATTGCTTTAGTTATTATCCCCTCTTTATTAATTGCCTTTGCATTAGCTTACGGAAAATTTCCGGGGCGTTGGCTGATACTGTCTTTAATGAACACCTTACAATCTGTCCCTACGGTTGTGATTGGTTTACTGCTTTATATGCTGCTCTCACGCGCAGGTCCATTGGGTGATTGGCAAATGCTGTTTACTCAAAAAGCGATGATATTAGGTCAAGTACTGATCTGTTTCCCACTATTAGTGTCAATGATGCACGCGGCATTTCAAAACAGTGACCGTCGCGCATGGGAAACGGCACTTACATTAGGCTCTAGCTATCCACGCGCATTGCTTAGCTTAATGTGGGAAAGTCGATTTCCATTACTTGCCGCTATTGTTGCTTCTTTTAGCCGTGTGATCACCGAAGTCGGTTGTTCAATGATGGTCGGCGGCAATATTCTCAATTCAACCCGAAACATTCCTACCGCAATAGCCCTTGAAAGCTCAAAAGGTGCATTCTCTCAGGGTGTTGCCTTAGGAATGGTGTTACTTATTTTAGCCTTAGGTCTAAACTTTATTTTATCTATCGCCCGTGGCAAAGCCCATTTGCGAACCAACTAAACCGAGGCCTTATTATGACTCATGCTTCCATTCAGGCTCTCGACCTCTCGGTTCGCTTTAAAAGTCGATTGCTTTTCCATATTCCACAACTCAATCTTGCCCCTCGTGATGCTGTTTATTTAACGGGCGATAACGGGGTTGGTAAAACGACCTTATTAAAAGTATTAGCAGGATTACAAAAACCAACGACAGGCAAGGTTAATATTCATCAGCATACTTTTTTAAAACGCCTCTTTAGTGGATGCTATGAAGGGAGTATTATCTACTTACATCAAACACCGTATATGTTTGATGCTACTGTATTTAACAATGTATGCTATGGACTAAGGTTTGCAATTAAAGATCGCCAAAAACGTCGCAATGAAGCGATTAATGCGCTACGTATGGTCGGCCTTGAAACCTTAGCTGATGAACATGTCTCTGTATTGTCTGGTGGTGAACGCCAACGCGTCGCAATGGCACGCGCATGGGTCCTTAAACCTAGTGTGTTATTAATGGATGAATCCAGTGCCAGCATGGATCAAGAATCCATCGATCGCCAAGTTATTTTAGCGAAAGATCTATTAGCCCGTGGTAGTAGCTTAGTGATCACCAGCCACCAGCAAAATGCACTCACTGCACTTTGTCGCCGACAATGGACAATCAATGACACCCAATTAATTGAACGAGCTGATCTTCAACTCGTTACAGATATCAAAAACAATAAGGATAATTATGCCTACGCCTGAACAAACCCATTGGGTCATTTTAGCGGGTGGTCAAGCCAGCCGTATGGGAGGCAATGATAAAGGCCTGATTGAACTTGCAGGTAAACCCTTTATTCAACATGTTATTGATACACTTACACCACAAACATCTCATATCAGTATTAATGCCAACCGTAACCAAGACATCTACTGTCAGTACGGTGAAGTGTTTGGTGATAGCATTGAAAACTATCCTGGTCCACTCGGCGGCATGCATGCTGCACTGCATCATATTGATAACGATTGGATTGGCTTCGTTCCATGTGATTGCCCGCAATTACCCCATGATTTAGTAGTAAGAATGGCATCAGCATGTCAACCCGATACTGATATAGCAGTAGCGCATAATGGCGACTATATTCAACCGGTTGTCACCCTGCTTCATCGACGTATTTTGCCTAAACTGGAAGCCTTTTTAGCCAATGGCGATCGCAAGATCATTTTGCTTTATCGTCAATGCAATATGATCACCGTTGATTTTAGTGACCAAACTGATGCTTTTATTAACCTCAACACCCCTGAGGAATTATCACAATTTGGAGAACGCCATGAATCAAATTAACGCCTCAGTACCATTATTGGGCTTTGCTGCATTCAGTGGTACGGGTAAAACAACCCTTCTTGAAGCCATATTACCTAAATTGGTTGAGCGTGGTTTGCGCGTGGCGGTAATAAAACATGCACACCATGATTTTGATCTTGATGAACCCGGTAAAGATAGCTACCGATTACGCAAAGCAGGCGCAAGCCAAATGCTTATCTCCTCGCGTTATCGCCGCGCACAAATCACTGAAACCCCAACGACTGAGGTTACTTTACCGTATTTAATTCGCCAATTAGATCAAACCCAATTGGATCTTATTTTAGTTGAAGGGTTCAAGAAGCTCGACTTCCCTAAAATTGAGTTACGTCGCCAAGCCATTAATAAACCGTGGTTATATCAAGACGATAACAATATTATTGCAATTGCGAGTGACATTAAAACAGACACGACCTTAGCGCAGATAAGCATTGATGATATCGATCAGTTAACCGATTTTGTGGTTCAATTCAGTCGCCAGTCACAGTCACA
>CAMQXY010000190.1 GCA_947039005.1 uncultured Photobacterium sp.
CCAAGTTGATTACATTCAATAAGCTTCACACCATATTGTGTTTCAGGCTCAAGATCACCAATATAGAAACCAGAATCACTTGCTGGGTATTGATAAGTAATTGATGACTCGCCGACTTTACTTGAAGTCAATTCAATCGTGTATTTATTACCTTCTACCGTATCATCCCAAACCAGTTCAACACCGATATCAGACACTGAGCCAGTCTTAAACCCTGAGATAGTAGGCATGGCTAAATCACCACAGTCAGAAGTCACTGTTCGCTGTACTAATTCACTTTCCCAAATATAACTACCGTCAGCTTGTTGAGAGCCACGCGCAGCCGGAATATATTCAACAAAACACCCTGTATCATTAGGGTTCATAATGCCAAATTGACGATGAAGAAGATAAAAACCGCCATTGTAGGCAATATATTCCCACTCAGGGCCTACAAAGGGGAAAGCGGTACTGTACTCACCATTTGCATCATTTAGAGGAAAAATAGGCGATTGGTCATGATTCAATCGATACTCTTTACCTTTATATTGCAAATATTGTTGGCCATCACGATCAATAACATTGCTCGGTTGTTGAGCCAATTCCTGCATTTTATTGAGTGTTTCAAAGGTATTTTCTGCCATTTTTGTCAACGTATTTTCAGTTGCCAAAACACCAGAGCTGAATAAACTTCCAGCAATAAGTACGGATAACAGTTTAATTTTCATCGCATAATTCCTCTAATCTAAAGCGAGCATTATTTCGCTGCCACCAAAATAAATGACATCATCAATACATACAAGTTATTTTTATGATAAGTATAAAAATTATTACTGATCGATTACTCAAAAACAATTGACGCAAACGTTTGCTTTAATTACATTAGCCGCTGCTTTTATCTTTCAATTCCTTAGGAATCTTAATGTCTTTACTTAAACGTGGTTTCATTCTTTGCTGCCTTATTCTGTCACCAATGAGCATTGCTGCTACACCGATGTCTAACCCAATCTTAATTCAGGGCGCAATGGACATAGAAACAACCACCTTAATCAACGCACTTAAAAACCAATCACAAATAACGGTGGGTGCATGGACATTTTGGCAAGGAACAATTAATGATTATCCAGTAGTGATTTCCCGTACTGAGGTCGGTATCGCCAATGCTGCAGCAGCAACGACCCTCGCCATCGAACGTTTTAAACCTGCATTGATTATTAACCAAGGCACATCGGGCGGGCACGATCCAAAATTAAAACGTGGCGATATTGTTATTGGTAAAACCAGTTTTAATATGGGCGCATATAAATCAGAATTTACTGAAAAAGGTCAAGGTATAGACCCTACTCAATGGCAGAATTTCAGCGTTACGATGCGATTACGTGATCAAGGAAAATTAGTTGACCATGTTGCTTTCTATGCCGATCAAGGTTTAGTAAATATCGCCCAATCAATGGCAAGCAGTTACAAAAAAGGCAAGGTAGTGACGGGTATTATCGGCACCGCAGATGAGTGGAACCGCGAAGTTGATCGTATTAATTGGCTACACAGTAATTTTAATACTGCTGTTGAGGAAATGGAAACTTCATCAGCAGCATTAGTGGCTCAAGCTTATAAAGTCCCTTTTATTGGTATCCGTATTTTATCTAATACTGATCTGCATAACCAAGATTTTGATCCTCAGACTGCGGTTGATTGTCAGCAATTTGTACTGGATTACACGAAAAAAATCATCATGATGCGAACAAAAAATCAAGCGTAAACTTTATATCCTTCTATGAAAAAGACTAAAATATAGCAATAAAAATATAGCCCAAGTTGGTTTTTCTATCTTGGGCTTTATTATTCAATTAATATCAATCTTCTTATCATTGTCTGAATAGTGCCCTATAAAAACCATAACGGTGGCGAAACAATCAGCATCAACTACACTAGTATTATAGTCAACTGACAGCAGCATAATGTTATTCAGTGAGGGAAATATAGTTCAACTAAATGGCTATAATCAACATTATGATATAGCTCTCTCATTGTGCTTATTTTTCACAAAAAACAAATACTATGCTCTCTACGGAATGATAAGGATATATTCGTATGATTGAATTAAAAAGAAAAGAGAAGTTAAATTTTGATATCGAATTTTTAGGGACTAAAATACTTAATTATGGTGTAACCTGTAAACGCGCCAATAAATATATTAATAACACCGTATTATTAACAGATATCTGCTGTGAACATCAACGTGTTGTTCCCAATATATCTATCCACGAAAATCATAAAATTCTTATCTTAATCTTCTTTTTAGACCAAATGAAATATTCAGAGTTATTAAATGATCAACAATACTGTCATTATCTCGATAAACATTATCTTAATAGTACAGGGGAACATGCCACTATAGAGAGCTTCTCTGCTCTCTGTAAGGAATACATAAGTAAACTATTCAATTCAACCATTGGACAATCCTATTTTTCACTAGAAAATAACGTAAAAAATAATATCTATGTTGCAGCGGCAATTTGGTATTTTTTCTATCGTAATAAAAATATAATCATTAGCGATGATATAAATATAAATGTCGACATTTCGAACGCAACAAAAGGAATTAAATACGCAGAAAGCATTGTTCCGATGCTACTCGCGATGACAAATAACTATCAATTAAAGCAAAAAAACGCTTAGTCAACGCCAAACACATCAGATATTTAATAGCATTAAAATCTATACATATTTTAAAAAATGCTAATCACTAGTATAAAAAACACAATTCGATTAAACTCTCATGATTCAATAAATGCTGATTTTGTTATTTTAATAAGGAATAATTCATGGGATTTTTTAATGCTATCTTAGGTAATGCGGGTGAGATGGATCTTAACGATGCTACCGAAGAATTATCAACAATTCTTGGTCAAGGTGAGCAAATCGAATTAGCCTATAAATTAATTCGCGATATGATCATCCTAACAGATCGCCGTTTAATTTTAATTGATAAACAAGGTCTAACTGGCCGTAAAGTGGAATATCGCTCTTTACCGTATAAATCAATTACGATGTACACCGTTGAAACCACGGGACACTTTGATTTAGATGCAGAATTAAAGCTGTGGATCTCAGGTCAACACGATCCCATTGCACTTGAATTTAGCGGTTCAACCAATGTTTATACCTTGCAAGGCCTATTAGCTGCAAAAATTGCTGGCAAATAAATAAACATCCACCAGCCAGACTAATCAGAAACTAAAAAGGTTCGCCAACTAGCGAACCTTTTTACTATTAACACGTTAAAAAACAACAATTATTGAGAAACACTAATTAACGCATCCGCAAGATAATCAATCTGTTGTTCTTGCAAACCTGCGATATTAACTCGACCATCACCCACCGCATAAATCGCAAACTCATCACGTAAACGCATAATTTGCTCAGGTGATAGCCCTGTCATTGAAAACATACCTTTATGATCGGCAATAAACGTAAATTGGTCACACCCTTTAGCTGCTAACGTTTTCACTAAGCACTGACGTAACCCAATAATACGTTGTTGCATCACCACCAATTCTTGTTTCCATACTGCTGTTAATGCGGTATCGGTTAAAATATCAGCCACTAATGCCGCACCATGATCAGGTGGCATGGTATAACTTGCACGAGCTAAGGTTAGCAAGCGACCTTTGGCTTTTTGGGCATCATTAACCGTATTACCTACTAATAACGCTGCCCCAGTACGCTCACGGTACAAACCAAAGTTCTTAGAACATGAGGTTGCGATCACCATTTCTTCAATATTATCAGCCATGAACTTCAAGCCTGCGCCATCTTGTTCAAGACCCTCACCAAAACCAAGGTATGCCATATCGACAAACGGCATAAAACCATTTTTATTGGCTAATGCGGTGATCGCTTGCCAATCATCAAAGCTAATATCGGCACCGGTTGGGTTATGACAGCAACCATGCAGTAATACCACATCATTACGACCCGCTTGCGCTAATGCCGACAACATTGCATCAGTATTTACGCGCTTGGTTACACGATCAAAATAAGGATAAAATTTAACTTTTAATCCTGCTGCTTCCATCACTGGTTTATGGTTAACATAACTTGGATCTGTCAGCCAAACCGTAGTATCAGCATTAGCGACATGAATCAGATCAGCCAGCATCCGCAATGCACCACTGGCTCCAGGGGTTTGAACGCCAACAGTACGATTATGTGCTGATGTATCTGCCAGCAGTAGATCAATCATACATTGATTAAACACTTCACTGCCCGCAAGCCCCACATAAGATTTCGTAGTTTGAGTTTGAATTAAGCGTTGTTCTGCCTGTGAGATAGCAGTCATGATCGGTGTCTGACCATGATTATTACGGTAAACGCCAATCCCAAGATCCATTTTATGATCACGTAGATCTGCGTTGTAAATTAATGATAATGACAATATTGGATCAGGCTGCGCGGGAGAAAGTTGTGCGAACATATTTTAAATTCCTTTTAACAAGCATGAAGTGAACTACTCGAAGCTAAAGCATTCGAGCTTCTAAGAAAGCAGCCTAAGCCGCCAACTTTTCTTTTTTGACGTTTCATTGGCATTGCTAGTTAAGATTTTGACTCGACTAGTCTTACTTTGCCTCCGCGTCCAATATCTGATTTAATTCTGAGAGCTAAATCAGACAACACCGTTCCAGTGTCTAAATAGCGTAGTATATTTTTTAACAATACACACCACTTGCTTGACTCGCCCTTAAAAGAACGAGATTGCGCAAGCCTATTGTTCAAACTAGCATTTCAATTTCATGGCGTCATTAGAAATAATCACATCACACAGATTTATTATAAAGATAAAGAATTGATTACGTTAAACGTCATTATTTTATGTTAGGTAGATAACCATTTTACATTACGATTCAATGGATTGAGATTAATTCACTTCTGTTATCTTCTCGCCATCAAAAATCAATTCAAGAAGGTAAACACGGATCAGCATTATCATCACCTATTGGTTTAATTTAAGTTGGTTTCTTAAATGCTGCAATGCGGATTGAGGGGCTTTCGCTAGTTGAAAAATAACCGATTAAACCTGATCATTTTAGAAAATGG
>CAMQXY010000191.1 GCA_947039005.1 uncultured Photobacterium sp.
TCAAGGATATCCTTGATTGCATCTTCTACTTGTTTAGCAGAAAGATGTGTTTGTTGACTACATAGTCTTTCAATTAATTCAGACTTTGTCATAAACACTCCGTTTTAGTAAGTTTCTCAATAGTATAGCCGTTTAGAGGGAAAAAGCTAAAGCCATTTCCCTCAAAGCTCAATTATTCGCCTTTAGCAGCTTTGAAAGCGTCAGCCATAGCATTACCAAACGCAGCATCATCAGCTTTGTTTAGTGTAGCCATTGCTTCTTGCTCTTCAGCAACGTCTTTAGCACGTACAGAAAGGTTGATTACGCGATTCTTACGGTCAACACCAGTGAACTTAGATTCAATAGCGTCGCCAACTGCAAGAATTAGAGTTGCGTCTTCAACACGGTCTACAGATGCTTCAGAAGCGCGTAGGTAACCTTCAACACCTTCAGCTAGCTCAATAGTTGCGCCTTTAGCGTCAACTGCAATAACTTTACCAGTTATTAGAGTGCCTTTCTTAGTGTCAGCAACGAAAGTATTGAACGGGTCTTCTTCGATTTGCTTAACGCCTAGAGAGATACGCTCACGCTCTGCGTCAACTGCAAGAACTACTGCAGAAATTTCGTCGCCTTTCTTGAAGTCACGAACTGCATCTTCACCAGAAACATTCCAAGAAATGTCAGATAGGTGAACAAGACCGTCGATGCCGCCTTCAAGACCGATGAAGATACCGAAATCAGTGATTGACTTGATCTTACCAGTTACTTTATCGCCCTTAGCTTGCATTTCTGCAAATGACTGCCATGGGTTAGCTTTACACTGCTTAAGACCTAGAGAGATACGACGACGTTCTTCGTCGATATCAAGAACCATAACTTCAACTTCGTCGCCCACGTTAACAACTTTAGATGGGTGGATGTTTTTGTTAGTCCAATCCATTTCAGAAACGTGAACAAGACCTTCAACGCCTTCTTCGATTTCAACGAAGCAGCCGTAGTCAGTAAGGTTAGTTACGCGACCAGTAAGCTTAGTGCTTTCTGGGTAACGCTTAGCGATTGCAACCCATGGATCTTCGCCAAGTTGCTTAAGACCTAGTGATACGCGAGTACGCTCACGGTCGAACTTAAGAACTTTAACGTTGATTTCATCGCCAACATTAACGATTTCAGAAGGGTGCTTAACACGCTTCCAAGCCATATCAGTGATGTGTAGAAGACCGTCAACACCGCCAAGATCAACGAATGCGCCGTAGTCAGTAAGGTTCTTAACGATACCTTTAACTTCCATGCCTTCTTGTAGAGAAGCAAGTAGCTCATCACGTTCAACACTGTTCTCAGATTCGATAACAGCACGACGTGAAACAACAACGTTGTTACGCTTCTGATCAAGCTTGATTACTTTGAACTCAAGTTCTTTGTTTTCTAGGTGAGCAGTGTCACGAACTGGACGTACGTCTACTAGAGAACCTGGTAGGAACGCACGGATGCCGTTAAGTTCAACTGTGAAGCCGCCCTTAACTTTACCGTTGATGATACCAACAACTGTTTCAGCATCTTCATAAGCTTTTTCAAGCTGGATCCAAGCTTCGTGACGCTTAGCTTTCTCACGAGAAAGCTTAGTTTCACCAAAACCATCTTCGATCGCGTCAAGAGCAACGTCTACCTGGTCGCCAACTGCAACTTCAAGTTCGCCAGCAGCGTTCTTGAATTCTTCAGCAGGAATAGATGACTCAGATTTTAGACCAGCGTCAACTAATACGTAACCGTTTTCGATAGCGATTACAGTACCTTTAACGATTGCACCTGGGCGAGTTTCAACTTGGTTTAGCGACTCTTCAAAGAGTTGAGCAAAAGATTCAGTCATTTAATTAATCTTCAATATGATAAACAACCATGGGTATCCTACCTCATGGGGTTGATAATAAAGTCAGTTATCTTCCATGACACCGACGTTATTTAGCTGCTTACGCAACTAAATATGGATTCGTTTATTTTAGCTTAACATTCACATATGCCAAGACTTTTTCTAATACTTGTTCAATTGACATTTCAGTTGAATCAAGTACCAAGGCGTCATCAGCAGGGCGTAAAGGCGCTACCGCACGATTACGATCGCGGTAGTCTCGCTCCTGAATTTCGCTCAAAAGGCTGCTAAAGCTAACATCTAAGCCCTTTTTTTGCAACTGATTCATACGACGAGTTGCACGTTCTTCGGCACTAGCGTCTAAGAATATTTTAACTTCGGCCGATGTAAATACTACTGTACCCATATCGCGACCGTCAGCAACCAGACCAGGTTGTTCATTAAATGCACGTTGACGGCGAAGTAACGCTTCACGAACGCGAGGTAAAGCCGCTACTTTTGATGCTGCATTGCCTACTTTTTCAGTACGTAGCGTATCAGAAACATCCTCACCTTCGAGAATAACTTTTACTAAATCACCTTCAGCAATAAACTGAACATCAAGATGTGCAGCAAGTGGTACTAAAGCATCTTCTGATTCAGTATCTACGCCATGATGGAGTGCCGCAAGTGCAAGAACACGGTAAATAGCACCAGAGTCGAGTAAATTCCAACCCAGCTTTTCTGCTAACAGCATACATAGGGTACCTTTACCAGCACCGCTTGGCCCATCAACAGTTATCACTGGAGCATGAGTAGACATAAGTTTTCTCCGAATATGTTTCCGTAATAGCAGCAACTTAACCCAAATTAAGGTTAGCCATCAAACGGTGGCACATTATACGGAAAAAAAACTTAAATTTATATAGTTATTCCCTTTTCTATCATACCTTTTTACACTAATTAAAATGCCTGATGCAATCATATCAGATTGTCATAAGTGTAAACTCAGATATTAATAATCAATAATTGCAAGCTACACGCTTAACCCTTGCAGTTTGATGAAATAATCAGGAAATGTTTTTGAGGTACATTTAGGATCATTAATAGTGACTGCAGTATCACTTAATGCCACCAGCGAAAAACACATTGCCATTCGATGATCATCATAAGTATCAATATCAGCATGTTGTAGTTGAGTTGGTGGAGTAATAGTAATGTAATTATCACCCTCTTCAACCTCGGCGCCCACTTTACGTAATTCGGTTGCCATTGCAGCAAGACGATCTGTTTCTTTTACCCGCCAATTATAAACATTACGAATTGACGTAGTGCCTTTGGCAAACAATGCGGTTGTTGCAATCGTCATAGCGGCATCAGGAATATGATTAAAATCCATGTCAATCGCCATTAATTCACCACGACGAGCAATGACATAATCCTCACCCCACTCAATATCAGCTCCCATAGCCGCTAACGCATTGGCAAACTGGATATCACCCTGAATACTGTTTCTACCTATACCCGTTACCTTTATAGCACCGCCTTTAATAGCTGCCGCAGCTAAAAAGTAAGATGCCGAAGAAGCATCACCTTCAACTAAAAAATCACCGGGAGAACGATATTGCTGCCCACCTTTCACGACAAATTGTTGGTAATCACGGTTTACAACCTTAACCCCAAACTGCGCCATAATATGTAGCGTAATATCAATATACGGTTTTGATACTAAATCACCTTTAATCGTGATCACAGTGTCAGCGCTAGCCAATGGAGCAGCCATTAGAAACGCAGTTAAAAACTGACTTGAAATCGAACCATCAATTTCAATATCACCACCTAACAAGCCTGTTCCAACAATTTTTAACGGCGGGTAATATTCATTTTCTAAATATTCCACGCTGGCACCAGCACTACGCAGGGCATCAACCAAGTGACCAATAGGGCGTTCTTTCATTCTTGGCTCACCGGTAAGTATATATTCACCAGATCCTAAACACAGGGCTGCCGCTAATGGTCGCATTGCTGTTCCCGCGTTACCTAAATATAATTCCAGCGGTTCAGCCGTAGTGAAAGCATGGCCTAATCCATCAACTTCACATTCAGTTTTATCTGCTGATAAACGGTAATTCACACCTAATTGCTTTAATCCATTAAGCATATGGCGAATATCATCGCTATCTAATAAGTTAGTTAAACGTGTAGTGCCTTTTGCTAGCGCTGCTAATAACAAAGCACGATTTGAGACACTCTTAGAACCCGGTAGGTTCACTTCACCGTTAACTTTGGCAATCGGCTCTAGGGTTAAACTTTCCATTTATTATTCTTCCAATCCTAATTTTTCTTATCTAGCAGAGTACCCAATAATGTCGCAGTTATCTAGCGGCAGTTTTTTTAGTATTTGATAACTCTGTTTAATATTGTTCCACCATCTACTGACTAATTACGGTAAAGTGGTTGCCTATAACAGCGATAAATATTGGAGTAATAATGAGTGCTATAACACCCATGGTTGGAATTGGGATTATTATTGTTAATCAGCAAGGTAAAATATTAATTGGCAAACGTAAAAACAGTCATGCGCCTTATTATTCGATTCCTGGTGGGCACATGGAATTAGGTGAAACCTTTAGTCAATGTGCTATTCGTGAAGTTGAGGAAGAAACAGGGCTCGTTATTTATCAGCCACAAGTAATTGCTGTAACCAATAACCTCACCACCTATCACGAATCAGGTAAGCACTATATTAGCGTTGCCTTACTCGCAACCGAGTTCAGCGGCGAATTAACCTTGAAAGAACCTGACAAATGCGAAGGTTGGCTGTGGGTTGATCCAGCACAGGTGCCGTCACCACAATTTGATGCTAGTGAACAATCAATTCGATGTTACTTAGAACAACAATTTTGTATTAGTGAGTAATACCAATCACAATAAGTTTCTGACTCAATTTAATGTCCTCTTTCGTCATTCCCTACAGTGAATGCCCGCGAGGGCGATAGGGAATCTAATGCTTTTGAAAGACGACCACTTAATTAATGGGATTAGTATAAGTACAATTAATAAAACCGAACGCTCTTAAACGCAAAAAGCGCCTCAATATATAGGCGCTTTTGGTTCGAGGTTCGAGGTTCGAGGTTCGAGGTT
>CAMQXY010000192.1 GCA_947039005.1 uncultured Photobacterium sp.
TATTTTTTTATTCATAAAAGACCAGTTTAGGTATGTTTTTTGCTTTAATCGAGATATAGCCACAATGGAATGCAAAGAGTGTTCCCAGTTGGTGTTTATCATTAAAGAAATTGCAGTTGTGAGCGATATATTCTTTATCACACGTAGCTAGAGTGGCAAAAATGAACAATATGATATTGGTGATATGTGCGTTGTTACTAACAGCCTGTACAGCACCTCAGGTTTATAACGGTAAAGAACAATTTTCTTCAGCAGGGCAGTCACTTACAACACCACCACGGCATACGGTTGATTATTTTGTTGAAGGTCTTACTAATCAGTTGATTGAATCAAACCAATATTTAACGGCTAGTACGCCTCTGGCTGTGACGTCATTTGTGGATTTACAAGACATGGGGGCAACCAATTGGCTCGGTAATGTGGTCAGTGAAAACTTTATGTTTCAAATGCAGCAACGTGGTTTTACGGTGGTAGATTATAAGTCAACAGGGGTGATTAAAGTGACTCGGAATGGCGATTTTAGTATTAGCCGTAATTGGCAAGAGCTATCCGGGCAACAACCCGTTGATTATGTATTAACCGGCACCATGTTACGTCAAAGCGGTGGGGTGTTAGTGAATGCGCGTATTATTGGGATGCGCTCGCATGTTGTAATTGCTACCGCGCAAGGCTTTTTACCCGCAGAGCGTATTGGACGTGATTTAGACTTTATGAATAAGATTCAAATCCGCAATGGTGTGATTATGCGTACTGAACAACAACAGTCAACCACCAATAACGTGGTACTACGACCTTAAGGATAAGCCTCATGATAAAATGGTTAACGGTGATGTTATTGGTAGCAATATCAGGATGTTCAACCTCAAACGGTGCACTTACCCCTGATTTAACCAACAGCAATGAAATGGTGTTTGCGGTTGGTTATGCGTCAATCAGTGAACAGAATGGTCGTACTCAAGAAGAAAAAAGTTTACGTGCAATGCGAGCATCAAAGCTCGATGCTTACCGTGAACTGTCTGAGCAAATTTATGGTCTACGCATTTCAGCTACAACCTCGTTATCAAATCAGCAATTAGGACCAGAAAATACCGATGGTGCCGTTGATGGGGTGATTCGTGGTGCGAAAGTGATCCGCAGTTATCCTGTTGGTGATAGCTATGTAACTGAAATGGAATTAAATCTAGGTTTGATGGAACGTATGAAACAACACGGTGAAGTGTTTCATGTACCCAATAATCAGCAAGTGATGTTTTAATCTAGGCTTTAAGGTTGGTGCCTAATGAGCGAACATTTTGCGCCTTACCATCACAATTGTAGGTCATTTGATGGCGACCACGGCTTTGTTGAAACAGGTTGTTGAGTTTATGAAAACTTAATTGTGCCCGTTGCAATACTTCGCCATTGATATCATTGCGTTGTTTACATAGCGTTACCAGTTGCTGAATTTTCTCAACCTGTTGGCTTAGTTGAATATCATCCTGCAATTGTTGCCGTTGTTGATGGTTGGCAATCAGGTAATCATGCTGTTGGACACTATTAATGATCATGAGTTTTTCTTTGGCAAATTGTTCTATTTCTAATGCGCGTCGATGAGCAATAGCTGTTTTTTCTTGGTTGAGTAATTCAGCTAGTGATACCAATGCGGTATGTTGAAGCTCAAGTAATTGCTCAATGGTGTGTTTCATACCCAAGATCCTTACAGTGAATGCACAATAACAATTAGTTAGTCTTTAATCGCATGACTCTTAATAGTATTAGCTTTTAATAATATCAGAGGTTAATAACATCAGTATTAAAGACCATGAAGTTCATCTTCAAATTTAATCATATTATTGGCAAGTTTATCGGCATCAATAGTATAACTGCCATTTGCTATTGCTTGCTTAATTTCAGCTACTTTTGCGGAGTCAAAGCTCGTTTCAGCCGCTAATTGTTGATGAATTTGACCTACAGCCTTACCTTGAGAACTTAACGATACCGCATCGTGTTGTGGTTCTACCGTTGTTGCTGTTGGTGGCGTATTCTCTGTTGCTGTTTTGGTGTGATTAACCGCACGGTTTGTGTTCAGTGGTTGTCCACCACGTAAATGATCGATGCTTGTCATAATTTAGTACCTGTCGATGTCCATGGTTATAGTCAGTTATCGACGTATAGACTACAAACTTTAGTTTTTTTATTCACTAGCGCCAAAATATTATGACTTATTGTATTGCACTTGGTAAGCGTATTGTTAGGGGAATTAATATTTAACTGATACTTCACCAACGGCAGTAATTACGCCATCAATGATGCGTTTTGATTTACTGTTCTGCACTCGAATCTCATCACCTATCGCTCCATCTGATAACGCTTTTCCTGTTGTCACTATCGCTAATCCAGTTTGACCCGCACGAATTAACACACTGTCATTACGACAGACAAGACAGATATCATTCGCTTGAATTACATCCCCAGCTTTAACTGCCCGTTTTACTTTTGAACCGATAATTTGTTGGGGATCATTAAAGCTTATTCCGCGTTGAAAACGGCTTTCTACCATAGCAACTTTTAAGTTTGCTGAGTTAAGCATAGCGCCACGACCTAAATGGGTGGTGGCTATTACTTGTAATAATGTTTGTTGGACATTAACCGGTACATATAACTGCCAATTTTCACTCTCACAACGAACTAATACTGTGATATTACCGGATAACGTTTGTTTACCAGGTGTTGTTGCGCTTAAAGGATGAGTACAAGACGGAAACCGTAACCGAGTATCGAGTGTCGCTGCTGTAATATTCACATTGCCAAAATCAGGTGTAATTAAGGTCTCTTTTATGTGATCTACTGCTGTTTTTTGAATCAAGCGGTGCTGAGAAAGTGGTGTTGCATAAATATTTGTACTAAAGCTCAGCAATAAACTGCCGATAATTATGCAAACTACTTTTAAATATCGATAAGTGATCACGGCGTTATGTTCTCTGTTGGCGTTAAAAATTTTATCGTTCAGCGGTTTATCATAGGTAACTATTCATAAAATTGCTTGTATTGATCAGATTAATATTATTAGACAGGGAGTCATTTCACATGTCAGGTATTCTAGATTCTGTAAATTTACGTACTCAGTTGGTAGGACAAAATCGACTAGAGTTACTGACTTTTCGACTTAATCGACGCCAGCGATATGGAATTAATGTTTTTAAAGTAAAAGAAGTTTTACAGTGCCCAAAATTAACATCAATGCCTAACTTGCATCCCTTTGTTAAAGGAGTGGCTTATATTCGAGGTCAAACCATTTCGGTGATAGATATTAATCTCGCAATTGGTGGACGTCCAGTCGACGATGTCAGTCATTGTTTTATTATTATTTCTGAATTTAATCGCTCAGTACAAGGCTTTTTAGTCTCCGCGGTTGAGCGCATTGTTAATATTAATTGGGAAGCGATTTTGCCACCACCACAAGGTGCAGGACGAAGTAATTATCTTACGGCGGTCACTGAAATTGATAATGAGCTGGTGGAAATTCTCGATGTTGAAAAAATTCTTGATCAAATTTCGCCAGTAGATACGCGTTTATCAAGTGAATTACTTGATGAAATTAGTCTAATCACACCCGCAGTAAAAACCGTATTAGTGGCAGATGATTCCATGGTGGCACGTAAGCAAGTACAACGTGCAATTGAATCGATAGGTTGTGATTGTATTTGTGTAAAAGATGGTAAAGAAGCGCTTAAGACCCTGCAAATGATGGCTAAAAATGGCAGTATTTACGAACAATTAGCATTAGTGATTTCGGATATCGAAATGCCAGAGATGGATGGTTATACTTTAACCGCTGCGATTCGAAGTGACCAAACATTGAAAGATCTGCATATTATTTTACATACTTCACTCAGTGGGGTCTTTAATCAGGCAATGATTGAACGTGTTGGCGCTAATGCCTTTATCCCTAAATTTAACCCGGATGAACTAGGGCGAGCTGTGAAAAATGCAATGACCACAACGACAGCTGTTAACATCAGCGCTTAAGAATAAATATATTCGACGTGTAGTCATACGATAAAAATAAGAAAAGAGTGATTGATGACAACATTAACGGTAAATGATCAGGACTATTATGACTTTTGTCATTTTCTTGAAGCGCAATGCGGCATTGTTTTAGGAGATAGTAAGCAATATTTAGTGCGTAGCCGTTTAAGCCCACTAATTAAACGGTTTGGGTTGTCGTCTTTGCCTGAGCTATTGCAAACAACACTCAAAGGTCGTAATCGTGAATTACGGGTGGCGGTAATAGATGCGATGACAACCAATGAAACGTTGTGGTTTCGTGATAGTTATCCTTTCTCGGTGTTGGCAGAAACGGTGCTACCTGAATTAGCAGCCCATAGACGACCATTAAAAATATGGTCAGCGGCAAGCTCATCAGGGCAAGAACCGTATTCAATGGCAATGACTATTTTAGAGCAACAGTTGAAACGACTGGGATCATTACCGAATATTCAGATCACGGCTACCGATATATCACAAACCATGCTCGATATGTGCCGAGAAGGGGTATATGACCAGCTTGCATTAAGTCGTGGATTATCACTTGAACGTCGAAGATTGTTTTTTGAATCGCACCCTAGCGGTGGAATGCAAGTTAATCAGCGGGTGAAGAAATTAGTTAAATTTCGTCAACAAAACTTGAAAGATAGCTATATTTTATTGGGTAAATTTGATGTTATCTTTTGTCGTAACGTGTTGATCTACTTTTCAGCTGAAACTAAAATTAAAATATTCAATCAATTGGCTGCTAGTTTAAATCCTGGTGGTTATTTATTTCTTGGTGCATCAGAGTCGTTAACGGGGCTGTGTGATCGCTTTGAAATGGTACGTTGTAATCCCGGCATTATTTATAAATTAAAATAATAGTAAGAGCGGGGAGTTTAGGGGCGAGGGTTCAAGGTTTCGAGATTCGAGTTTTCGAG
>CAMQXY010000193.1 GCA_947039005.1 uncultured Photobacterium sp.
GTTATCACAAAATAAATTCTTCGTACTTGGAATAGTATTAGCTATTTACTGGTTAGCGACTTTCATCGCTTTACGTGGTACTGCTGCATTCTCTAAAGTCGCTAAATGGGGCGGTTTAATTGGTACCGTTATTCCTGGTATCGTATTAATCGTTTTAGGTTTCTCTTATCTTTTCTTCTCAGGTCGTGCTCCACAAGTTCAATTATCTTGGCATGATGTGATCCCTGACTTTTCTAACTTTAATAACGTTGTTTTAGCGGCAAGTATCTTCTTGTTCTATGCCGGTATGGAAATGAACGCTATTCACGTTAAAGAAGTTGATGATGCTCCACGTAACTACCCAATTGCTATTGCGATTGCCGCTATTGGTACCGTATGTGTATTTGTACTTGGTACATTAGCTATCGCTTTTATTATTCCTCAAAAAGATATCAACTTAACTCAAAGTTTATTAGTTGCTTACGATGATATGTTTGCTTGGGCTGGTATCAGCTGGGCTGCACCAATTATGGCTGCATGTTTAGCCCTTGGGGTACTTGCTGGCGTTGTTGGCTGGGTTGCTGGTCCTTCATCTGCATTACTTGTTGTTGCTAAAGGCGGTTATTTACCTCGCTTTTTTCAATACACCAACAAACACGGTATGGCAACACATATCATGATGGTGCAAGCTTTCTTAGTGACCATAATTTCAGTTGTATTTGTGGTATTACCTTCCGTTCAAGCTGCTTACCAAATCTTAAGCCAATTAACGGTTGTGCTTTACCTGATCATGTATTTATTAATGTTCGCAGCAGCTATTCACTTACGTTACAGCCAACCTAACCGTCCACGTCCATACAAAATCCCAGGTGGTGATATGGGTATGTGGATCATTGCTGGTGTTGGCTTCTCAGGCTCACTATTAGCATTCATATTCTCTTTTATCCCACCAAGTCAAATCGCAGTGGGTAGCCCAGAAGAATATGTTAGCTTCTTAGTGATCTTAACCGTGATTTTCGTATCAGTACCATTATTTATTTACAAAGCCCGTCAACCACACTGGAAAGATCCAGCAGTCACTGACTTTGCGCCCTTTACTTGGGAAATTGAAAACGTTCACCCAGGTGTTATCAACCCATCAGACAAAGTAACTCATACATTAAACCAATAAGAGTTAAGGATGCGTTAATGTCACAACTAAATGAAAAGCTTGCTGTTGTTATGCAGCAAGCGTTGGATGAAGCTAAAACCAATATGGGCGGTGAAAATGCCTCATATATTCCGTTTCTTGCTTCTGTACCTTCAGAACTTACCGGCTTAGCCTTTGTTTCTGTGACTGGTGAGATAATTCAATTACAAGATGCCAACTATAAATTTGCGATTGAATCCATTTCAAAAATTATGACACTCGGATTAGTACTTGAGCAATCAGGCGCAGATGCATTACACAGCAAGGTCGGTGCAGAACCGACTGGAATGCCATTTAATTCTGTATTAGCCCTTGAGCTACACCAAGGTAAACCACTAACACCACTCGTCAATGCGGGTGCAATGGCAACCGTAAGTTTGGTTCAAGCCACAGATAAAGAACAACGTTGGCAACAGATTTTAAATTTCCAATCACTGCTAGCAAATAGTGCGATTACGCTCTCTGATGAAGTGAATCAATCTGAGCAAACCACCAATACTCATAATCGCGCTATCGCATTGTTATTAGAGTCATCTGGTCGTATGTACTCAGAACCACTTGAAGCGTGTGATGTTTACACTCGCCAATGTTCTACCTTATTTAATGCGGTAGACCTAGCAACCGTAGGTGCAACATTAGCCAATGGTGGTAAAAACCCATGCTCAGGTAAGCAATTAATCCAGCCACAAAATATTCCTCATATTCTCGCAGAAATGGCAATGGAAGGTCTTTACGATACTTCAGGTGATTGGGCATATGATGTTGGTCTTCCAGGTAAAAGTGGTGTCGGTGGTGGTTTGTTAACGGTTATTCCAAACATTGGGGCGTTAGCTGCATTCTCACCACGCTTAGATCAATTTGGTAATAGTATTCGCGGTCAACAAATGATTAAACATGTTACTCAAGCCATGGCTTGGAACCTGTTTAGTAGTATGCAACATTAAGGTAGGAAGAAAATTATGGCTCTTCATGAAGTAAACCGTCAATCAGGTAATGATCCAATCTTTGGTTCAGAAGCGATTAATAACGTTGCGGCAACTACCAAGCTACCCCAACAAGAACAAGCACCTAACGTGATCTATCAAATGATCCGTGATGAACTTTACCTTGATGGTAATTCACGTCAAAACTTAGCAACATTTTGCCAAACATGGGAAGAAGACGAGGTTCATAAATTAATGGATCTTTCCATTGATAAGAACATGATAGATAAAGATGAATACCCTCAATCTGCTGAAATTGAAGGACGCTGTGTTCACATATTAGCGGATTTATGGAATTCACCTGAATCAGTAACAACAATAGGTACCTCAACAACAGGTTCAAGTGAAGCCTGTATGTTAGGCGGCTTAGCTGCACTTTGGCGTTGGCGTGAAAAGCGTCGTGCGCTTGGTCAACCTACAGATAAACCAAACATGGTTTGTGGTCCCGTTCAAGTATGCTGGGAAAAATTTGCCCGCTACTGGGACGTAGAAATGCGTGAAACCAAAATGGACGATGGTCATTATTTTATGACCCCAGAAGATATGTTAGAGCTTGTTGATGCTAATACTATTATGGTGGTTCCTACTTTTGGTCAAACCTTTACCGGTTTATACGAAACAGTAAAACCATTATCAGATGCGCTTGATACTTATCAACATGATACTGGTAACTCTATTGATATCCACGTTGATGGCGCTAGTGGTGCAATGTTAGCCCCTTTCTGTGCACCTGATATCGATGCATGGGATTTCCGTTTAGAACGTGTTAAATCAATCAGCACTTCTGGACATAAATTTGGTTTAGCCCCATTAGGTTGTGGTTGGGTTGTATGGCGTAGCAAGGAAGATTTACCTGAAGGCTTAATCTTCCACGTCAATTACTTAGGTGGCGATATGCCAACCTTCGCCCTAAACTTCTCTCGTCCTGCGGGTCAAATCATAGCGCAATACTATAATTTCCTTCGTTTAGGATTTGAAGGTTACCAACGTATTCATAATGCTAGTTACGATGTTTGTGAGTATTTAGTCAAAGAACTTAATAAATTTAATCTGTTTGAGTTCTTGTTTGATGGTAACCGTGAAAAAGGAATTCCCGCTATCTCATGGCGTTTAAAAACGGATGCTAATGTACCGTTTTCTCTTTATGACGTCGCCGATCGTTTACGTACTCGTGGCTGGTTAGTTCCAGCATATACATTGCCAGCAAATGCTCAGCAGATGATTGTGCAACGTATTCTCGTTAAACAAGGTCTAACCATTGATCTAGCGAACTTATTAATCGCTGACTTCAAACGCTCTATTGAATTTCTTACTTCACATGCAGCCTCTCAATGTACTGCAGAAGATGTAAAATCATTTGATCATAGTGGTCGATAGTTTTTCAAACGTACCATGTAAAAAAGCATAATAAAAAGGTCGGATTTCCGACCTTTTTTATTTTTGAAAACACTATGACCATTTTTACCAACTCATACGTATTCTTCTACATGTTAATATTAAATTAGACTTTATTCCCATGATATTAATATGTTATAGGCTTATTTATGCTAATTCACACCATAGAAATTATCTGTATTGTTGCCTTCGCATTAAGTGCCGTAATCAGTGAAGCGAACATCGGTAAAGATATCGTTAGTGTCATGGTATTAGGTTGGATAACAGCATTAGGTGGAGGTACTGTTCGAGATATTATCCTGTCAACTAACCAAGTCTTTTGGATAAGAGATCCCTCTTATTTTTGGACAGCACTAATTGCTTCTTTTATTGGCTTTTTCCTTGCCCCACATTTACGACAACTAAGAGCCGAACGTTTAATCGTTGTTCTCGATGCCATCGGTATTGCCATGTTTTCAGTACTTGTGACTAAAAATATGGTTGCTCAACATTATGCCGGTTATGTCGCAGTAACCATGGGAATGATCACTGCTATCTTTGGTGGTGTATTACGAGATGTTATTCTAGCTCGGCCAACGATGTTCAATAACACTGAATTTTATGCCAGTCCGGTGATTATTGGTTGCTACCTTTATATTCTTCAAACCAAATTTTCAATCAATCCCAATATTGCCACCTTAACCAGTATCAGCTTTATTATTATTTTAAGAATGTACATTGTGATCAAAAAAATCACCTTCCCTAAATGGCTACTCTTAAAATAAAAATTCTATACCATACTGATAATAGATGGACAGCTCGTACCGCTATTTCGAGATGACCGATGATAGCCCACGTTACCATTACCATTTACTACAGACGAAAAAAAACCTGAATCGTTAGATTCAGGTTTCTTTAAATAATGGCGGAGTGGACGGGACTTGCCATAGCTAACATTACAACCAGAGCATCTGCGCGTCCATTTTCCATTAAATAATAGTCGTGACTGGCCGCTAAGCTCCCTATTTATAACTACCGTCATTCCCTACAGTGAGGTTACGAACGAGATAGGGAATCTATTATCAGCACGTTGTAGAGTTATTGTTTTTACTGCTGTTTTAGCCAATTTTTTATTGGTATCTTTAATGCTCAAACACGTGATGAGTAGATCACGGATAGCTCGTGCCTCCCTTCCGAGATGACGGATAATAGCCCGCGCTATTATCACCATTATCT
>CAMQXY010000194.1 GCA_947039005.1 uncultured Photobacterium sp.
CCAAACGATAAGGCTGTAGTTTTTCTTACCACGACGGATAAGTGTGTAACGACCAAACAGTTTGTCAGCATCTTGGAAAGCGTAGTAAGCATCACTTACTTTTTCGCCGTTAACCATGATAGCGTTTGACGTAATGTGTGTTTTCGCTTGGCTACGAGATGTTGCAAGTTCAGCGTTCACTAACACTTGCTGAAGATCATCTTCACCAGTTGCAGCGGCTGTTGGCATACCATCTTGTGCTAGTTGTGCAAAATCAGACTCTGATAAGTGCTCAAGGTCGTTTTCAAATAGGCAGCGGGTAATATTCTGCGCTGCTGCTAATTGCTCTTCACCGTGTACTAGTGCTGTTGCTTTTTCTGCAAGAATACGCTGTGCTTGAGGTGCTTTACCGCTGTTACGATCATCTTCTTCGATCTGCTGAATTTCAGCCTCAGACAAGAAAGTAAAGAAACGTAGGAAACGGTAAACGTCAGCATCCGCTGTGTTCATCCAGAATTGGTAGAACTTGTATGGGCTTGTTTTAGTTGGGTCTAACCAAACAGCGCCGCCTTCAGTTTTACCAAACTTAGTACCATCAGACTTAGTAATTAGCGGTACAGTCATACCGAATACTTGCTGTTGGTTCATACGGCGAGTTAGGTCGATACCCGCTGTGATGTTACCCCATTGGTCAGAACCACCAATTTGAAGTTCCATACCCATGTCTTTGTTCATGCTTGCAAAGTCATAAGATTGTAGCAAGCTGTAAGCGAACTCAGTAAAAGAGATACCTACTTCGTCACGGTTAATACGTTGCTTAACAGATTCTTTGCTGATCATTTGGTTCACAGAGAAGTGCTTACCAATATCACGTAAGAATGTTAGGACATCCATATTACCGAACCAGTCATGGTTATTTACCATACGAGCAGGGTTAGTTGCATTGTCAAAATCCAAGAAAGGAGAAACTTGACGTTGGATTTTAGTAACCCAATCAGCAACAATATCTAAAGTGTTAAGTGAACGCTCAGTCGCTTTGAAGCTTGGATCACCAATCATACCGGTAGCGCCGCCAACCAAGGCTACTGGATTATGACCCGCTTCTTGGAAGCGCTTAAGGCAAAGAAGAGGTACCAGATGACCTAGGTGTAAACTATCTGCCGTTGGATCAAAGCCGCAATATAATGTAATCGGACCTTTCGCTAAACGTTCGCTTAAAGCTTCTTCATCCGTAATTTGAGCGATCAGACCGCGATCTTTCAGCTCTTGAATTAAATTCAAATGATTCATGTGTTCTCCAATAATCATTTTATTTACGTTTAATTAAAAATAGGTACGGCATTATTCAATGTCAGTATCTGGTTTATTATGACTTGTAGACCAATAAATCCTACAACAAATAACGCCATATTATTTGTCGCTACATTATATTCAATTTGATGTTGTTTACCACGAAGTTTTCTAAGGGCAAGCACAGGAAACAGAATTGCTAGGATTGTTAAGAAAATTGCTGCGGCACCTAAAGCAGGGACAAAGCCATTAGGATACACAAGCGTGAAAACCAAAGGTGGCAAGTAGCACAGTACTGCAGTCATTAATCTGTCTACTGTATTATTACCACGTTTAAAGGTACTTGCCAATGAATCAAATAACCCTAATGAAACACATAGATAGGAAGTAAACATGGCAATGGCTGAGAAAGCACCAATTAGGTAAATAATGTTGTTATTTTGAATATATATTTGCATTTGTTGAAGCATAACCCCAACACTTGAGCCGTGTTGTGCAACATATTGAAAACTATGGTTTCCAAATCGAGGTAATGAACCCAGCATGCTAATTTCCCAGATAATATAAACAACTAAGGGTATTAGACCGCCAGCAACAAAAATGTTACGTAATGTTTTCGGTTTATCTCGACCAATATATTTCACCATACTTGGCACACTGCCATGAAATCCAAATGCGGTTATAAATACAGGAATGGCAGCAAAGGCATATTTAGCTGAATCATGGCTGTTGACTAAAAAATGACCATGAAGGTATGGGATTATGGTAATAACCAGAATGAAGAAAATAGCAATGTTACTGGTAAATAATACGCGATTTGCAATATCAACCGCTTTAGTACTAATAAATACAATCGTTGCAATAATTAGAGTGAATATGATTGCTATCGTGTGGGAGGATAACGATATATGAAAATAATCGGTGAAATCACTTTTATATATAGAAGATGCACCCGCGATATAAGCACAAGATAAAGCATAGAGTAATAGCAATAGCGATATATTAATTACCCATTTACCTGTTTTTCCAAATAAGTCATAGGCAATAGCTTCAAGGCCAGTACCTTCAGGATAATTGAGACAAATTTCTAATAACATTAACCCTGTATAGGTCATTACTGCCCATAAAACAGTTAATAAAAGAATGGTGTTATAAATACCTAACCCTGCAGAAATTAAGGGTAAAGCAAGCATTCCAGCACCCAGCATAGTGCCTGAAATAAGCAGTGTCGCGCCAATAGACTTTACATTCATGACGTTTTTCCTGTAGATAGAACCTAATAGTTACCAAGGTATTAGGCAATAAGAAATTAACCGTCAATAATAAATAACCGACGGTAATTAATAGCAATATGAATTGATTTCATTGTTATAAAAAAAACGCCAGTCATGAGACTGGCGCTGTATTCCTTATTAAGCAGCTGTATGTGCTAATTTTTGTTTATTTTCTTCATCAATAATTTCACTTAGAAGACTTGTGAATACATCACGAAGGTTATTCCAGTAATTATTAAAACGAATTTCATCACGTAGGAAGTGAGTCATTACCGCTGAACGAAGAATATAAACTGAACCGACAGTGTTCCACTCATTTTCACTAAAGCCACGGCTTTCAGCATAGATACGTGGTGTCTGACCGTATTCTTCTTCTGATAGCGAAGTAGAAGAAGTTAGGAAGTCTTTAGTGTAAGTACGACCTGTTGCGTAAGAGCATAGTTCGTAAATGCGTTGGTTTAGTTTGTTATGCGCTTCTAGGCTATCGTTACCGATTTCTTTGAACGTAAAGTCAACCATGTGGAAATCTGGGTGCATAAGAGGGCGAACCTCAAAGCGACGACCATCAACTACAAACGGTTCTGCTGTTGCTAATTTCTTCGCAAACCAATCAGCAGTTACAATACCACGACCAATAACATGACCGTAACCACTTACGTTTAGTGGTACTAGACGGTGTGCAGCCCAAACAGCAGCAGCCGTTGCACCTGCTTTTGAGCCTTCCATAATAGAAGAACCTAGCACAACTTGTTTGTCTTCTTCGTTATCATCGTCAGCTTCTTCGAAAACATAAGCTGCGTGGTAAGAGATCAAATCAACAATACGCTTATCTTTCATTGCAACAGCGCCGGCAGCGTATTGAATGAAACCCACTTTATGTGGATCGACAGTGATAGAATCTGCTTCAGACATTGCCGCAAACGCATCGTATACTGCACGTTTAGGCCATACAACACCTTCAGGAATCACATCATCGTTACGATAACGCTCAATCAGTGCATCGTATTCCATGAATTGGTTGTCATCATCAAGGAACATTGAACGCACGTAACCGCCGTATGCCGCATCAATGTGAACGTAGAAAGATGCACCGTATTTTTCTTCACATTCTTGACGAAGTTTCATCACTTCATGAACCGAATCAATAGAACCTTCTTCAGTGGTACCGACTACAGATACCATCCCAAGAATTGGTGTGCCTTCTTCCATTAGTTTAAAGGTAACTTCACGCATTTTTTCAACGTCAGTACGGTAGTTACCATCAACGTCTAGTGGAACAATGTGTTCTTGACCTAGGCCAAGTACGTCCATTGCTTTCATCCAAGAGTAGTGCTTAGAACGAGGAACTAAGAATTTACCTAGTTTGCCAGCATCAACCCCGACACCACGGGCTGTTAATGCACGCACTTCTTCAAAGATGCCGCGTTTTTTCAATTCATCGGTTAAATCAAGAATATCTTTAGATTTCATGTTAAGTAACTGATGTTCAGTCATACCTTCAACAAGATCTTTTGATTTTTCACAAGCAGCAATCGCTAGAGGCATTGTTTTAAGGTTACGTGCAACCCAAACGCCTTCATAGTTAGCCACTGTACCGCCAGAAGTAATGTGTGCCCAAGATTTATTTACATCATAGCCAAACATACGGCATAGGTCATGACCTGCAGCCAACTCAAGCTCTGTTGTCACAGGAGAAGCCTCATGTGCACAGTTATTTGGGTTGTAAAGCATGGTCATCACGTATGCAAGATTTGACACCATTAATGTATCAGCATTCATGTGGCCTAAATAACGAGGCGAGAACCAAGGCACAGACTTTGTTTTAAGACGTGCTGATAGATCTTGTAGAATGCCTTCAGTGCGGTAAAGCGTATCGCGGAAATCAGGTTGATGTTGTGTAACAGGCGTCATTAATGGCGCATCTTCAGGGTGGAAGTCAGAACGCCAGTGCATGTGTTCACTGATTGCGTAATCCATCATTTCTTTGAAGAATACTTGGTTTTCTGATTTTGGACCTAAAAATAGTGCATCCACGTTCATTTTGTTGCTCATAATAAAACCTATTTACTTATCAATAAACGCAATTCAAAAGACGGTCTGTGAGTCATTGAATATATTGTTTTAGTAGTTAATTTAATAATTTTTGGTCTGAGACCGCTAAATCGATTGTTATATAGAGAGGAAAGCCATTACCGATAAG
>CAMQXY010000195.1 GCA_947039005.1 uncultured Photobacterium sp.
ATTCATAAAACATGATTTCATTCACATTAAGATAATTCATAAAACACATTATCAATACAGTTATTCATAAAACACATTATCAATACAGTTATTCAAGTTGTCCCTGTTCATGTTCTAGACGCCTAGATGTAAATGAACATAGAATCCCTTCATGGTCACTGAAATATGTCGGAACGACAACAGCATGTACATCATAATGTGATGTTTTCACATACACATGATCAATTAATGTGCCTTTTTCTGTTGTAGCTTGTTTGACAATTTGGATAAATCCTTTATCGATCATGAACTGGCAGACAGTTGATGATTTCAAAATGTTGTCATTGAAATCTCCCATGACAGCAATTGTGGTACTTTGATGGTTTAGCCAATCAAGTACTTTGTCAAGGTTTTCTTTGAACAATGTCATGCTATATGATGGTGGGCGATAAATAACGGCCATTAATATATCGTATGTAGTGCAGTGGTAAACCAAACATTCTAAATTTACAGTTGGTACCTGGATAATACTGTATGCCAAATTGTTTGCACTATACATGCCAACTCCACCATGTTGTTGGTCTTGAATTTCTTGGAATAAGGAGTTGCTGCTATCGTACGACAGACTCCTTGGATGGTTGTGAAAAGCATAACCATCCAGTCGTACAGTTTCCAATGAGGAAGCTGCCGGCAACCATGTTTCAGTAACAGCAATACAGTTAAGCCGCAGATGCTGTGTACACAAAGCCAAATCTGTCACATGGCGAGTCAAACTTTGCACATTCATCAAAAACACATTAAATGGTGGTGTAGTGAAATTATTACCTGGAATATTTGGGACCAAGAAGGGAGGCATGGTTGCAATTGCATCCTGAATTTTCGGTTTGCAATATATCGCTTTCTCGTTAAAGTCCTGAATAATTAAACCCGAATAATCTGTAACGCGACTTAAAGCCACATATGCTTGACCAGCTGCAAAGATTTTCTTTAGCGAAACTACGGCTTTATCTACAGTAAGTCCTTGGACTTTATGGACTGTACAAGCCCAGGCAAGCCTCACTGGAAATTGCCGGCGCAATCCACCGTGTTTGGTAACTCGTTCCTCTTCTGCTTCAATGCCCGTGGAAAGCATTTCAACAGCAGGGGAAAATGCAGAGCAATTCCTCCTTTTAGTTCCTACTTGATGATCATCAAACTTTACATAAACGGTCTTTGGGAACCTATCATCATCAGGTGGATAAACGATATGTGTGATTATGCCACACACACCATTCACTAAACCGTCATCGACATCCAGATTTTTCAGCAGCATGACACGAGCACCTTCTCCCAAAAGCAGGGTCTCTTCCAGACATGTACTGTATGTTTGGGTATGATGTCCATTCCTCAACTCAAGCTTGCCTGTTTTCTTACCATTTACAAAATCTTTTGCTTCGATCGTAACATATGCAGGACAACTCTTGAATAACTGTTGAATGTTATGCTCATTTACTTGTCCGTTCGTAGGGAAAATGTGTAAAGCTGAGCTCACTTCACCAGTTTCACAACGCTTTAACGACTCAATGTCCGAAGCCAGCATGGCGGTCCCTTTCGCACGACATCTAACCCTGTTCAACAACTCCGCAAAGACACTATCTTTTTGACGGACAACAGTTTTCAGTTCCGCTACCTGAAAATGTGTCCACAAACCGACAGTAACATCCTCTGAATACAACGCTTTCCCTCTCACTGGAGGCAACTGATAAAAATCCCCAACTGCAATTATGCAAACGTTTCCAAACGGGGAGTCACCACACTGTTTAATTTGTCTTAAACGTCCATGGATGTAGGCCAATAGGTTATGATCAACCATGGAGATTTCGTCGATTATCAAAATCTGCAAGCTACTATATTTAGCACGCAAAGAATTGAGCTTTGCCTCACCCAGTGGAAGGTAAGGCAAGCGCACGTCTTTACCAATGCTAAAGGAACTGTGAATAGTACCTGCATGTATATTGTGTGCAGCTATCCCCGTAGGAGCAGTTAGCAAAACGCAAACGTCGTCCGGATTACGACAGCCTCGTGACAACAACCTCATTGCCTCGTACTGCACAGCCTTTATTAAGTGGCTTTTACCTGTCCCTGCACCACCTGTGACAAAAACGCGCAACGCAGCTACCTTCTCGCCATTAACCTTACTTAAACACCACTGCCTAATCCTGTAAAAGACAGACAGCTGGGTTTCATTAAGAGACCGAATTAACGCCAAGCCATCACTCCTGCACAGTACATTCTGTCTCTTCTCTAAATGACTAACTTCTCTGCTATTAACCACTAAATCCGGAATAACTTCTACAGGCCCATCCGAAGCTTCTTCACTCTCCCTGCGCTCTTCCAAACACTGTAGACGCTCCTGCTCTTGCTCCGGGCAGAGCTCACCCCAGGCGTCTTCTAAAACCACATCACTGTCTACCGAATTCCGTATATTATCTAACTCTTCAGCATTGATTTCAAATCCCCTGCGATTTGAATCAACTATGGACTTCACTGAATGCAACAGTCCATCACTTAATCTAACATGACCACGACTATGGAATTCTTCAAACGTTTCGAAACCTGCGGGTCTCAGGTGCATATCTAAACGAAACGGTAAAAACAACTGCAACTGACTCTGATAAAACAATTCTGGATTCTTCGTTTCTGAAAAGCGCGCATAACGAACCACTGCAGGTTCGGAAAGCGTTCTTTTCAAAATGAAGCCACAATTGTTCTCTAGTTCTATCCTTTTGGCAGATCGCTGTGATTTGCTCAAAACGCGGTACTCTGAGGCTAACGTCGCCATACACATATCATCAAACACACTGTCCCTTGGCCTATTCTTATATTTATCCGTAAAACTAGTCATCCACATGTCCTCTGTGCTAAGGTCATTGGATGATGCCTTTTGTTTCAACACAGATAAAGGCAAACTCATTTTAACAGTATTCTCCCCAACTGGAACAAACACAACTGCCCTAGAACACTCCCTCAAATGCATTCCTGTCAACCTATACACAGACTCTTGGGCACACACATCTCTATTGTGTAAATACACACTTCCTAACTTTTTAAGTGCGTCCTTAGCACTACTATTTCTATCCTTAGCCGATTCCCTCTGTGCATTCCCTAACAATAATCCTATCTCCCGCTCTGCTTTTGAAATATACGAAATAATGTACACTACACACGCATACGCGTCAACAACATATTGGATATCAATATTTGCATTCCAACATTTTAAAAGTGGTTTGCTATAGTGATTAATCCAAACCTCACTAGTTTCCCTGCTTAAAACAACACTAGTCTTCCTAGCACAAATACCGTACGCCTCCTCAAACACCCTTTGGTCTACCTGTAAATGATCAAACAACTGCTCTACACTGTCAAAACTGGGATTGTCATCTGAAAGGGCCTCTTTTATTTTGGTCATAGTGCGCACTGCCGTTTGTTTTTGTTCCATTTTAATCCGTTTCCTAAGTTGACATGCACATTCTGACAATGTCAGTGCTCCGTCTTCTTGACATGTGCATGTTTTGTCCTCCTCCTCCTCAATAGGCGGGCGAGATATAAAAGTTCTCGCAGACGGAGGCTTAGGAAAATTAAAACGGCAAACAGTTCCATTTTTCTTACATGTTTTTGAATGCCGTTTGGAATGCTTTTGCACAGATGAAACGATGTCCAATAGTGTCTCATCCTGTGCGGGTAATTCACATGTTACGTAATTATCTATAAATTGAACTACCTCTTCATCTGAATTTCTATCTATTATTGGAGCATTTTCGATCCAAAACAGGCAGTGAACATGCGGTGAACCACGCTGCTGGAATTCCACCCTATAGAAATAATCCTTAATTTTCCCAATAGGATTAGACGGAGACATCAAAACCTCTTTCAGAAAACAATGCCACCTAAAATCAAACATCCTCGCCGCAGTAACCGGATTACGCCGCAACAGTTCACACCTATCTGCCCACTCCAGCTGTTCAGCCGTCTCCGTCCTACCTTCCTGCTTCAAAATGCTACTCAAAAGATTCTTCCACCGCATGTCGGCAGAAGAAAAGGAACAAAACCACGTCGGGATCCCCAGCTGACGGACACAAGCTAACAAATCGCGCTGCACGCCCTGCCAATAAGATGGGGTACCTCTAATAGGTTTAAGAAAACGATACCCATCGTCAAACTGCAACAACTGCTTCAATTGATCCTCGTCGTTTAATACGCTTGTGCTAATCTTTTTAAATTGCCCACCCTTTCCCTTCCGTAACGCTATTGATACGTTTGACACAACCTGTTGAACCTCAGACATGTACTGAGCAAAGAAGATGTAATCAACATTTTGTGCAAACCTACCATCAGCGTGTAAAATACGGTTATTAAAATAACGGCACAAAGTTAAGCGGTGTGGCCTGGCGTCGTGGTACGTCGCGGATCCAGTCGGAAACAACACCGGGAAACATTTTGCTTCATTTGAATGATCAGTCAACAACTTGACGGGACTGTTTCCCTCTGCTGGAGCTAAATTTATTATGTTATCAAAATATTGATCAAGGGCTTCTTGACCAATGTCAACAGGCATAAGACAAGTGTCTTGAAACATACAATGCTGTTGTCTGTCATGCAGAAGCTCATCTTCCTCAGCAGCATCGTTACCATTACCACCACCATCTACTGCTATGTTACCGTTATCTACTGCT
>CAMQXY010000196.1 GCA_947039005.1 uncultured Photobacterium sp.
CTATTGATTATAATAGTGCTGGTTTTCTTTAACGGTATTACTTATTAATAATCCGTAATTGAAGAATAAGTGCATCGAGTCGACTAATAAATTGGCGAGTTAGCCAGAAATAACCGTAAATACCCAGAGCATTCGCGGCATCAGTCGGTGAGATTTCTTCTGCCATTGTAGGTAGAAGATTCATATCAGGTAATGCATCAATATCCACTAAACTACTATGATTAGCCGATGCCAGCTCTAATTGCGTTAAAATCGTAATAATATGTTGTTGATACAGTTTTAAGTCTGCTTGAGCCAGTAGCTGACGGCGACTAATATCTGAACTCCAATGGGTTTCAATTAATTGTTCAGTCACGCTAATTAATGAGCGTTGTACGGTAATAATGGTTCGATAATGACCTGCTAGTTTGTGCCTTTCTTTTTGTACGTTAGGTAATAAAATGATCATTTTCATATGTCGTTCTAACACTTCACGTTTCATCGAATTAAGTTGTTTAATACTCAGCATATGAGCAGAAGCATGGGCTTGATAAAGCTGACGTAATGCGCGTAAGTTTTGATTAAACAGTGTATTCCAACCGGTTATAGCTCGAATAGGTAATAGCAAAGAAAAGGCAATAGCAATCAAACTACCAATTAAAATATTGGCTACTCGCCATAGCGCTACACTCACTTCTAATGCAGTATCACCCTGATAAGAAACAATAATTAATGTCATTACGGCTAAAAAGAAGAAATAAATATTTTTACCGTAAGATTTTAGCGAGAGTAAGAATACCCATGCCAACATCCATACTGGAATCAGATAATCAAGATGGTGGGGGAATAAGACCGTTAACAGCCCTAATAAAGCCCCTAATAATGTGCCGCCAATACGCTGGAAACCTTTGTAAACAATGGCACCAGCATAAGGTTGCATCATAACCACGACCACGGTAACGGGTCCCCACATTGAATGTGGAACGTGGACGACAGAATAAAAGGCAAGCGTAAAAGCTATGGCTAATGTTACCCGTAAAGCATGAGAGAATTGCGCATGCGATATTAATAATGCTTTAAGACGTAAATACATGGCGTAGCCTATAGCGATCTAATAAAGGAATATAATCATGAGTTATCACGTATTTTTCCATTATTGTTATTATTCCGCAATAGAATAATAGTAACGGTATTACCGATAAATCACTTGGCGAGGGATCACTTCAATATTTGGCTCATAAGTCCCTTTGATGGCATTTAACGCCAGCGCTAACGCATGATCGGCAATAAGTTCAAACTGCTGTGACAGTGATTGTATTTTATTGGGTAAAAAATCCAGCAGACGATTATCACCAAAGGTGGCTAAATAAGTATCACTCATCAGTTGAGGATTTTTAAGCAGACAATCAAGTACACCTTCAAATAAGGTATAAGATGTCGCTAAAATAGCATCAGGAAAACAATCATCATCAATCCATTGCTGCACAATTTGTTGACCATTTTGCTGACTAAAATGCTCACCGTAACTAATAATAGTCGTTATTGAATGCTGATGGCGTTCAATCGCGGCGGTAAATCCTTGTTGACGTTCTTTAGATACGCCTAAATCAGGTACAGCACCAATAAGACCAATACTATTAATTGGTTTACTTAATAGTGATTGCGTAAGTTGATAAGCGCCTTCTAGATCTTCACTGATAACAGATGCAAAGAATTCGTCATCTAGGGCGCGGTCAATGGCAATAACGGGGACGCCCTTGGCTTGAATTTTTCGATAAAAAGGGTGATCAGCCGCTAAGGTACTGGCAACAATTAGCGCATCAGTACGACGACTTAATAGCATATCAGCTACTTTCATTTCAGTTTCAGGATCATCATCAGAGCAAGATATGATCATTTGATAACCTGCTTTACGCGCATTACGTTCTAATAACTTCGCAATTTTGGCATAACTGGTGTTTTCTAAATCAGGAATAATCAACCCAAGTGAATGACTATTTCCTATACGCAGAGAAGTAGCAGCATGATCGGGGCGATAGTCATGTTCTTCAACAACAGCCATTACCTTCAGTTGGGTTTTCTCACTAATACGATATTGTTTTGCTTTACCGTTAATGACGTAACTTGCTGTCGTGCGAGAAACGCCCGCGAGTTTTGCAATTTCATCCAATGTCATTGTTATTGTCCGTTGTGAGTTTATATAAGGGAAAGCATAAGAGAGTTTCTAGTCAGATTATTATTTATTGAATATAAGTTTGTGCGCTTGATCATAAATTCACTTAATGCATACTTATCAACGTTTGCAATTCTAGCTGAAACGATTCAGTATGCAAGCTGAAAGGTTTCAGCAATAGGTTAAAGCAACATTTGAAGTGGATAAAAAGTGCAGTGCGAGGATCTCGTCTTTTTTATTTCCCTTTTAGCTGAAACGATTCAGCTATTGATAAGAGAGTATTGTTATTAAACGGATTGCGCTTATCAATAGCTTTAATGAACAGCACTATAAATAGCAATAATCTCACAGAGTATTGAATCGGAGAATTACATGTTATCACTGTCTAAAAATGATATTACGATGCAGCAAATAGCATCGAACAAACAAGACGCAATTAAAGCGTTGGCGGCTGATCTTGAAGCAACAGGATTGGTACAGACAGGGTATGTCAATGGGATGCTTGCTCGTGAACAACAAAATTCCACTTATCTGGGTAATGGCATTGCGATCCCACATGGCACCACTGAAACCCGCGATTTAGTTAATCATACGGGGGTGAAAATTCACCATTTCCCACAGGGTGTACCATGGGGGAATGATCAAACGGCTTATATTGCCATCGGTATCGCGGCTAAGTCAGATGAACATTTAGGCATTCTGAAGCAGCTAACCAAAGTGTTATCAGCCGATGGAATGGAAGAGAAGTTGCGCCGCTGTGAATCTGAGCAAGCGATCATTGCATTACTTAATGGCGATGAGCAGCAAGAAGCGGAATGTAATCCAGAGCTTATTTTACAGCAATTTCCAGCGCAAGATTTATTGCAGTTAACTGCGGTAGCGGCAGGATTAATTAAATACCAAGGATTTGCAGAAACAGCCACCGTAACGGATGCGATTAATCAAGGTGCGACCTATTTAGGTCAAGGCTTGTGGTTAGTGAAAAGCAATAAACAAGTGAAACGTACTGCGATTGCTGTAGTAACACCTCAAGTTCCGTTTGAAGAATTAGGACATCCTGTTGCTGGCATGATCATGGTGGCAGCCAATAATATGGCGCATAAAGCCAATCTTGAGCACCTCACTAATTTGATCTCTCAAGGAAAAATTGGTCAATGGTTAGCATCATCAGCACAAGAGATGGTAACGGCACTGACACAAGTGAGTTTAGAAGGTAGCCAAGCTACATTTGCGATTCGAAATCCACATGGTTTACATGCTCGTCCAGGCGCAATGTTGGTTAATACCACTAAAAAATTCGATGCCAATATTCAAGTGGTTAATATCACCAGCGACAGTAAACCTGTTAACGCCAAAAGCTTAATGAAAGTGATTGGTCTCGGGGTGAAATGTGGTCATGAACTGCAATTTACCGCCCAAGGCAGTGATGCTGAAGCGGCATTAACTGCAATCGGTCAGGCTATTGCTGATGGATTAGGCGAGAAACTATAAGGGCGTCGTTATGACTATTTCAACAACTTATTTAGAGACAACCACTATGCACCAAGCAGTAAAACCTAAAGTCGTCACCGTTACCTTGAACCCTGCATTGGATTTAACGGGAAGTTTAGCGACTATTGCATTAGGCAGTGTCAATGTGGTCGATAAAGGTAGTCTGCATCCTGCGGGTAAAGGGGTTAACGTTGCCAAAGTATTAGCCGAGCTTGGTGCTGATGTAACGGTAACGGGTTTATTAGGTGCTGATAACCAAGAACCTTTTTGCCAACTGTTTGAGCAAATGGGGGCGACAGATAAATTTGTACGAGTGGCTGGTGCGAGCCGTATTAACGTTAAATTGGTCGAAAAGAATGGTCAGGTGAGTGATATTAATTTTCCTGGCGTAGCGGTAACGGCTGCCAATATCTTAGCATTCGAAAAAACATTATTTGAATTAGCGGTTACACATGATGTGTTTGTGATTGCGGGTAGTTTACCACAAGGTATTACTCCTGAAATGTGCGCTAACTGGTTAGAAAAACTGCATAAATTAGGCAAGAAAGTGTTGTTTGATAGCAGTAAAACAGCATTGGACGCGGGCTTAGATGCACACCCATGGCTTGTAAAACCCAACGATGAAGAATTGGCTGAGTGGGCAGGAAAAGCATTAGAGACTCAACAACAGTGCATGGAAGTCGCGGAACAAATCGCAACCAAAGGCATTGCTAATGTCGTGGTATCACTGGGTGCGAAAGGGGTGATGTGGTTCAACCATGAAGGGTGGCTACATGCTCAACCACCAAAAATGGATGTTATCAGCACTGTTGGTGCAGGCGATACCTTAGTCGCAGGTTTATGTTGGGGAGAGATTAACCAGCATTCAAAAGCACAATCATTACAGTTTGCTACCGCGCTTTCAGCGTATGCCGTTACTCAAGTGGGTGTTGGCGTTAAAGATATCAGTAAAGTAAATAGCATTGCCCAAGACGTCACTTTAACTCAATAGCTTAATTGCATAATAGCTTA
>CAMQXY010000197.1 GCA_947039005.1 uncultured Photobacterium sp.
AGCAGTACAAATGCTGCTGCAAAAATAGGTAAGTGACCTTCAACTTCGTGTAGACCATGAATAATTGCTGTTGTTACAAAAGCAAAAGTTAACATGATCATAGTTAGGCGGTTAGCAGCGCCTGACATTAATAACAGACCAAGCGATAACTCACAGATACCGATAAAGAAGACAAAATGCATATCTGTTCCTGCCTCTAGACCTATCTGAGGGAATATATTGTAGAACGGGAACATTTCAATAAAGACAACAGCAAGACCAGGGTAAATAAGCTTTTCTGTTAGCGCAAGAATTGCCAGTTGGGCACCAATGCCAACACGTAATACAGTAAGAGCTAAGTTCCATAATTCATCGGTATTTATTGTGTTGAATTTACTTATGAATTGATGATCAATTGTTGAAATGTAAGGCCCCGTAAGTACCATGAAAATACCAATAGCGACGAACTCAAAGACGTAGTTAATCCAAATTTCCCAAGGTGTTAATAAAACCATCACTAGAGAGGTAATAATAACCATGATCCCTGATAGTGATACGCTGATTGATGCTGTGAGGATAATTAATAATTGCGTAATTAATCCAAGAACAATAAATTCAGGTGTTAATACGATATTGGGTGCAATAAATCCACCATTGATCACTTGAATAGCAAAGAAGATCATTTGGATAAAGACAAATACCATTACGTATACTCGACGGCTGAGATTGATTTCTGCGCCCATCAAGGTTTTTATAACGTTAGGTTTCGTTTCAAGGCGTGTTAACCATAAAGCTAATACGGTAAAAACAGTGATGAAAGCGAAAACTGCGACATAAAAAAAGTCGAATTTAAAATAGACATCTTTCATATCTTCAGGAGCAACAAACCATTGAACGTGTGCTTGAGAAGATGCTGAAAATAATAGTGTTACTAATAAAATAATATGTCGAAATTGCATTTAATTACCTGTTGCTATAAATGGTTCATTTAAAGAGTGAATAAACTGAATTAATTGTTGTCGCTCATGGGGCATGAGACGTACTGGTTTAACATCCACATAATCATTCATATACCCTGTTGGATACATATAGTGATTAAGGACTTTATCTAAATTATCAAACCTACCATCATGCATAAGACGGGAAGTATTGTTTAAATTTCTGAGCGAGGGTACTTTATAAGCGCCTTTTAAATCTGGCCCAGATGTTCTCATATATTTTGTATTGAGACAGTTTGCGCTGTTATCCCAATCTTCACATTTAAACTCAGATTGTTGGTATTTTTTGATACCTGTTAGTCGATCAAAGTCGGGATCTTTAGCTGTGCCAATGGCAAAAAAACTATTATTAGTAAACCGTTGACCACTGTGACAATCAACACAGCCTGTTTTCTCACGACTTAAAAAAAGTTTTAATCCTGCTTTTTCGTTATAAGAAAGAAGAGTGCTAGCGTGTTCTTTTTTAACGAATGTTGCATAAAGAAACTCATCGTATCGGGTCCATGTATGCTCAATTTTTGCCACATAGCTTGCGATCACTTTACCTATTTGAGTAAATTTCTCCTGGGTACTAGTTGTTGAATTACAAAATGTCAGTGTGTGTTTAAAATCGTTAATGTAGTTATCACAGACATAAGCAACGGTTAATTCAGGCGTTAAGTTATGGTCGATCTTTAAAGCTTCTAATATTTGAGCCCATAATGAATCTGTGCGACCATCCCAAAAAAACCAAGGTTGATCGTGGACACCTCTTAAACTAGGGGCTTTAATATCACGCTTTAATACTTCACGGCTGACATTATTGATGTCATGAAAATCAGCTTCAGGAACATGGCACGATGAACAACTGATATCGCCCGTCCGACTTAATTTATTATCATTAAAGAGTAAAAAACCTAAGCGCTCTGTCGAGTTCGACGGCAGATTATTAATATCAAATTGATAACTTCGTAGGTTTTTATCTAATTGGCTTTCTTTCATTAAATCGAGTTCTAAAGATGTGAATGATGGTATTTCACTCTTGATATCGATATAACTATATAAGATTAATAATATAATGCTGAGAACAATAAAAATTTTACTAAATAGAGAATAAGTAACCTGAAACAACATCATCACCGTTTGATAGCTTTATTTTCCATTGCCCACGCATATTAAAATAGAGACCTTGTAATAAGCAGGTGTTATTAGGTTGTGTGGTTAACTGAGGTTCAGTCGGTAAACCATGAGCATGACCAAACATAAACCCTGAGACTTCTAATTTTTCACACTGATAATCTTTAGCATCGATTAAAAAGCTATAAAATTTATCGGTGGTGGCGGTGAGTTTTATATTTTCATCTAACATTATAGGTTGCGATGCTAATGCATAAGATGAAATGACAGACATTAAAAGAAAGAACAATATATTGTACGATTTCATGATTAATAACATTAATTAATAATTATAATAGTGGATAAAGATTGCTCCTATCCATTTGAGGTGTTGTTTATACGAGATAAATTGTATATCTCATAATCAGTGATATTTGTCGTGTCGATAAACTTAGCTGTTTATGTTGTTATGGTATTGAATTTTAATGATATAAATTAATTTCCCTTAAAGTAATGCAACTTTTTGTTACACTGGTATATAAAATATTAATATAGTTATACCTAGTAAATATTATATTTGTTCAATTATCATACAGCAGGAGTGATATATCGGCTGTAATAGATAATAGTAAAAGCAGTGTGATTAGCGTAGATCAGTCGCCGTTGCTAAATAAAAAAGTCCGCAAGTAATAGCGGACTTTTTATGACTGAATATTATTAGTAGAAGGGATGTATGGTATAAGTGTTGAAATATTACTCAGTACGTGTGATGGTTACCTGTGCCGCAGGATTTAAAAAACGATGGGTTGAATTTAATGTTGATGTTGTTAATCCATTTGCAGTAGTAATAACACCTGGATGTAATGTCACTTGATCTACCGTATCATCACGTAGACTATTAAATCCCTCCCCTCCGCCAGCTGGACCTGGAATAGTTGCTGCGGTTTCGCTATTTGCTTCTGTACCACTATCCCAAACATTGAGTTTAACTGTAATAGAATCACCTTTTGCGAGTGTATCTATTGCTTGTTTATTATCGGCAACAAATCCATCATTGGTATTTACCAGCATACTTGCTACCGATAAGTAGGTTGCTTTATGCGTTGAGGTCGTTAATGAAACGGTTTCACTACCACCAGGGGGAATAATCCCAGTACCAGATACTGCATCTAAGACATCGTTGTTGGTATTCTTACTTGCAATATAATCACTATTGTCTCCAGACTCAGCGAGTTTCTCTAAGCTAGATGATGCGGGTGATCCAATACTAAATAGACGATAGTTATTTTTATAAGCAATAGCCGTTATTGGTGATAATGGCTGATTATTAGTAAGGTTTTTAACCGTTACAGTATATTTTTTTGTATTTGATGAATTATCATTATCACTAGGGCACCCCGATAAAATAAAGATGCTTGCTAATATGGGTAATAGATATAACTTCATAACATACTCCTTATTTTACCGTTATTGTCATGATAGCTACAGGGTTAAGCCAGCGATGAGATACATGATCAAGATCACTTAATCCGCCCGTTGAATTACCATCGCCTAAATTACCAGGATGAATATGAACGTTAGTATTATGTGATGTTGTTTCAACTCCTGTACCGCCAGAACCAAAAGTAATAAATGGAGGGTTAGGCATACTTGATGCTAATTCATCATTGGCTTCTGTACCTGCATCATAGCCATTTAACATGATGGTATAGGTACCTGCGGTTGTTGGGATTTTCCAGCTGTCTAAACCAACAAAACCATCATTTGTCGGAAGAAGCATTGCGGTTACAGATAGATGGGTTTGGGTTGATGTTGTTATTGTGGTTGTTGTTGATACACCAGGGTTTAAGATGCCACTGGCTGGATTGTCTATAGTAATACCACCATTATTAGACACAAAAGATGATAATCCACTAATATCACCACCTTCAGCCATGGCTTTTATTTCACTAGAAGCACTTGTACCGACTTTGAATAGATGCGGAGCAGATTCAGAATGAGCAGCGATAAGTAGGGGGGTAAAATAGATATTTTTAGTTGCATTAACGATAGATATTTCAAGTTCAGTTGATTGAGCATGTGCAGAAAATAATAAAACTGAAGCAAGTGATAATGTTGCTAATTTATTTAACGGCTGATAATTATTTACAGTGGTTAATTTCATGGTTGAACCATCCTTCTTACTTAGTTAATTGTTGAGTATTAGTTAAGTAGAAAGAGATACCTGTCTTTTTATTGCAAAGAAAAATATAAATTTTACGGTAATTATATCAAAATCATTTAATTCAATAACATAAAGTATATATATTTTGGTTAAATATACATGGGTATTGTTATTATGATGTTATTCCATGATCGTCATTAAAAATAAATAGATACTTAATTAAATTGGTTATGACAGTGTAGTGTTTTTTGGTTTTAAAACAATCAAAGTGCTTGATATTAAATGGCTTTGATTAACAACCGATCAGTTAAACATGATTTTGATATTATTACTTTACAGGAAAAGGTTCGCGCTATATTATACGCGGCATTGGAGAGATGGCTGAGCGGTTGAAAGCACTGGTCTTG
>CAMQXY010000198.1 GCA_947039005.1 uncultured Photobacterium sp.
TCCTTCTAATATGACCAATCAACCAATCAACCAATCAACCAATCAACCAATCAACTAATACTAATCCCATTAATTAAGTGGTCATCTTTCAAAAGCCTTAGATTTTCTATCGCCCTCGCGGGCATTCACTGTAGGGAATGACGAAAGAGGACATTAAATGAAGTCAGAAACTTATTGTGATTGGTATAACCAACTAACAAACCAATTAAGAGTATTGATAAAATCGCGCTATAGTCTCGCTGACTCACATACTCGTTATTATTGATGTCATGGTATTAAATTGGATAGTTAACGCGTGTCAGAGCATATGAGGTGGGCTGCTAGGTGCTTATCAGGATTTCTAGACATAAAAAAACGCAGCTAGAAAGCTGCGTTTTTTATTAAGATATTAAAAATCTTATTTCTTGATGCGTAATACTGGTGTTTCACCAACGTTTACAGCACCAGATAGCTTGATCAACTCTTTGATCTCGTCCATGTTAGAGATAACTACAGGCGTCAATGTTGACTTAGCTTTCTCTTCTAGGATTGCAAGATCGAATTCGATGATAGTATCGCCAACTTTAACAGTTTGGCCTTCTTCAGCGATGCGAGTAAAACCTTCGCCTTTAAGTTCAACAGTATCAATACCGAAGTGAACAAAAAGCTCGATGCCATCGTCAGACTCAATAGAGAATGCGTGGTTAGTTTCAAAAATCTTACCGATAGTACCGTTTACTGGTGCAACCATTTTGTTGCCAGTTGGGCGGATAGCGATACCATCACCAACGATTTTTTCAGCAAATACTACATCAGGCACATCTTCGATGTTAACGATTTCACCAGAAAGAGGTGCAATAATTTCAATAATACCAGCTTCGCTGCTGTCGTCAGAAACCATTTTCTTTAATTTGTCAAACAGGCCCATATCGTTGCTCCTAAGCATTGTTATTTTATCAGCTGCTATATTATTAGCAGATGGTTTTTTCTGCGATGAATTTTTCTACGTGCTCTTCAATCTCAGCTGCGGTTGGAAGAGTTAATGCATACTCTGCCATTGCTTTAACGTCAGCAAAGTTAGCGTTACGGATAACTTTCTTAACGCGAGGGATAGAAATCGCACTCATGCTGAACTCGTCAAGACCCATACCTAATAGCAGTAGGGTAGCACGTTCGTCGCCAGCAAGCTCGCCACACATACCTGTCCACTTACCTTCAGCGTGAGAAGCATCAATAACTTGCTTGATCACAGTAAGTACAGCAGGCGATAGCGGGTTGTAGAGATGAGAAATAAGCTCATTACCACGGTCAACTGCTAGAGTATACTGGGTTAAATCGTTGGTACCAATACTAAAGAAAGAAACTTCTTTTGCTAAATGGTGCGCAATCGCTGCAGCTGCTGGTGTTTCAACCATAACACCGATCTCGATGTTAGCGTCAAAAGCCAAGCCTTCAGCGGTTAATTCAACTTTAAACTCTTCAATTGCTGCTTTTAATGTACGTACTTCTTCAACCGAAATAATCATCGGGAACATGATACGAACTTTACCGTGTGCTGATGCACGTAGGATAGCACGGAATTGAGCACGAAGAATTTCAGGGCGATCTAGGCTGATGCGAATTGCACGCCAACCCAAGAATGGGTTCATTTCTTTAGGAAGATCTAAATAAGGTAGATCTTTATCACCACCGATATCCATAGTACGGATAATTACTGGCTCGCCATGCATTGCTTCAGCAACATCTTTATATGCTTGGTACTGCTCTTCTTCTGTAGGCAGAGAATCACGGTCCATAAACAAGAATTCAGTACGGTATAGACCAACGCCTTCACCGCCATTACGATTAACACCGTTACAGTCTTTAACTGTACCAATGTTACCGCAGACTTCAACTTGCTTGCCATCAAGCGTAATTGCAGGAAGATCTTTTAGCTTCGCTAATTCTTCTTGCTCTGCTTTATCAGCATCACGGATAGCTTTAAATTTGTTCAGCTCATCATCAGTTGGGTTGATAACAATCTGATTATTGATTGCATCAAGAACAAGCATGTCGCCGTTCTTTACTAATGCTGTAACGTTATTTGTTCCTACAATGGCAGGAATTTCTAGTGAACGTGCCATGATAGAGGTGTGTGAAGTACGACCACCAATATCAGTAACAAAACCAAGAACGAACTCTAGATTAATTTGTGCTGTTTCTGATGGTGTTAGGTCTTTAGCGACCAAAATCACCTGCTCATCAATAGCACTTAGATTAATAACATTAATGCCTAATGCGTTCTTAACAAAACGGCTGCCGATATCACGAATATCACTTGCACGTTCTTTTAAGTATTCGTCATCAAGAGATTCAAGGGTTTGTGCTTGTTCTTCAATGATCGAATAAATCGCATAATCAGCTGATTGCTTATCTTTAATAAGGGCTATAATTTCTTCTTCTAGCTCCTCATCTTCAAGCAACATGATGTGACCTTCAAAGATGGCTTCTTTCTCTTCACCAAAGGTGACACGTGCTTTTTCTTTGATAACTTCAAGTTGCTCAGCAGATTTTTTTCGAGCGTCGAAGAAACGTTGAATTTCGTTATCGATCTGGTCTGCAGCGATTGGAGTTTTGTTTAAAACAATCTCTTCTTCTTGCAATAGCAATGCTTTACCGAAAGCAATACCAGGAGATGCCAGGATACCTGAAATCATAGCCTTACCTTTAAATTAACTAAAAACTGGAAACTCGTTTGTATACAAACTTAGCTTAGATTTCGCGGAACATTGCGATTTCAGCGCCGTCGTGTAGCTCTGTAAGAGTTACTAGCTTATCAACGGCTTCTTGAGCTTGTGCACCTTCAGCTGCGATAGTAATAACTGCACCTTTAACTAGGCCAAGAGTTTGAAGCTTGAATAAGCTCTTAGCACTTGCGCTTTTACCGTTTGAAGTTACTGTGATGTCAGCTTCAAATGATTTTGCATCTTTAACGAACTGTGCCGCTGGACGAGTGTGTAGGCCGTTTGGTGCAGTGATTTCAACTTGCTTCTGATACATATTTCACCCCGATTTAGATATAGTCATTATATTAATAGTTTGCTTTATGAGCTATAACCTATGTAGTTATAAGTCTCAGCATATTGTTCAAGCAGTATAAACTACCTAATAACATGTTGTCTTAGCTTTAATCCAAGTCAAAGTTTTTTGAGAAACTTTTTTTGGTTTTAATCAAAATTGACTAATAATTGTCCTTTTATTTTGATGCTAAAAATAAAGCGCATCAGCTTTATAGTAAAGCTGAGAATAAAATGCAACAAAAAAGCCCGTAAAGGGCCTTTTTGAGTGTGGATATGCCTATCTAACATCACAAAATGTGATCACTGTTGGGTTTCTTTTTCTGTAAAGATACCTGCGAAAAGCGCAGTTGAGAGATAACGTTCACCCGAACTGGGTAGGATGACCACAATGTTTTTATCAGCAAATTCTGGTCGAGCTGCAATATTATTGGCAGCTACAACGGCAGCACCTGATGAAATGCCAGCCAAAATACCTTCTTCATCCATTAAGCGACGTGCCATTTCGATAGCATCATCAGAACTGACTTGTTCAATTTCATCGATAAGGGCTAAATCAAGGTTGCCTGGAATAAAACCAGCGCCGATACCTTGGATTTTATGTGGTGCAGGTTGAACCGCTTTGCCATTTACGGTTTGAGTGATCACTGGGGATTCTGCTGGCTCTACAGCAACGACAGTAATAGCTTTACCTTGTTGTTGTTTAATATAACGGCTAACACCAGTAATCGTACCTCCAGTACCGACACCTGAAACAAAGACATCAATTTCACCATCGGTCGCATCCCAGATTTCAGGCCCTGTAGTTTTTTCATGAATATCAGGGTTAGCGGGGTTATTAAATTGTTGTAGCAGTAGGTATTTACTTGGATCGGAATTGACGATTTCTTCTGCTTTATCAATCGCGCCTTTCATGCCTTTTGCAGCTTCAGTTAATACCAGCTTAGCGCCAAGGGCTTTTAATAATTTACGGCGTTCAAGACTCATGCTTTCTGGCATGGTTAGCGTTAGTTTATAACCACGAGCAGCTGCCACAAAAGCAAGTGCGATACCAGTATTACCACTGGTTGGCTCGACAAGTTCAATTCCTTCTTTTAGAAGCCCATTTTTTTCTGCTTCCCAGACCATATTGGCACCGATACGGCATTTAACACTGAAACTAGGGTTACGTGCTTCAATTTTTGCAAGCACCTTACCATTACTGACACGATTAAGACGTACCAGCGGAGTGTTACCAATAGTGAGAGAGTTATCTTCGTATATTTTGCTCATACTTCGTTCCTTCGTGACAAATTAGACTCAATGTTGAATAGATTAAGCATATACCTGTCTTGATATTTGCAAAGTAATTAATGGTTATATCTTATTGTTATTATGTGACAGTTGAAACTTATTTTGATTTTTAATGTGTAAATAGTTACATTTTTTTGTTACTTTCGTGGTGTTTTTCTATGAGGTTTAATAATAAAGGTCAATAGGGCTGAGATTATTGACCTTTATGTTATGTCGTAATGTTATGTCGTAATTTAGGTTATTACTTAGTATCGTTTAAA
>CAMQXY010000199.1 GCA_947039005.1 uncultured Photobacterium sp.
GATGTATTAGCGGATACTGCAATCGGTACTGAAGAAGATCCACGATCATTTGGTGCCGCTACAAACGGTGAAGTGGAAGATCACCGTATTATCGTTGGTGATGTTGATTATGGTGATGCACCTGATACCTACAATACCCTAGCGGCCAATAATGGCGCTTATCATGTTGTTTCTTCAAATCTCTATTTGGGCGATCAAGTGGGTGATAGCGAAGCTGATACAGTAGCGGATTTATTAGCGCGCAGCGACGATACTAATGCTAGCCCCGATGATGAAGATGGCATTAATATATTGTTACCTGTGCCGCTTGATGCCATAGACTACAGCACCATAGTAGAAGCCACCAATACAACAGGCTCTGAAGCTACCTTATGGGCATGGATCGATTTCAATCAAGATGGTGCATTTGCTGCCAGTGAAGCGCAATCCATTCCTGTACCTAATGGTACAAATCAAGGGCAGTTTACCTTAACGTGGACAGGGCTTGATACGCTCAGTCTAACCAATGGCATGAGTTATATCCGTTTACGTTTAACCACAGATACGTTAACCAATACTGACTGGAAAGCAGGAGCCAGTGACGGTGAAGTAGAAGATTTCTTGCTGGCAATTGGTTTAGGTGATTTAGGTGATGCGCCTGATACCTATGGTACTGATCGGGTTGATGTGTCTGGTGAAGGTGTTGGCGCGATGCATATTGTTGAAGCAACGCCAGTGGTTTATCTCGGTGCAATAGCCCCAGATGAAGAAGCGGATGGTTTTGTCGATGGTATCGATAATAGTGGTAATGCTACTGATGATGATGCCATTGGTGCAGATGAAGATGGGGTGACGATTCCTTCAATTATTGCAGCACAGCCTGCCGTCCCGATTGAACTGACCACACGTGTACACACTGATGCGAATGCAACTTTATACGGTTGGATCGACTTTGACCGAGATGGTGTATTTGACGCTGCAACAGAAGCCGCAACGCCAATTGCATTAACGGCTGCTGCTGATGATACCGATAAACAACTGACGTTTAATGTTCCTAGTGATGTTATTGCCGGTGTTAGTTATTTACGGGTACGCATTTGTCGTGACACCACCGATTGTTCAACGCCACATGGATTAGCTATAGACGGTGAAGTAGAAGATTATCAAGTCACCTTAGAAGTGCAATACGATTATGGTGATGCACCAGAAAGCGCAGGTTTTAATACTTTAGCGGCTAATAATGGTGCGCGTCATGCCACAGGCAGCCCATATGTTTATTTAGGTACGGTTGTTGGTGATAGTGATAGTGATGGTTTTGGTGATGGTAGCGATATTAATGGTGATGCGACAGATGATGATACCAAAGGGGTCAGTCCGAGTGATGAAGATGCCTTTGTTTCTTCTCCGACGTATCGTCGCGGATTTGGGACATTAACCTTAGATGTGGTGTGTAATGATCATGATGGCACGAGTGACTTAAACGCCATGGTGTATGCTTGGGTTGATTTCAATGTCAATGGCAATTTATTAGAGTCTGGAGAGTTTAGTTCTGCTGCCTGTAATGATAATGATGCTATATCTAATGGCTCTGCAAGTTTAACCTTTACGGTCACAGATGATTCAGGCATTGATGATATTTATGTGCGTTTACGGATCACTACCGATACCTTGTTGCAAAGTAATATTGATACGCAAGCGCCTGATGGTGAGATAGAAGATCACCTTATTTTCACTAAAGATTATGGTGATGCACCAATAAGTTATATTGCAGGTGGAATGGCAAGCCATTATGTTGGTGTTAACTATATTGGTTCGTCAGTTGATATAGACGAAACTCATTACACTACACCTGATGGTGATAATTTAGCCGTTGGCAGTGGTGGTAATGGTAACGATGAATCAGGAACAACGATTAAGTTATATAACCAAATCCAAACTACAGGTTTGAATATGACGGGGTCGAATATTGAATTAGATGCGACTCATGATGGTTATGTCTCGGTGTGGACGGATTGGAATAATGACGGTGATTGGGATGATAGTGGTGAGCAATCCATCAATGATGCTGCGGTGACGGCGGGTAATAATATTTTACCTATTCCAGCATCCAGTTCTGCAACAGGCGCTGATTTTTGGACTCGTACCCGTTATTGTTCAACGGCTGGTGATTGTAATACAAGTACGGGGACAGCTTCTGATGGTGAGGTAGAAGATCAGTTGGTGTCTCTGACAGATTTAAGTTGTTTACCGCTTGGTAGCCAATTTACCATGGTTAATTCGGCGAACTCATTTGTGGACAATACCACCAATGAAATCATTATTACCCCTGATCTTAATAATCAGAAAGGGGGATTTTGGACGATCAATAAATTTGATTTAGAGCAGTCGTTTAGGTTGCGGTTTGGTATTTATCTTGGCAATAAAAATAATGGTGCGGATGGGGTGACCTTTACGATGCAAAATGATCCATTGGGTAATCAATCCATTGGAGTCATTGGTGGAGGACTAGGATCTCAAGGACTTAACCCTGCGATAAGTATTGATTTTGATACCTATAATAACGGTGTTAATTATCTTGATATTACTAATGATCATTCTGCTATTTATAATCCCGCTGCTTTACCTTTCACGTTGTTGGGTAATGCCATTCATGATCTGGGTGATATTGAAGATGGTCAATACCATGAAGTGACTTTAGATTGGGACCCAACGACGAATACGCTGAAGTATTATTTTGATGGGATGTTAGAAGAAACGTTAGTTAGAGATATTATTAATCAAGATTTTGGTGGTAATGCAAATATTTATTATGGTTTTACCGGTTCAACAGGACTTTTTACGAATCTTCAAAAAGTATGTATTTTAGACCAAACTATTACTTTTACCGAATATGATTTAGGCGATGCACCTGATACAGCAAATGGTGTAGGTAATACGGATTATAATACCCGTAAAGACGATAATGGCGCCATGCATATACGTTATGATTATGATAAGAATGACCAAGTTGATATTACGTTAGGCACTGAATGGGATGCTGATGATGGGACTTTACAAAATGCATCAGCGACCGCAGACGATATCACCAATACCCCTAATGATGAAGATGGCGTGACTTATAATGCCACTATGAAGCCGGGTACCAATGAAAATATCACGATCTTGACCACGCTAGATTCTGGCTCTGATTTGACCAATGTAAATGTCTATGCTTGGATTGATTGGAATCGTAATGGTGATTGGACAGATGCTGGGGAACAAATAGTTAGTGCTACAGCAGTTACGCCGAATACCGGATTAACATATCCAGTGACGGTCCCCTCTGGTGCGAGCCTGGGTTATACCTATATGCGGGTACGTGTTTGTTCTGGTACTGAATGTAATACTCCAGTCGGTGAAGCGCCAAATGGTGAAGTGGAAGATCATCGTCTCTTTATGTCCAATTTAGTTACAACAGCAACGTGTGATCAGCTTTATATTACGAAAGCGATTACCGATCCTAATTATACTTTGACCTCTGTGACGCCAGTACAGCCATTAAGTTTTACTTTCTCAGATATTAAAACGGGAGTGACTATTAATGGATTGAATGCACTCGCGATTAAACGTGATATTGGTGTCTTGTATGCGACTTACCGTGACAGTAATCAAAATGTGGCGTTGATAGCGACCGATACCTTAGGTACCAGCTTTATTCCCTTAGGTGTGATCCGTTCTCAAGGCACTTATACCATTAATTATATTAATGGGTCGCAATCTCGAACGGTTAATGCTGGTGATACCTTGACGTTGGGGAGTTCGTTCAGTTGGCCTAATACGGGGAGTTTATCCCGTGATGGCAGTGAGTATTATGTTACCCATAGCCAGTGGGACAGTTATCTGATCATTGATTTGGCGACGATGACCTTTGAAGTGAAACCAACACCGTCTGTAATGATAAATAGTGGTGTTGGTGCGCTACATATTAGTGCTGATTGGGCGGTATCAGAAACGAATGGTCTGATTTATGCGGCAGATATTACCGGTAATGGCTTTACTTATGGTTTCAATATGGTTGAAGCAGAGCCAACGGTACCAAAGTTATATGCCTTAGACCCTGCGAGTAATACGGTAACGGTAACAAATCTGAATTTCAATGGCGCTAAAGCCCCTAATTTATGGAGTGGTTCAGTGGTCACTGATGATCTCAACCATCTTTATGTACTAACCAATGGTGGAGATCATGATTCGGATCATGATGGTACTTATGATGTGTTTGATCAGGTTGGTTTATACCGTATTAACATGATCACTAATGATGCTTCGTATGTTATTGGTAGTGGCGATGGATTCTTATCTCAACATGATGCAACGGGTTGTATTGCCAGTGTTGATCGAGGGGATGCACCGGAAACGTATGGTAAAGCAGGACACCGTAATGTAGATGTGGATATATCGGGTATCCCTGATTTAATTTTAGGTACTAGTTGGGATCCTGATATCCATGACTTCTACAGTGATGATGCAACAGGTGATAATGTAACGGGGATCGACGATGAAGAAGGTGTCACCCTACCTGCTGACATTATTGTAGCGACCTCAACCATTA
>CAMQXY010000200.1 GCA_947039005.1 uncultured Photobacterium sp.
AATGTTCAATTTAGCAACCATTGTAAAAATAATACTGCGTAATAATAGTGTCATTTTAAGGAAAAACAAATGAATGCATTGATCATTGGTGGCACTGGAGGCATTGGGCTAGCCATTATCAAACAATTATTGCTTATTAAACCTCACGCACAAATCCATACAACCTATTTGAGCCACCAGCCCTCTTATCAACATCCACAGTTACATTGGCATCAAATTAATATCACCATAGAAACAGATATTACTAAACTTGCAGCCCAATTTACCCAACTTGATATAGTGATCAATGCTGTCGGTATTCTCCACACAACCGAACATTTACCTGAAAAATCAATTCAACAATTTGATATGGATTTTTTCAATACCAATATTCAAACCAATACATTACCCACTTTATTAATTGCCAAACATTTTATGATGCAACTAAAAGCATCACCGCGTAGCTATTTTGTCACGGTCTCAGCCAAAGTAGGCAGTATTGAAGACAATAAATTAGGTGGCTGGATTAGCTATCGTAGCTCTAAAGCCGCACTGAATATGGCAATTAAAACCATCAGTATTGAATGGCGAACTAAACTTCCCCATTGTGGTGTTATTGCTTTTCATCCTGGTACCACCGCAAGCTCACTCTCTAAACCATTCCAACGTAATGTCGCGCCACATAAATTATTTACGCCGGAATATACCGCGCAATGCTTATTGAATTTATTAGCAACACTCACACCACAAGATACAGGGAAATTTCTGAGTTATGACGGCAGCACTATTCCTTGGTGACAAGTTATAAGTCTAAATAATTCTAATAACAATCACACCATATCATTATACATACTGTTCAATTCATCATAGTATACAGGCTTATTAATGCTGTTATTTACGCTTATTATCCTTAATCAACAGCACCATTCACCCAGTTTCTTTCGGTATGTATAATGAAAAACCGTTCTGTTGGCTTTGCTATGACCATTTTAATTATTGGTAATTTGGTAGCCGTACTTTCTGATTCGTTAATTAAAACCATGGGCAAAGATGCTGCCGTGTTTCAGTTTGTATTTTTCCGTCAATTATCCGCAGTGATTATCTTATTACCTTTTTGCTTACGTGCGACCAAAGACAGTTTTTTAATGGGCTTAAAATGGCATTTTATACGCGCTCATGTGTGGTTATTAGGTGCAGTGTTTATGGTAATTTCATTGAGTACGCTACCTTTAGCAACCGCTAATGCTATTTTCTATGCAGCTCCCTTGATCATGCTTCCGTTAGCGATGCTTGTTTACGGCGAAAAACTCAGTCGCTATTCTGTTGCAGCAGGGATCATTGGCTTTGCTGGTGTCTTAGTCATTGTGCGTCCAACAGATATTAGCTGGGCGGCTTTTGGGGCATTAGTAGTGGCATTCACCATTGCGGTGAACAACCTCTTTATTCGTAAACTACCAACCCAACAAAGTGTTGCCCAAACATTATTACTGACCAACTTAATCGGCATGCCTGCGTCACTGGCGTTAGCACTATGGGAAAATAAACCGTGGGATTGGTCACCGCTGATTACTGCATCTGGCTCTAGTGCATTAATTTTAGTTTATGCCGCAACATGTGTGGTTGCCTATCGTGCCGCAGAAAGTAATAAAATTGCCAGTGCTGAATACAGCGGTTTAATTGGCGCGGTCATTGTCGGCTATTTATTGTTTAACGAAGTACCTGATACAACAACCTTGGTGGGTACGATAATGATCATTGCACCATTATTATGGCTGGCGAAAGTCGAAAGAAAGCAACATAAAAAAGATTCAATTCAAGCGATTGCTGTTAACGAATAACAAAATCTTTCATTGCAGAACTTCCTGCAGACAAAGATTCAAACTCGGAATATGCTATTTTTAGCCACTGATAATATGTGACTTAACACTTATTAGATAGGATATTTGTGATGAAAAAAGCACTCAAAATTAATAATGTTTATATCAATATGGAAACCATTGTAGCCTTTGATCTGAACTATAAAATTGATGGTAATCGCGCTCTCTATTTACTCACTAATAGCACTGAATTACCTTTTTTAGAAATCGAAATAGATGATATCAATTTCGTAGAATGCACAGATTATCAAGCACAAAAAGTATCCTCTACTGAGTTTAATCGCATTAAACGTGAATTATGCGTTTATATGGGTATTGTCCTTTAAACAAAAAAAGCGATAACCGTTAGGCTATCGCTTTTTTAATACTGCTTAGACTGTTAATGGTGCATTAGAAACAATTAAACCAACGCTTTATTAAATCCATCTAACACAGCAACGGTATTATGACCTAAATCATCCACCGCATAACCGCCTTCAAATACAAATAACGTCGGAATATTTAATAAACCAATCATCCAACCAATATTTTGATAGTCATTACGCATCAATTTAAAATAGCTGATCGGATCATCGGCAAAGGTATCCATCCCTAAAGAAATCACTAACGCATCAGGCTGATATTCTGCAATACGTGCCAATGCCGACGCTAATACGGGCTCATACACTGACCAATCAGTGGTATGCAACGGTAACGGCAAATTAAGGTTAAAGCCTAACCCTTCACCCTCACCTTCTTCATCGGCAAAACCAAGATAATGCGGGTAATCGTAATCGGGATCAGCATGAATAGAGGTAAATAACACATCACTGCGATTATAAAAAATACTCTGGGTACCGTTACCATGGTGATAATCAATATCCAGTACTGCAACGCGTTTTGCACCTTGACGAATAAAGCTTTCAGCCGCAATTGCCGCATTGTTGGCATAGCAATAACCGCCCATTAAATCAGGCGCAGCATGGTGACCAGGGGGACGACATAACGCAAACGCCGCATGCTCACCTTGCTTAATTAAATCAACACCAGTTAATGCACATTCAGTCGCAGCAACAATCGCTTTCCAAGAGCCAGCCGTCATTGCCGCTGTCATATCAAAGCTGTAATACCCTAAACGTCCTTCAATATCTTTAGGGATACGATTACGCAAATGACGGGCAGGTGCAAAACAGTATGGTGAGGCATCATGTACATCGCCAAAAGCTTCAACCCACTGATCCCAACAACTTGCTAGAAAATCAACATAATCATCTGTGTGTACCCAACGCATCGGTGCATCACCGTAACTGTTAGGCTCGACAATAGTGAACCCACCATGACTATTTAGTGCATTAAGCACCATGTCGGCACGTTCTGGTTTTTCAAAACATGGGGTCGCTTCACCATTTAAAAATTCAAAACGTACATGATGTAAACGTTGTTTTTCAGTGTAGATAACTTTCATTATTTCTTCAGCTCCATCCAGTAGCGTTGGTAAAGTGCTGTCGCATCACCAACATCTGCTAAAAATTGGCCTTTCTGCTTAATCTCTTTAGTCGGAAAAATGATCTCACTATTACGAATATTATCCGGAAGGTTATTTAATGCCTCTAAATTAGGGGTTGCGTAACCAATTTCGGTCACAATCTTGGCTTGGTTTTCAGGTTTTAATAAGAAATTAATGAACTGGTAAGCGGCATCTTTCTGTTTACTCGCAGCAGGGATCACCATGTTATCCATCCAGAAAATAGTCCCTTCTTGCGGGTAAGCAAATTTAAGGGCTGGATTTTCATTTGCAGCACGCACAGCAGTACCGTTCCATTGCATTCCCACCGAAACCTCGCCAGCAATATACGGAATATGCGGTGCATCTGAATTAAATAATGCTACATTTGGCATTAACGTCGTTAGCGTTTCGTAAGCCTGCTTAATTTCAGCTTCATCACGACTATTGACACTATGGCCATTCATGATCAATGCCATACCAAACACATCACGCGGATCATCAGTTAATAACACAGTACCTTTAAACTCAGGTTTCCATAAATCTTTCCACTGAGTGATTTGCTTACCATCAATGATATCGCTGTCGTAACCTAACGCCGTACTCCCCCATAGATAAGGGATTGAATATTGATTATTAGGATCAAACGGCTGATTTAAAATCGTAGCATCTAACTGAGAAAACGCCGTGATCTTGCTGTGATCAAGTGTCGCTAATAAACCTTCATCAGCCATTTTAGAAACATAGTAGGTTGATGGGAATACTAAATCATACCCTTTACCATCGATCATTTTGATCTTGGTATACATCGTTTCATTACTTTCAAACGTTGAATAGTTAACCTTGATATCAGTTTCTTTGGTAAATTGTGTCAGTAATTCTGTAGGTAGATATTCTGACCAATTATAAATATTTAATGTGGTATCAGCGAGGGCTGGTTGGGCAACGAAAGAGCTAAGTAAAAGCGATGCAAGTAGATTCTTTTTAAACATTTCACCTATTACCAATATTCATATAAAGCTCGATATAAGCTTTGATTATTGACAATAACATAAATATTTTTAGTCAGTAATTTAGAAATTGTATGCAAATGCTACACAAAAATAATAACTGTAATAAAAAAAAAGACGCTCCTGATTAAACAGTTAGCGTCTTATTAACTCGATGTCAGTTC
>CAMQXY010000201.1 GCA_947039005.1 uncultured Photobacterium sp.
CTAGCCGTAATAAGTAAAATATTATCACCCTGATAGTGCAATGCTATCAGGGTAAATGCTATCAGGGTAATTACTGCTGACCAATATTGTAATAAAACCACGTTACTGCCACTTATACGATTTCTTTATGAGAACGCTTAATCAATGATGAGGGTTGCCATAAAGGCTTTTTCTCCATCACTTTTGAAAAAATAGGATCCTGATAATGTTGTTCTAACCAAGCTTGTAATCGAGGGTAGGGGGCATGACGGAACCATTGACGCTCAACATGTGAGAATTGGCGAATAAAGGGCAAAATAGCATAGTCAGCTAAACTTGGATTATCGCACATGAAAAAGCGGTGTTTTTTCAGACGCGCCTCAAGATCATCAAGGAAAGAGCGGCACAAGTTACGGTAAGTCGTGACATCAGAATTATGATAACGAATATCTGCTTTGTAGTGCTTTAGTGCTGCAATATATTTACAATCATTGCGTGCAATCAAAGTGAGCATATCAGTAAACAAATGGCTATTATCAGCCAAGAGTAAGTTTTGAGGATCATGCTGATTAAGAGCCCAAATCATGATTGTTAGGCTTTCATCGATGTAATCACCATTATCCAAAACTAAAAGAGGAACCGTTCCTTTAGCGGTAACAGCAAGCATCTCTGTAGGTTTGTTTTTTAATGAGATGTCACGTATATCTATTTCTTGTTCAGCAAGACGCAGCCCTAAGCGTGCCCGAATCGCATAGGGGCATTGACGTAATGTATAGAGTATTGGTCGCGTCATTTCATCCCTCCCAAAAATACTGTTTTTTAGCAATATTTAATCTTAGTACAAATCGTCGATAATAATATATTGCTCTTGTATCTTTGCGACATAGAGCATTTACAATAACCATAAATAAGACTGTTGGAAACAGCCAAGCTATGGGTATATTAGATTTATAGACCTTATAGATGGATATGATGATGAGCAAATTAATAACAACAGTAGCAACGTTGGAATACTATCGATTACGCCAATACAATGCTTTCATGCAACAACCCATGCCGGCAGCAGAAGAACGTATTGTTGTTCTAAATAAATTAAAACAATTAATTACTCAACATCAGTTACAGATTTGCCAAGCGATTGCCGCTGACTTTGGCTGTCGCTCTGCGAGTGAAACGGCACTATTAGAAATCTTTACCTCTTTAGAATCTATTTCAGATGCCATCAAGCGATTGAAAGGGTGGATGAAACCTCAGCATCGACATACTTCTTTATGGTTTAAACCTGCTAAAAATACGGTAATTCCGCAGCCGTTAGGTGTTGTGGGTATTATTGTGCCGTGGAATTATCCGTTATTTTTAACTATTGCACCTATGGTCGCTGCGCTTGCTGCCGGTAATAGAGTGATGGTTAAAATGTCAGAAAATTCTCAACATTTATGCCAATTATTACAGCTATTATTTAAAGATGTATTTAGTGACGATCAGATTTGTATTATTGCTGAAGAAGGGCAAACGGGGATCGCTTTTTCACAGTTAAGATTCGATCACCTAATTTTTACTGGCTCGACCACCACAGGTAAAGCGGTAATGGCTGCGGCAGCAATGAACTTAGTCCCTGTTACGTTAGAGCTTGGTGGTAAATCACCGGTTATCTTGGCGGATGATTATGATGTGCATACGGCTTTATCGCGTATCTTAGGCGGTAAAATGTATAACAGCGGTCAAACTTGTGTTGCTCCTGATTACCTGTTGATCCCAGAAGCATTAGAAAGTGAGGTTATTCGCCAAGCTCAAGCGATTATGGCGCAGCGGTTTACTGACATTTCTCACCCTGATTATACCTCGATTATTGATGACGGTTCTTTTACGCGTTTATGTGATACTGCGCAAGATGCTCTTGATCTGGGGGCAAAGGTGGTCAATTTGATCCCTAATTCGGTAGCAGACCCACAACAACGTAAATTTCCATTACAGCTCATTTGTCAGCCTATCGATTCAATGATTGTTATGCAACGTGAAATTTTTGGACCATTACTACCAATAGTGACTTATAAAACACTTCAGCAAGCCTTGGATTATATTAATGCGCGAGAGCGACCATTAGCATTGTATTTATTCAGTAATGATAAAACAGTGCAGCAGCAAGTATTAGACCAAACACGTTCAGGCGGGGTTGCAATCAATGATGTTATGTTACATGTCGCGCAGGATGATTTACCGTTTGGTGGTATTGGTCATAGCGGTATGGGACATTATCACGGTCGCGAAGGATTTGAACAGTTATCAAAAATGCGTCCAATAATGCATCAAGCAACAATAAGCTCAACTAAATATCTTTATGCACCTTATGGAAAAATCGGTAAACGGTTGATTAACTTTATTATAAATAGGAAGTTTTCTCGGTATGAATAGAGAAATAACACCGATATACGTGGGCTTTTGGTTACGAGTGTTAGCCAGTTTAATTGATACTGCTATTGTAGCCTTGATTAGCGCACCATTAATGTATCTTGCTTATGGTGAAATGCATCCACAAACAGATACGTTTATTATCGGGCCGATGGATATCATGATTAATTATTTACTTCCATTTATCGGCGTTATTTTATTTTGGGTTTATAAATCAGCAACGCCAGGGAAAATGGTGATTAAAGCGCAAATTGTTGATGCTCAGACGGGTAATAAACCGAGTGTTAAACAATCGGTAATACGTTATTTAGGCTATTTTGTGTCAACTATTCCATTGGGGTTGGGCTTAATGTGGGTCGGCTGGGATAAGAGAAAGCAAGGTTGGCACGATAAGCTGGCTGGAACCGTTGTTATAAAAAATAAGGTTAATATTTGAACAAGAAAGCCCCTGTTGATGTGATCAACAGGGGCTTTCTTTATTCGGATTTACAATAAGAAATTACTTCTTAGTGTAAGCCGAGATAATAACCATTTGCACACCGTCAGCACGGCCTTGGATGTGAAGTGGGTTATCCGTTAAGCTAATGTTACGTACAGGCGTACCACGCTTGATGATCATGCTTGAACCTTTAACTGGAAGATCTTTAATGATAGTTACACTATCGCCAGCTTGAAGGATCGCACCATTCGCATCACGGGTAGGGATTGAAGCTTGTTCTTCTTCAACAAGACCTTTTTCAGCCCACTCTTTAACATCATCTTCTACGTACATCATGTCAACGAGATCCATTGCCCAATCAGTTTTAGTTGAAAGACGTTTAAGTTGACGATACACCATAACTTGAACAGCAGGAACTTGACTCCACATGGTGTCGTTCAGACAACGCCAATGATTTTCGTCAGTTGTTTCTGGATTTTCAAGCTGACCACGGCAAGTATCACAAAGTAGTACGCAACAGCCTGCACTCTTGTCTTCAGAAGCAGGAACAGCGTATACCGCTAGATTATTTTCAGAAGAACATAGCTCACATTTTGATTCACTACGCGTTTTTAATGCTTGTTCGATAGTCATGGGAATTGTCCATTGATTTATTGTGCCAATATTATGCCGTTCTATTGTACAGAAGAAAAGCAAACATGTCCCTGATCACGAAATTTATAGTACAACAGACTGTTTAATATCCAGCAGGCTTTATTTTATTAACGCTGTGGCATCAGTTAATTGTCATTTTTAACGATTGATTTACGAATATTGTGATTATTGAGATAACTTTCGTTGTGATAACGGTAATTTAAAACCGCTTATTATGCTGGTGGCGTTTTCATTTACATAAAAAAATGAAGCTTATCGCAGTGTGCTAGTTTCGAACAGCGCATAAACCATGATAGAGGTAAGCTATAGCGATTATTATTAAGTCAAAGGAAAACAAGGATGTTTCAATATAAATACAGTGCGTTAATGTTAGCCATTACAGCAAGTGTCACTGCGCCCGTATATGCATCTACAGATTCAGTTATGTCGGCAAATATTGTTTCACCGTATGTAGTTGGTGGCGATGATGTTGTTGATAGTAATACTCCCGCCACTGAAAATTTCATGGCATCACTGCGAAAGAATAAAGCAGGAGAAGAACCATTTTGTGGCGCGACGATTATTAATAAACGGTGGGTATTAACCGCCGCTCATTGTGTGGTAGAGGGAAGTGGTAAAAGTGCGGTAGTGATGGCACCTTCTGATATTACGATCACCGCAGGGTTACTTGATAATAGTTATCCAGAAAAAAAACATCTATTTTCGGCAACGCATATAGTGGTGCATCCTGCTTATAGTCCCGTGGCTGTGATAAAAGAGACAACAGTTAACAATCAAGTGATAACCGAGGTTGTTAGTTCGGCACTGGATAATGATGTTGCTTTAATACGGGTAAACCGTAGGTTTGAATATTTAGGTGAAGTAACATTATCAACATTATCTCAAACACAACAGATAGAAGAACGACTAAAACAAGAGTGGGAAGAGGCTAATGATCCTATTCCAACCGATCATCGTCCTGAAAATATTACCGTCTTAGGATGGGGATCAACGACAGTCGAGGGAAA
>CAMQXY010000202.1 GCA_947039005.1 uncultured Photobacterium sp.
TTATTTGGGGAATATCAGAACCAAACCCGTTTTCGACAATCACGACCGCAAACGGAATACCATTTCTTTATCGACAATGAAGATCAAGCACTGAGCATTAAGGTACGTGATGAATATAGCGGTGAGTTTGTGAATAAAACTGAGCTGTTTCATCTTGCCGCTGTAGACAATATCGCGAGTGGCAATCATGCGTGGTTTGATTGTCAATACAGCGCCGTGTATGACGGATTAAGTGACATCTTTGATAAAGACAGTGAACAGATCAGTGAATTGTTTGGTGGTATTAATCTTAATGAGTCGAATAAAACACCCCGATTTTATTACCATCCGTGGTTAGGTGTATTTGAGGGGAAGTATAGGAAATAATGTATTGGTTTATCATTTGCATGAATGACTTCTAATTAATGTGCACTGGTACATATTGTAGCAATATTTAACTTGATGCTTATGTGGTTAGGTTTATATTCGGCATAGGAAATCCGGCTCTGGAGTTGCTATGAAAACCGAAATCAGCACATTGATTCAAGCGTATATTGAACAACGACGTCAAACGAAACTTGATGAAATTGAAAAGAAAAAGAACGTCAAAAATGGGGTGTCGGAAATTGAATTAGCGACCTTGAATGAACAGATTCAAACAGCTTATCAAGATTTCAACGTACAAACATGGCTTACAAGTGCTGCGGTGAGAGCTAAACAAATTAGCTTGGCAACTCATGCGGTGAAGTTTACTCATGGTAGTGCGAAAGGTAGCAATATCTTAGCGCTAGTCACTAATACCGATGCGCCATACCTTGATTCTTCAGCAATAGTAACTCCCGCAGTTGATGCGGTGGGTAATGCTGCTGCGTTAGATGTGGCGAAGTTACTCCAGCTTGATGATGGTAATGCCACACTGGCAGTTTATTTATCACAAGGGGACGATCATGTTTTACGTCCTCTAGCGAGTAGTGATGAACAATGTCAATTGTGGGCTGATGGGTTGCGTCAAGCATTGGAAGTTAAAACACCCAGTAGTCATACCTTAGCTAAACAAATTTATTTCCCTATCGGTGATAATCAATATCACCTTATTAGCCCGTTATATTCATCTGCTTTAGCCCATGAATTATTTTATCAAGTGCAACATTCTCGTTTTAGTGACGAGATGAAAGCAGCACGTGAGGCACGTAAAAAAAATCAACCAAGTGATGTTGATGTGGTGCGTTACTCTAATTTAGCAGTAACTATCAGTGGTGGTTCAAAGCCCCAAAACATTTCTCAATTGAACTCAAATCGTTATGGCAAAACCTATTTATTCCCTTGCGCTGCGCCTGATTGGCAAAGTCAATATCAGCCACCCATGTTTGGTTCAAATTGGTTTGATAGCCGAGAAGTAGGACGTAATACCTATTATCTAATTAAATTACTGGCTGAATTTTTAGTCAAAGTAAAACCCTTAGATAGCAATATTCGTATTCGTCAACGCCGTGATCGATTAGCAGATCAGATCCTTGATAGTATTTTAATCTTGGCAGCGCCTCATCAAGTGAATGCAAAAGGTTGGAGCGAAACCAGTGAATTATCATCAGCACAGCAATGCTGGTTAGATCCTCAAGCAGACCATCTTTATAGCGGCGATTGGCAAACTGAAGTCAGTCGTGATTTTGGTTTGTGGCTCAATAATCGTTTAGAAAAGATCAGTCAGCAGCAATTAATGTTGGGCAGTGAAGCATTGCAACATTGGCAAGCATTATGTCATGACGCTATTCGTGAGGCAGGACGATGAGTTTATTTATTATTAAAAATATGCACATTGAAGGTGCAAATGCGATTGCAGGTTTCACTTATGGTTTTCCTGCTATTACTCAGTTTTTAGGGTTCGTGCATGCGTTATCACGCAAAGTTGAACTACAACATCGGATCAGTTTTGATGGTTGTGCAGTGATGTGTCATCAACATCAAGTGCATGCTTATCGGGGCAGTGATTGGGATGATTATGGTTTTTCATTAACCCGTAATCCTTTAGCGAAAGACGGTAAAACAGCGCCTATCGTTGAAGAAGGAAAAATGAATCTTTGTGTGTCGTTATTAATTGAATGCAAAGGTTTCAGTGGTGGTAACAGTGACCAAGAACAACTTATCAGTGATGCCATAAAAACGCTGGCATTAAGTCAACGTTGTGCTGGTGGACGTATTACTGATATTGAAACATGCCAATTTAAACCAATGCCAAATGACGCAAGTGATTGTCGTAAACTTTTACGACCATTGTTACCTGGGTTTATTTTATGTGATCGTAGCGATTATCTACAGCAACATAATGAAAGTAATGATCAAAATATGATCATGAATTGGCTCGATTTTAGTGCCTTACGTTACCGTTATGAAACGCTTACTGAAAGTAATAGCCCAGATGTAGAACAAGGGCAGTGGGAGCGTGTCAATAAGCCTCAAAGCGGCTATTTAGTGCCACTTATGATCGGTTATAAACAAATCAGCGAGGTATTTGCTGCCGGAGAGGTGGCTAACGTTCGTGATAACACAACCCCATTTGCATTTACTGAGGCTGTTTATAGTGTCGGTGAGTGGATAGGCAGTCCGAGTAGGGTTGAATCTATTAATCAAATCTTATGGCGTTATCAATATAGTTCACCGTATTACTTATGCCGCGCCCAACAATCTATTCATTCTATTGAAAGTAATGAAGATTTCGACTTTTCTTATTAAATAGCCAAGGATGTATACAATGACAACGAAGTTAACCACACCATCAGTATTAGCTTTTGAAGGCAAATTGGCTTGCTCGGATGCCGTAATGGCTGCGGGTAATTGGAATGAAACAGCCACTAGCGCCAATTGGCAGCCTATCGCTGTTAATGAAAAATCAGTGCGCGGTACAATTTCTAATCGCATGAAAGGACCAAAAGCGAATGATCCTGCTAAATTAGATGCTGAAATTCAAAAGGCAAATTTACAAACAGTAGATAATGCCGCGTTACCATTTGATTGCGATACGTTGAAATTAACCTTTACGCTACGTGTACTTGGTGACCTAAATGTGCCTTCTACGTGTAATAGCCCTGCTTACCAAGCAGCATTAAGTCAGCTGATTAAGGGCTATGTTACTGAACATGGTTTTAATGAATTAGCTAGCCGTTATGCGGCTAACCTTGCTAATGGTCGTTTTTTATGGCGTAACCGTGTTGGGGCTGAAAATGTGATGGTGACAGTACAACATCATGATCAGGTGTGGACGTTTGACAGTTTAGATTATAGCCTCCGTAAATTTACTGCTGCGAATGGTGATTTAGCGGCATTATCACAAGTGATAGAACAGGGGCTTCTTGGCGAAAAAGCTACATTATTAACGGTGACGGCTTTTGTGCAATTAGGTCACGGACAAACGGTGTTCCCATCTCAAGAATTGGTTATGAATACTGGCTCTGGTGATAAGAGTAAGTATTTGTATCAACTTAATGGTCAAGCGGCGATGCACTCCCAAAAAATTGGTAATGCGCTTCGTACTATTGACACATGGCATCCTGAAACAGAGGAAGTTGGACCGATTGCGGTTGAACCTTATGGCTCAGTGACTAATCGTGGTAAAGCCTATCGTCAGCCTAAAGAAAAAACCGATTTCTATAATTTATTAGATAATTGGTTATTAAAAGATAAAGCCCCTGAATTAGAGCAACAACATTATGTAATGGCGATGTTGGTGCGTGGCGGTGTGTTTGGAGAATAGCTATTATGTTGTATTACATTGATATTCAAGTACTGCCAGATTTAGAAACCTCTGCGCCAGTATTAATGAATAACTTATTTGCTAAATTACATCGTCAATTAGCAGCAGTAGCTAATGGTAGTGTGGGGATCAGTTTTCCTGATTCACATAAAACATTAGGTGATACGTTACGCTTACACGGTACTCAAGCTGCACTTGAAACGATGATGGCGAATACTTGGCTGAAAGGGCTAAGAGATTACACGCGTGTTACGACTATTACGGCAATTCCGAGTGACATCAAAGGTTATCAAACCGTTAAGCGTGTACAGACCAAAAGTGCCAATAACAAGCGTAAGCGTTCAATTGCTAAAGGTTGGATCAGTGCAGATGAAGCGATCCATGCTATTCCTGATACAGCAGAGCGTAAGTTAACTTTGCCTTATGTTCAAATACAAAGCTTATCTAATCAGAATGTTATGCGAGTATTTATTGAGCATAGTAAAGTGGTGAATGATGCAACTGATGGTGCATTCAGTAGTTATGGATTAAGTGCCACCGCAACGATCCCTGTGTTTTAAGTTTTGTTTTAATCGTAATAGCAATAATGGGTTAGATGAGTATTCATTTAACCCTTTTTTTTAGCCTTTATTCGTTGCATTTAAAATCAATGAGTTATAAGTGATGAATAAAAAAGGGGTAAAAGAGGGTTTT
>CAMQXY010000203.1 GCA_947039005.1 uncultured Photobacterium sp.
ATTCAATATGCTGGCTTTTTTATTTCAATCACCCCATATTTAGCAATTTAACATCTCACTTTAACGACTATTAGTAACCAAATCATTTAGTTATCATTAAAAATTAATCTCTTTTTTTGTATTTCTAACCAATAAGAATTATATAAAAAATGGCAGGTTATGTTTACATTTTATAAAATATCCATTGCAAATCAATATCTTGTTGAACAGAAAAAAAGGGGGATGATGAGCACCTCTTTCTCACCTCAAACAACATATTTATTATGAATAAGCTTTCGCAACATCATCTAGGTAAAAAGACAGTTCTCGCATGTGTTATTGCCCTTGCATCTGTTAGTTATGCCAACGCATCAACCTCTGATACGCAAAATTTAACTCAATACCCACCGAAACCCCTACTTGAGCAAATTACAGCTCCTGTCACTGGCGCGTTATACAAAACCAAATTAACTGAGCAACAACAGAAAATTGTTGATCAAGCTAAGTTGGTGAAAAAGAACGGCTGGTGGCATGTCGGTATTAAAGGCAACGCTTTTGATCGTGGTTTCCAATATGGTTATCTTATCGCGCCTGATTTTAAATTAGCGTGGAAAGACAGTTGGAGCATGACCTACCTAACAACCGGTGTGCCTTATAGTTCATGGCAGAAAGCTGCGCTAGAACAAACTAAAGGTAAGATCCCAGCAGAACTTCGCCAAGAAATGGAAGGGATTGCAAAAGGTCTTAATGCCGCAGGTTTGCATGTCACTCTTGCTGACATCATTACTTGGAACGACATGATTGAGCTTACAGGTTACTGGTGGCCTTCAGTGGGGATGCATAATTATACCAAGTGGGTTGATCCTGGTTTAATTAACGCATCCGCATTCCCTGCCCCATATAACAAAGCGGAAATGGCAGCTAACAATATCGAGAAAAGTAAAAACAGCAATAATATTGAAGGTGCCAAAGGTAATTGCAGTGCCTTTATCGCAACAGGTAAAGCGACAGGTAATAAAGGCATCGTCATTGGCCATGAAACCTTTAACGATTTCTGGTCAGGTCAGTTTGCTAACGTCATTCTTGATATTACACCAGAAAAAGGCTACAAAATGGCCTTCCAAACAGCACCAGGGATGATCGAATCTGGTACTGACTTCTGGGAAACAGGGGCTGGTTTAGCGGTTGTTGAAACCACATTAGCCAATGTAATGGATTGGAAAGCTGGCGGCATTCCTGAATTCATTCGTGTTCGTGAAGCTAGTCAATATGCCAATAATATTAATAACTGGATCAAACTTGAAGAAGAAGGTAATAACGGCGGCTATGCTAATACATGGTTAATTGGTGATATTAATAACAACCATATTGCTAAGTTTGGTCAAGGTCGTGTTTACCAATACTTCAATGAATTGAAATCTGGTTACTTCACGGGTGAAAACGTCTCTGTCGATCCACGTCTACGCTATATTGAAGGTTCTGACGTTGACTACAACGATATTCGCCAACAAGAAGGTGCTCGTCGTCTACGCTGGATCCAATTGATGCATAAATACAATGGCAAAATCGACGTTGCTGTTGGTCAAAAAATGCTTGGTGATACTTACGATGTGTATTTAAATAAAATAGATGCATCATCACGTAATATTTGTGCTGAATACGACAAAGACTCACAACCGTATGTCTCTGATCCAGCAGCAGTATGGAACGTACCTTTTACACCAGCAGGTTCTGTCGATGGTAAAGTTGCTAACAGCAATGATATTAAGAACTTAACCATCAGCGCCCGTTTTGGTCGTGCCAATGGTGCGCCATTTGATGCCAAAGCCTTTATTAAAGCCCACCAGCAATGGGGTTGGCAATCAGGCTATCTATTAAGTCGTCCTTCAGAACCTTGGACTCAAATGAAGTTTATCTAAACATCAACTTTATCGTTATATCGCGATCATTTATCATTAGTTGTGATTAAATGATCGCGATAGTCTGATTGTATTGCTTTGATACTGATTTTATTTCTAAATACTTGAACATTAAAACAATATGATATGGATATATCAACTATGCTTAGTCAGTCTTAGTATAAAAAGGATTTATTATGCAGCATACTGAAATGATTATCCCTTCATCGTTAGGGCTTATTAGTCGAATATCTCTTACCGCATCACTGTTTCTTATTGTTGGCTTATCCATTATGTAACCTTGGTTATCTTGCAATAATACAAAAGATACAAAGCGACAAAAAAGCCCCTTGGTAATGACATTGTTATTGTCATTACCAAGGGGCTTTTTGTTATCCACCAATTCTCTTTGTTGCAATATTTTTTGTTACGCTGTCACGTGAAGATCCAGTTCACTTGGACATTCTTTTTTATGCTTGAGATAGACAGCAAACGTTGAACCTTGATCTTCTATTGATTCAACCGTCATTTCTCCACCAGCATTAGCGACAATACTTTGGCTTACCGATAAACCTAACCCTGTCCCCGAACGACGAGTGGTAAAAAAAGGATCAAAGATACGCTTCATGTTTTGCTCTGAAATACCACAACCATGATCGGTAATTGCAACCATCGCACCACGTACTTCACCATCATCATCTAACCAATCATCGGTAGTGATCTTCAATACCCCTTTATCATCCATGGCATGGATACCATTCATTTGTAAATTAACCAACACTTGTAATAATTGATGCCGATTCACTTCAACACTGCATTTAGCCGCAAGGTTAACTTCAAATTGCACATCCATTTTTTTCGTACCAGAACGAACAAGGGTTAAGCTTTCTTCAACAATTAAGTTTAAATGATGCCATGTCACTTCATCTTGGACACCGCCGTGACGACTATATTGCAGTAAGCTACGGGTAATATTTCGAATCCGATCAATTTGTAAATGAATCGCGGTCAGTTCCTCTTGAACTTCAGCAGTATTATCGCCTAACTCCAACTGAATTAACTCAATATTCCCCAAAATAACCGCAACTGGATTATTAATTTCATGCGCAATACCTGCGGTTAACTCACCAAGTGCCGCTAATTTTTCCGTTGCTACCAGCTTTGAACGGGCTTGATGCAATAATTGAATGTGACGTTCTAACTCTTCGGTTTTTTGATGCAAACTCTGCGTACGCTGTTCAACTTTGTCTTCTAGCTCTATCGCGGTCAGTTTAATTAAACCATTACGTTGTTCTAGTTGATCCAACATCGAATCAAATTGCTCGCCTAAGATTTGCAATTCATGCCCTTCACATAAATCCAACTTACCAACCCGCCGCTTTAATCCCATTTGTACCGCTTTAGCAACGTGATAGATTTTCTCGATCGGTAAAAACAAATCACGCGCACCGCGATATACAATAATGCTAGTAAAAAGCAATACTAATAAGATGCTGACACTCATTTCAATAATGTTAGTTAAATAACGTTCAATTAACGGCCATTGTAAATAACCGGTATAAAGCATACCCACTACGGTGCCATCATTGCCATGTAAAGGCTCATAAGCTGACACATACCAACTATCATAAACAAATGCGCGATCAACAAAGATCTTCCCTTGTTGTAAGACTTTTTGCTGCACATCCTTAGAAACCCGAGTACCGACAGCACGACCAATAAGATTGGCGCTATCTAACGGCACATTGGTACTAACACGTACATCCCCCATAAATAAAGTGACGGTTCCAAGACTTTCTTTCGGCAAAGTATCAGCGGCATAAACCAAATCACGAATACGATCCACCAGCGAGGTACTGTTATTTAATAAAATACCGCCATCTAAAATCCATTTAAGCTTACCTTGCTGATTAAAGATTGGGATCAAGCTACGACTAACCAGCCCTTTGTGCTCAATCGTGCTTTCTTTGATTAACGGTAGTTGGGCTTGTGCAGGAAGATCAGGATTCAAATCAAACAATGCAGTACGATCTAATACTTGAAAAAAAGTCTGCTCTTTTCCTGTAACTAATAATTGCTGTTCTTGATTTGAAAACATTCCAATATCACTTACGGGATGTAACACCACAAAATCTAACTGATAGTGTTGATTTTGTTGACTTACCCACTTTTTTAAGCTTGTTTCATTAAAACGTAACCGTCGTTGAAAATCATAAGAATTAGCCAGTGCTTGCAGTTCCATCCGCTGCTCTTTTTTCAATAGCACCATACTATGATGAGCCACTGCTAAGTCTGCTTTTACATTCATTAAGGCATTTTGCCAGGTATACGTCATCGTCCAATAAAAGGTGATAGCTATTAACGTTAATAGCGTCAGAAAAATAGGCACTGAGGTAAGCACTAAAAGTCGATAACGCACCATGGTTTTAAAACGCCGTAACCACATCAATACAAATGTTTTGACCTTCATAGCGTTATTTTCATCGTCATTCATCT
>CAMQXY010000204.1 GCA_947039005.1 uncultured Photobacterium sp.
AAGGTTGATATGTTATTGGAAATAAATCTACTAGCGATATTATTAATAATCAGACTATGTCGTCGATGGATTTATTCTATATGATTTCTGTGTTGTTTTTTTATTTTTATTTTGTCTTTATTTCGTTGTTTTTTTGTTTTGTAATTTCAAAAAAAAGTGATTTTTTTTATAGTAAGATCCTATTTTTAAGTAAAAGCAGACGTATTAGGTATAAATGTTTTTGCGAGTAAAATAATGCAATTCATACTTGTTAGACAATAACAAGAGATCTACATCATGAAAAAGAAAACAATAGCATTATTTATTTTGGCATCCCTTTATAGCATGACGGCTCAGGCTGAAGCTGTAGCACTAGAGTCTATGTCTATAAAGGTGATGGATAAAATGAATGAATTAGCAGAGCTTGCTACCCATTCTGAAAATACCATTCAAATTGGTGATAAAAAATATCTAGAATATAAAGATAAGCGTTTACTCGTTAATTTTGATGGCAATATTACATTTGGTTTTTCAGATTTTAATTCAGAATTTTCTACGGTATTTGATTTTATACCGACTGAATGGGACAAGTATTTATATAATGGTGGATTTGATCTTTATCCAGGTAAATCGGATGAATGTAAATTTGAATTACTTCCAGCCATGCGGGGATCTCAAGACAGTGAAGGAAATTACCTTTGGGAGTCTCCTTTAACGACGAAATTAATGACTAGCGGTTGTGTTGATCTTCCTCAAAAAGAATCGATATTTTTTAATACTAATGATGTTAAAAATGATTTATCTGGTGAATTAAATGGTGCTGTGCTTTTTGCTCAGGCTCATATTATTCCTGCAACGATGAACGAACAAGAATCACGTATGCACTTAGTTGGTGCTCGTAAGACGAAAGTTATGTTTAAACCAGAAGTTGCATTTAATGGCGATGCGACAGTAACGGTTATTGCCAAAAATAAAACAGGAAATCAGCTGGGTGAATTAGAGATGCTTCCCCCAAGCCAGTTAGCGCCAAATATTTTAGCTATACCTGAAATTAAAGATACGAACATCGATTTTAGTTACGATGTCGATAAGGTTGTTAATGCAAATGCGCCAACGACGGAGGCAATTGCAGCAGCATTAGCTGAGCATGATGTTGTTCTTTTGCATACGAAAGATGGATATTTTAACCGCGTATTTTCTTTAGAACAGAATAACCCTAATTTGGATGGTAAGACATTTGTTTTTAAATCTGATGCTGGGTATCTTTCTCACGTTTCTTATTATAAAGATCGTAGTAAAACAATTGCTAATGGCTCAACAACCGTATTTAAAAATATTAATGGTGCGTGGATCTTAGAAGAAGATTTAATATTCAATAATATTAGTTATGCCGATGGTTATTGGTCTGCTGATTTACCAAAAGAATGGATTAAGCCAGGTTTATCATTAACGTTTGATAATAACGTCGAAAAAGGCACGTTGAATAATATCAAAGTCGGGGCTCCAACAGAACTACTGATCCATACGATAGATGTGGGTATGCTCGTTGAGCCTCGTCAGCAATTTGATTTTCAGAAAGATAAAGAATCACAACGTGAATATTTTGAAACTGTGCCTGTAAGCAAAATGATCGTTAGTGAATATGAGCCATTACATTTAACTGAAGTTATGTTACCAAACGGTACCTTACTGACTGATATCGATCCTAGTGAGGGGGGTTGGCATGCGGGTACGATGCGACAGTATATTGGTAAAGAATTAATTTCGATTGGTGTTAATAATGCCAATTATGGTATTCATTCAACCGTAGGTACTGGTGAAAACGAACATCCTTACATTGCAGCACAGTTAACGGCCCATAATTCACGTGGTATGTATAACAACGGTGTTCAAGTTCACGGTGGTTCAGGTGGTGGTGGAATAGTAACGCTTGATAGCTCAATTGGTAATGAGTTTAGCCATGAGGTTGGACATAATTATGGGCTAGGTCATTTCCCTGGCGGCGCTGCGGGATCGATCCATCGACCAGCAGATATGCCAAACTCAACGTGGGGTTGGGACTCAACGAATAATGTCTTTATTCCTAACTTTGAGCCCATTAATTCTAATTCTGATATGTGTTATGAGGGAGAATGTGTTCCGGCATTTAATAACATGTTTATGTTTGGTAAAGATGCAATGGCTGGCGGTTGGGCGATGTATGGCGATCAGCGCTTTACTTTACATACTCCATACTCAATGCATATTATTCAGAAGAATTTAGAAAGCAAAGTTGTGTTCGATCAGACCTCTTCTACTGGTTTTAGAAAATGGGATGAGAACAGTCAAACTATGGTTGAATATACTCACCATGTCGATCATATGGAAGTGACTACTGTTGCGCCAAAGGATGCAAATTCTGTCCATATTGCAATGCTATTTAATGATTTCGATAAGGTAGATTTATCGACTTGGAATGGTTATTTTGAACGTAATATGTCGGTACCGTTAGCGTCTGCTTTAAATAAAGGTAAGATATTTACTTTCAATTCAGATTCAGAATTTACTTCATATTTAGAAATAAACGGTGAAGAGATGACCGTCCCTTACCGTAGTCGTTTAACCTTTGTTTCTGATGGTAAAACGTGGATTAAAGATGGGGTATTTGAACAGTATAAAACGGCTCGTCCTGAGAAGTTTGGCGTCCCAGTAACGACATTAGTGGGTTACTATGATCCACAAGCTAAGTTGGATAGCTATATTTATCCGGCATTGCATGGTTCATTTGGTTATGTGTATGCTGATGATTCGACAAGTCTTATTACGAATCAATGTGCGTTAGAAGTAGAAACGAGTTCTGGTTCAGTTTTGAAATATTCACTGAAAAATAATCGTCGTGATGCTGATCATATGAATAAGTTTCACGTTAACGTCGCAACGTCAGATAAGCCAATAACCGCTTCTGTTATTTGTGATGAGAAGGTACTTGATACTCAAGTTATTGATGCGCCAAAACTAGAGCCTGTGTATACCGTACAAGGTGGTGACATTGTTGAGCCTGAAGAAGAAAATAAATTTCCAGCATGGGATAGCAAAACCATTTATACAACTGAAACAGTAACTCATAACGGGCTTATTTATCAGTCACAATGGTGGAACCAAGGTAGTGAACCAACACCGACTAATGATGCATGGAAATTGCTTAGTGATGTTCAACTTGGCTGGGATATAAATATTACTTATAGCACTGGTGATACGACAACTCATATGGATGCAACATGGGAAGCCAAATGGTGGACAAAAGGTGATGAGCCGGGTAAAGCTGATGTGTGGGTTAAAGTAAAGTAATGAATTATAAAGGTTAAAAAGTAGCCTTCGGCGCACAACTGAGCCGTTAAATTAACAAGCCGAGTGTCTTGTACTTTTCATAAGTAAAAGCACTCGGCTTTTTGATGTCTTTAAGTCACTCAGTTTAAAAGTTATACAGATTTATTTGGTATGCATCTAAACTTATAAAAACATAATGCAGTTAGTCATGCCTGCCCGTTCTTTTTACTTATAACCATCGGTCACTAAAGTTAATATTATTCGATGTTTTAATATAGGGATTAATATGATGACATCTAAAATATCAACGTCGCAGTTAGCAAAAGCAAGGGGGCTTGTTGCGAAGAATTTATTTAATGAACTAGCTGACGTTGGCTATATTACCCGTGATAATAACGAATGGCTGTTAACGGATATTGGTAAGGCTGCGGAAGGTGAGTATAAACAATCACCTCAGTTTGGGCAGTATATTGTATGGCGTGACTTCTCACCGCCCTTATAGGGCGATGCTTCTTGTTTCGTTAGCCAATGCTCAATAGTATTGAGTCTTACTCAGCCTCCACAAGCAGACACGACCGTCCAGCCGCGTGGGTAATCAAAACTGCTGCGCCATAACGGTTCCCTTACCACAATCTGCAACTAGGCTATGTGGGGTCTTCTTGGTCAGTCAGTTGAAATTTGGTTTTCCATCTGCACTTGATTGTCGTTACAGATAATTGAAGTGTAGCACAACAGTTAAATAACTATCGTTATTTTGCCTTATATCCCCGCCCGTATTGGGCGAGGGTTTACGGCTGAATCGCTAAAGAATTAGAGATTATTGCAGCACCATCGTTTGATGGGAAAAAATTATCAGCAACCCAAATAAGTGTCCATTTTAAATTATCCTCTCAAAAGATAAACCAAATCCTCGATGAGCTAGGCTGGATCAATAAAGCGGTTAAAGGTTGGAAAGTTAGTCAATCTGGCTCTCGATTAGGTGGCGTTCAAAAAGAAGACTCACGTACTGGCGTCCCCTATGTGATATGGGATGAAACGGTGCTAAAAAAT
>CAMQXY010000205.1 GCA_947039005.1 uncultured Photobacterium sp.
ACCATCACGGTCGCTTTTTTATTTCTATTCTGCGTCTGGAATAACTTTACCTATAAACGGTAAGTGACGGTATTTTTGCGCATAATCAATACCCACACCCACGACAAATTCATCAGGAATAATAAAGCCGTACCAATCAACCTTTACATCAACTTCACGACGTTCAGGCTTATCAAGTAACGTACAAATGCTGATTGAATTAGGACCGCGTAACGATAAAATCTCACACACTTTACTTAACGTATTACCCGTGTCGATAATATCTTCCACCAATAACACATCTTTACCTTTGATGTCGTCATCTAAGTCTTTCAAAATACGTACATCACGGTTGCTATGCATGGTATTGCCGTAGCTTGATGCAGTCATGAAATCAACTTCATGGGGGATATCAATCGCACGTGCTAAATCCGCCATAAAGACAAATGAACCACGCAGTAAGCCAACCATTACTAAGTCTGTAGAATCTTTATAATGTTCCGTGATCTGCTTTCCTAGTTCTTTGATACGCTCCTGAACATCCTGTTCAGAAATCATTACTTCGATAGTGTGCTTCATTTTATTCTCCATCAACGCGACTGCGTCAGCCGACTAAGGCTATATATTCCAAAGGTCATTATTGTAGCATTCATTCATGTTAAGCGTTATTTAATCAATAGTGTCCAGTATCCGAAACACTTATTGATAGTTCAGTTTGAATCAATCCAGTTGCTGTTGTAGTGTTTATATATACGGAAGCAAATATCAACAATACAAATACAAACATGGCTAGGGAATTAATAATTATGGATACGATTACAAAAAAACCACGGACTCGACTATCGCCAGAGAAAAGAAAACAGCAATTACTTGATTACTCGATTGAAGTTTTCTCTCGTCGTGGCATTGGCCGTGCGGGTCATGCTGACATCGCTGAAATGGCTAATGTTTCGGTTGCCACTGTTTTTAACTACTTTCCAACGCGTGAAGCGTTAGTTGAACAAGTTTTAATGGAAGTCGCGACCCAATTTAATGATCTGCTGACTGAATGTATTGGCGCTCCCAATAAAGCATTGCATGCTCGCTTAACCTGCATCAGCAATAACTTAATTGATACCGTATTAGAACAACAAGATTGGATCAAAGTGTGGTTTGAATGGAGTACGTCTGTTCGTGAAGATGTCTGGCCTCAGTTTGTTGAAAGCAACCATAAAAATCTTAAGCAAGTGCAGAAAGCATTTACTCAAGCAATTGATAACGGTGAGATTAATTCCAATCAAACCCCTGAGAACTTAGCGAAAATGTTACATGGCATGTGTTATGTGATCTACATGCAAGCCAACCAACACCCAGATCAAAATATTCTGCGTGAACAAGCTCAAATTTACCTGCAAGTGTTGACTCAAAAAAACTAACTTAACGCAGGTTTAAACTATCAAGGCTTGGATTAACAAGCCTTGGTTATATTTAGACGTTCGCGAAGATAACCGGCTGATGAGGCGTAACACTGACCGTCACTCGCTCACCGACATTCAATAATAAATTAGAATTAATCACTAATTTATGCCCTTCAAATTCAACGATATAACGACAACTATCCCCCATAAACTGCTGTTCAACAATAACCGCTAAACCATCATCCTCAGGCATTACCGTTAAATGTTGTGGGCGTAATAACCAATCAACATCAGTGGTCGCTGCCATTTTTTGTTGAGCAGCTAATGCTAACTCACCAAATGGGGTATTTAATTGCTGATTAGCAGTAACAGTCGCAGGTAAATACGATCCGACCCCTAAGAATTCAGCCACAAAACGACTACTGGGTTGATAATAAAGTTCAGTCGCCGTACCAAATTGTTCAATTACACCGTTATTCATCACCGCCATTTTATCGGCAAAAGCAAACGCTTCTTCACGACTATGGGTCACGAAAATTGCGGTCACACCTTGATCTTTAAATATTTGGCGAATATCACGGATCAAACTATGGCGAACTTGAGTATCAATATTAGAAAACGGCTCATCCAATAAAATCAAATCCGGCTCATTGGCTAACGCACGTGCAATCGCCACCCGCTGTTGCTGACCACCCGATAACTGATGCGGATAACGATCATCAAGTTCAGTTAAATGTACCAACTCTAACATCTGTTGAATTTTAGTTGCCACCCGCGGCTTATCCCAATGACGTAAGCCAAACGCAATATTTTCAGCCACCGTTAAATGAGGAAAAAGCGCGTAATCTTGAAATATCATCCCAATATTACGTTGCTCTGGCGGCAAGCATAATTGGTGATCAACAATGGTGCGATCATTAATCGCCATTGTGCCTTGCGTCAGCGGTAACAACCCTGCAACGGCTTTAAGTAACGTGGTTTTACCACAGCCACTAGCGCCGAGCAAACACACAATCTCACCACGTTCTACCGCCAATGACAAATCTTGTAAGATCGGCTGTCCATGGTAACAACAACTAAGATCAGTGACGGATAATGCATGTTTCATCAGTGTTTTTGCTCCAAAGAACGATTAACCATAACCAACGGAATCAAGCCTACAATAACTAATAAAATTGCAGGAAATGCAGCGACTTCTAACTGTTCATCAGAAGCAAAGTTAAATACGTAAGTGGCTAAGGTTTCAAAATTAAATGGTCTTAATAATATCGCGGCATTGAGCTCTTTCATTGACTCGATAAACACCAGTAAACCCGCAATTAAACAGCCACGACGAATCAACGGTAAATGCACTTTACGTAACATCGCTGTCGATGCATAACCCATGGTTTTCGCTGCCATATCTAACGATGGCGGGATTTTAACTAAACTACTTTCAATGCTGCCAATTGCCACCGCGGCAAACCGCACCACAAAAGCAAAAATAATCGCAAACATTGTGCCAGAGAAAATAAGTCCCGGGCGTCCTAGATCTAAGCTGCGAGTAATATCATTAACCAAGTGATCAGCGCTGGTTAAAGGGATCATCACCCCAATCGCCAATACCGTTCCGGGCACAGCATAGCCCAATGATGCCAACCGCATCGGTACGGTACTGATCCCTCGACCATCTAAGCGTTGATAAAAATTAACCATCAATGCTAATAAGACTGCAAACACCGCCGCGGAAAATGACACCATTAAACTGTTAAAACTATAGGTCTGAAATTGCTCAGTCCAACTTTGCTCAAAATAATCAATCGCGTAATAGCCTAATTGCAACATTGGTAAAATAAACGCACAACCCACTAACCCCCAACACCAACCCACTGCAAGCCATTTTTTCCAACCTGTTAGCTGATATTTAGTATGGCTATCGTTACCACATTGCTGTTGAAACATTTTTTGTTTACGGCGACTAAAACGCTCGCTGCTGATCAGTAAAAAAATCACCATCAGCATAATCGCAGAAATTTTAGCGGCAGCATTAAGATTAGAATAACCAAGCCACGTATCGTAGACCGCAGTAGTCAGGGTATTTAATGCAAAATAACTCACAGTACCAAAATCACCCAAGGCTTCCATCGCAACCAATGACACCCCAACCGCAATCGCGGGGCGTGCTAACGGTAATGATATACGACGGAAACTTTGCCACGGCGAACACCCAAGCAAGCGAGCAGATTGGAGCAAGTTATTACTCTGCTCCATAAAAGTGGCACGGACTAATAAATACACATACGGATATAGCACTAATGCTAAGACAAAACATGCGCCCCATAATGAGCGTAAGTCTGGAAACCAGTAGTCGCTAATATGTTGCCAACCAAATAATTCACGCAGCCAAATTTGAACAGGGCCAGCATAATCAAACCAATGGGTATAAAGGTAGCCGACAATATAGCCGGGCATAGCGAGGGGTAATATCAGTGCCCATTGGAGTATTTTTTCACCGGGTAAACGGCACATTGCCATTAACCATGCGCAAGGAAGCCCAAACACTAAGGTCAGTAATACCGTACCAACCACCAGCCCAAGGGTATTTAACGCGTAGGTAGACATCACTGTATTCATCAAGTGTGAGAACACCTGATCAGAGTTACCCATGGCGGTAATGAATATAGCGATAATAGGCAAGACTAACAGTGAGCCAAATAACCAGCTGTTAATTCGCCAAAATAAAAACTTTTCTTTCATTTACTACTACTTAGTACGTTTTTCAATATATTTAAGCCTGCAATATCAGACCACTTTTTCAGTAAATACATTCACTGTAAGCAAGCATGAGAAGCTACCACAACTTATTGCAAAAGAGACTAAGTTAAACTGAAAAATGGGGCTTCACGCCCCATTTATTTTGTAACTAATTAC
>CAMQXY010000206.1 GCA_947039005.1 uncultured Photobacterium sp.
TCAAGCTTTCAAATAAGAGATTAAACACCTCAAACAACGAATTGGAGTCACGACCTTTGATAAAGCTCAAATAAAATTGATTTGTGAAGTTGATGAGCAGTGGTCTTTTGTTCGTAAGAAATCTCACAAACGATGGCTTTGGTATGTTTGGGAGCCCAGATATCGTCGTATTTTAGCGCATTCTTTTGGAGATCGAAGTCAACATACCTTAGATGTTTTACTCACCTTGCTCACACCTTTTTCAGTCACTTTTTTTGTACTGATATTACCCTGTTTATAAAGATAAAATTCCTCAAGGAAAATACATTATCGGTAAATATTATACCCAACGTATTGAAAGAATGAATTTAACGTTACGCACTCGGTTAAAACGATTAAATCGTAAAACAATCGGGTTTTCAAAATCACCAGAGATGCACGATAAAGTGATTGGCACTTTTATTGAACGAGAGTTTTATGGATAAAAACGAATTGGATACACAACCAAAAACATTAATTAAGATTCAATAATTACATTATAGTATTTTATTTAAAAATGTGTCACTAATATCAAAAACATTAATTAAGATTCAATAATTACATTATAGTATTTTATTTAAAAATGTGTCACTAATATAAATATATAAACTAATAACAAAAGAGATACAATGAATATTGCTCAATATATTGTAACGTTACTTGGCGCTGCTGGAGTAAAACGTATTTGGGGCGTAACTGGCGATTCATTAAATGGAATCAGTGATAGTCTTCGAGCCGATGGTACAATCAAATGGATAGGAACAAGACACGAAGAAGTCGCGGCATTTGCAGCTGGAGCAGAAGCAGAAATTTCTGGAGAACTGGCTGTTTGTGCAGGATCTTGTGGTCCCGGAAATATGCACTTAATCAATGGATTATATAATTGCCATCGAAATAAAGTACCTGTACTCGCTATTGCTTCAGATATTCCCACATCAGAAGCAAGTAGCCGTTATTTTCAAGAAACAGACCCTCTACACTTATTTAAAGAGTGTACTGTTTTTTGTGAGAAGTTAACTAACCCATCGCAAATGCCTTTTATTTTAGAAGCGGCAATGAGACAAGCTATTTTAAAAAAAGGGGTTAGTGTTATTGTTATTCCTGGTGATGTTGCTTTACTTGATATGCCAAAGAACACACCAATAAAATGGCAACGTCCTGCATTACAACAAATCACACCTGTATTATCTGAATTAATCTTATGCCAAGACATAATTAACAAATCGTCAAAAATAGTTTTATTTTGTGGTGCTGGATGCAAAGGCTCACATGATCAAGTAATTGCACTTGCTGAAAAATTGAAAGCCCCCATTGTTCATGCGTTAAGAGGTAAAGAACATATTGAATATGATAACCCTTATGATGTTGGCATGACGGGTCTCATCGGTTTTTCTTCTGGTTATCATGCGATGGAAAATGCTGACACTGTAATTTTACTTGGGACCAGTTTTCCATTTAAACCGTTCTACCCTAAAACTGCTAAAATTATTCAGATTGATAATGATCCTGATGCTATTAGTCGGCACACTCAAGTTGATCTTGCACTTATTAGCGATATTAACTTAACCTTGCCAGCCCTGCTGCCATTAGTAGATGAAAAAACAGATCATCACTTTCTCGATAAATGTGTTGAACACTATAGAACAACACGTAAAGATCTGGATAATTTAGCTGAAATAAAACCTAAAAGTCACTTAATTCATCCTCAAACCCTAGCAAAAATACTCAGTGAAAAAGCACAATCAAATGCAGTGTTCACGTGTGATGTTGGAACACCAACATTATGGGCTGCTCGTTATTTTAAAATCAGCAATCAACGACGTTTAATTGGTTCATTTAATCATGGCTCAATGGCTAATGCGTTACCACAAGCTATTGGTATACAGTCAGTAGACACCACTCGCCAAGTCATTGCATTATGTGGTGATGGTGGATTTTCAATGCTAATGGGCGATCTTCTTACCTTAGTACCTTACAATTTTCCAATTAAAATAGTCATTATCAATAACAGTTCATTAGGCTTTGTTGATATGGAAATGAAAGCAGCAGGCTTTGTTTCTAATGCGACTAATCTTAATAATCCAAGTTTTGCCGCGATAGCCAATGCTTGTAATATAAAAGGGATTTGTGTATCAGACCCACATCAACTCAGTGATGCCATTGATGAATTATACAATCATAACGGCCCTGCACTGCTAGAAGTAATCACAGATAAAAATGAATTGAGCTTACCGCCAAAAATAAAATTAGATCAAGAAAAAGGATTTAGCATCTACACGTTAAAAGCTTTATTTAATGGTTATGGTGATGAATTAATTGATATCGCAAAAACAAACATACTACGTTAATGAATACAAAGGTGTATTCAGTACACCTTTTTATTATTTTCATCTGTAATATCAATCAATAAGTAATTACCAAAGATTCTTAATTTGAGCTAAATGATTCGGCAGATCTTGTGGTTTTTCACAGCACACTTGCTCCATCACTTGCTGAAGTTGTTTCTTCAACATATTCATTGCGTGATAACCCCCATTTTGACCAAGCGCACCAACGCTATACATAAAACTACGTCCCATAAATGTAAAGTCCATACCAGCCGCCAATGTACATGCAATATCAGAGCCTTCTCTAATACCGCTATCCATCATAATGGTTGTTTGACCTTTACAAGCGTTAAGAATTTCGATGCCTTTACTGATCGTTGATGGACCCGCATCTAATTGACGTCCACCATGATTCGAAACAATGATCCCATCAAGCCCTATTTCAATCGCTTTTTTTGCATCTTCGACAGTCGATAAACCTTTTAGCACTAAGTTACCATCCCACTTATCACGTAACTTACGCACTTTTTCTTCACTTAAGCGTCCATTAAAGGTTTTATCCATAAATAATGCTAAGTGATGCATGTTCATTGAACCAGACATATATTTAGTTAACGATTTAAATTCTGGTTTACCTTTAATTAAGGTCTCAAGTGCCCATTCTGGAGAAAGCATAATTTGCAACATATTCTCTGCTGTCATTTTTGGTGGCATTGCCAAACCATTTTTTATTTCTTTAGGACGATAAGCAAAGGTAGGAACATCAGATAATAGCACTAAAGTTTTTACTCCTGCTGCTTTACAACGTCCAAGCAAGTCATCAGTGATCGCATCATCAACGGGGTGATATAACTGAAACCACATTTTCCCTTCCGTAATTTCAGCGATGGTTTCAATTGATGCCGTTGATACCGTACTCAATACAAATGGTACATTATGATCGAAAGCTGCTTTTGCTAAAATCTCAGGAGCTTTCGGCCAAATTAATCCTTGAAGTCCCACAGGGCTAACACCAAATGGCGCATTATACGTTTCACCGAATAACGTATGTTTTAATGAAACATCTTGATAATCTCTTAAATAATAAGGAATAAGTTCAAGCTTGCGAATATCATCTGTATTTCTTCTTAAACCAATTTCATTATTACAACCACCATCTACATATTCAAACGCAAACTTTGGCAACCGTGACTTAGCTTTTTTTCTGAGTAAATCAATAGATGGATATGTAGTATTAAAATAGTCTTTCACAATTCTTCCTTTAAATTCTATTAAAGATTAAATTATATAAATACTGCCACAAAAGAAATCACCATTTTTTATCAGAAAAAATAAAATCTTACATTTCATTTCGTCGTTTCTGTGTGATTTTCCATTGTAAGCATTATCTCCAGCGATCGTTGTGTTAATCATCATACTATGAGATAGATAACTTAAAAATACCGATTAAAAATATACCTGATTACCTCTCAAATTCCGCTTATTAGACTACATTGAAAGTGAAGTAAAAAATAATGTGGTTATCATGACTAAAAATAAAGTCCAATTTCAAAAAAGCATATCAATATATGGGTTTATTTCAAAGTTAGGCACTGAAGATCAATGCAGAAAACAACTATTCAATATGCGATGGCCTGATGGCTATCGTTGTGATAACTGCGGTCATGATAAATACTGCGAGCTTAAATCAAGACAGCTTTTCCAATGTAATCAGTGTCACTACCAAGGGTCATTAACTTCAGGAACCTTATTTTCCGCGTCAAAATTACCATTAAATGTATGGTTTTTAGCTATTTATCTCATCACTCAAGAGAAGAACGGCATTTCAGCATTAGAGCTTTCTCGATGGTTAGGAATCTGAAAGTGATGTGCTCACTATTTTTGATGACGGATTGTGAA
>CAMQXY010000207.1 GCA_947039005.1 uncultured Photobacterium sp.
CGGTAAATTATTTATGACTAAAATTTTAATCATCGGTCCATCGTGGATTGGCGACATGGTAATGTCGCAATGCCTCTATATTGAATTAAAAAAACGGCACCCTGACTGTATCATTGATGTAATGGCACCAGGCTGGTGTAAAACCGTATTGGCTCGCATGCCTGAAATAAACAAAATCATTGAAATGCCTCTTGGCCATGGGGATTTCAATTTTTTTGCTCGCTACCAACTAGGTAAGATATTACGTGATGCTAACTACGATCACGCTTATATTCTGCCAAACTCAGCTAAATCAGCCCTTATCCCATTTTTCGCAAGTATACCAATTCGTACTGGCTGGAAAGGTGAAATGCGTTATGGTCTACTTAATGATTTACGTAACAACAAAAAATCATTTAATTTAATGATTGAACGTTATATTGCTTTGGCTCATCCGGCTTCAGCGATGACTGGTTCAGGTTGCCTAACTGACATGCCTTTCCCTACGCTGACTATTGATGCTCAAAATCAACAGCAAGTGCTTGAAAAATTCAATATCAACCAAACCCGTACTTCAATTGCACTCTGTCCTGGCGCGGCTTACGGTTCTGCCAAATGTTGGCCTATTGACCATTATGCATCGGTAGCTAAAACCCTTATTGAAGCAGGCTGTAATATTTTATTATTTGGCTCAGACAATGAAAAAGCATTAACCGATCAAATCGAACAATCTTTATCAGCTAGTGCCCAACAATACTGTCATAATTTAGCCGGTAAGACGTCACTCACTGATGTTATCGACCTACTAGCATCATGTTCAACGGTTATCGGTAATGATTCTGGCTTAATGCATGTTGCAGCTGCAGTGCAATGTAATGTTGTTGCTCTTTATGGCCCAACAACACCAAATTACACCCCACCACTCACCGACAAAAAAGCCATTTTGCACACCGATATTGAATGTCGACCTTGCTTTAAGCGTGAATGTCCTTTGAAGCACAATAAATGCATGAAAGAAATATCACCACAACAGGTCATTACTGCAATTAATCGTTTGCAAGCATCATGATTCGAACGCTATATACCCTACTATTAGCTTTAGCGGCTCCTATATTATTATGGGGGCTTTATCGAACTAAACCGGGCAAACCCGCTTTTGGTACTCGTTGGAAAGAGCATTTTGGTTGCACACCACCATTACTCGCAACTGGGCAGCCAATTTGGATTCATGCCGCATCAGTCGGAGAAGCAATTGCGATCGTGCCCGTTATTAAGGCACTAAAACAGGCTTACCCTGAGCAAACAATTGTAGTAACGACCACCACCAGCACTGGCGCTGAACAAGTGGCTAAATTGGGTGAATTAGTTGAACATCGTTATATGCCGATTGATTTTTCGTTGTGTGTGCGTGGATTTTTAAAGGTTATTAAACCTCGATTATTTCTTATCGTTGAAAAAGAATTATGGCTCAATACCTTAACGTGTGTTCACCACAATAAAATTCCCACAGTCATTGTTAATGCCCGCTTATCTGAACGTTCAGCTAAGCGCTATCAATCATTTAGTTTCTTTACTCATCAATTGCTCAATAAAATAGATAAAATATTGTGTTTACATGATGATGATGCCCAACGCTTTATCGCCATTGGCGCACAACAAAATCAAATTGCAGTTACCGGCTCAATCAAATACGACATTACTATTGCGGATACCGTTTTTGAGCAAGCACATCACTTACGCAAGCAACTTGGCATAGAGCGCCCGATTTTTGTTGCTGCTAGTACCCATCAAGGGGAAGATGAGCAAGTACTCGATGCTTATCAAGCAGTGCTTCAACAGTATCCTGATGCGATGGTAATTATTGTGCCTCGCCATCCACAACGGTTTGATAGCGTTGCCAAACTAGCAATAGAACGTGGATTAACGGTCCATCGCCGTACAGACTCTAGCCCAATCAGAACGAACACTCAGCTATATCTCGCTGATACAATGGGAGAGATGTTAGTCATGCTAGCGACAGCTGATGTGACGTTTATGGGGGGAAGTTTAGTGGGTGACAAGGTCGGGGGGCATAACCTATTAGAGCCAGCCGCGGTTGCTAAACCAGCAATTACTGGCCCTAGTTTTTATAATTTTGAAGATATCACTCAACAACTATTAGCCGCAGGTGCGATTGAAATCTGCCAGAATAGCCACCAGCTCGCACAACAGCTGGTGACATTATTTAATGATCCCGAGCGTCAACAACACATGGGCGCACAAGGACAAAGGATAGTGATTGAAAATCAAGGGGCTGTGAATAAAACCATCGCTAATATTAATCACTACTTAGCGAATAATTAACACTTAACCAATAGTAATACGAAGATTACTTTTGTGCGCATAACCATCACACAAAGCACTCCAATCATCTTCACACCACTTAATCGCACGTTTATCGACTTCTTTGAGAAAAGAGCGCTTTAAACGTGTCAGATTATCCACTTTCCAATCATCGCCCTCACGACAATCACACTTATCAAAATCAATCAGCCACGGTTGCTGACGATCATCTAATAAAATATTGTGGGCATTTAAATCAGTGTGACACACTTGCAAATCATGCATCTTACCGATCATTTCACCAATATCACGCCATACTGTCGCGGCTAATGTTTGGTTTTGTAGCAGTGCTACTAGATCATGACTGTTGGCTATTTTCTCAACCAAAATATCGGCTTTATAGACCATGCCTTTTTTAACGGCTCTCGCTGCAATAGGACGCGGTACATTTACCCCACCGTCACGTAATAATGTTAACAATGCTAATTCAGCACCGCTGCGGGTTGTATTCCAATCAGTAAACCAATAACTATCATTGTTCACTTTAGCAAACAGCCCACCACGATGATAATGACGCAATGCCATATCCAATTTTTCATCGGCAACAAACCACGTTGTACCGCGCCCTTTGGCAGAGCCAATAACTGCATCACGCTGACGCCAATACTCAATATCAAAGCAACCATGCGGATCTGCACTTAGATAATCGCTATCAAACCAAATGGCCTGGTTGTTACTGATAATTTCCTGCACTACAGCCTCTCTCGCATTTATTGTTGAATATTTTACAATTTCAATGGCTAGCGGCATAATTCACTAACCACTTTTAATAAGGTAACCCCATGGCTCTGTTCTCAACGCCACCACGTTCAATTTGTATCTTACGCTTGTCTGCTATTGGTGACGTTTGCCATGCGATTGCTGTCGTCCAAGCTATCCAACGCCAGTGGCCAACCACTGAAATTACGTGGGTTGTAGGTAAAGTTGAAGCACAATTAGTCAATGCATTACCCAATATTAAGGTGATCAGTTTTGATAAAAAAGCAGGCTGGCATGGCATTAAACAGGTTTGGCAACAACTGAAATCACAACGTTTTGATGCGCTATTGGATATGCAAGTCGCTCTACGTGCAAGTGTACTATCTTTAGGTATTAAAGCTAAGTACCGTGTCGGGTTTAGTAAAAACCGCACCAAAGAAGGCCAATGGCTGTTTACTAATAAACACTTACCCAATACTGACAGTGTCCATGTGCTCGATAACATGGCGGACTTTGCACGTTATATTGGGGTGCCATTCACCACGCCAGAATGGAATATCCCACTTACTGCTGAAGATAAAAGTATTGCTGAACAATATATTCAACAACCGACATTAGTGATATCACCTGCAGCCAGTAAAGATGAACGTAACTGGCTTCCGGAACGCTATGCAGCAATTGCAGACTATGCGGCAACTAAAGGTTTGGCAGTTATATTGTGCGGTTCACCCAGTGAACGTGAGCAACAATTAGGTCAACACATTATTAGCCTCAGTAACGCACCAATTATCAATTTAATTGGCAAAACAACATTATTACAACTTACTGCGTTATTACGTGCTGCAACCGTTGTGTTAGCACCAGATTCAGGCCCAGCCCATTTAGCTACCACCCAAAATACGCCTGTTATTGGACTCTATGGACACAGTAACCCAGATCGTACTGGGCCGTATTTATCACAGCCACACAGTGTTAGTGTTTATCAACAAGTCGCAGAACAACATTACGGTAAACCATTAGGTGAGTTACCATGGGGAGCACGCGTCAAAGGCAGCGATATCATGCCGCAAATTAGT
>CAMQXY010000208.1 GCA_947039005.1 uncultured Photobacterium sp.
CTAAGTTAAACTGAAAAATGGGGCTTCACGCCCCATTTATTTTGTAACTAATTACAGATCAAACTTCACTTCATCCAGCAATTTAATCGCCGTTTGGTGGTATTGCGCGACTTTATCTAATGATACATCGTCAGCTTTAAATTCGCCCCACGACGCAACTAGCTCTGAACGCTTAACACCGACTTTAACTGGGTATTCATAATTTACTTCAGCGTACATTTGCTGAGCCGTCGCCGCTGTTAAAAATTCCATTAATTTCAGACCGTTGTCTTTATTAGGTGCATACTTCGCCATTGCCATACCGCTGACATTAACGTGAGTACCGTTACCTTGCTGGTCTGGGAAGTTAATCTCAACCGCTTCTGCCCATGCTTTTTGATTAGGATCGTTAACCATCTTACCTAGGTAGTAACCGTTACCAATCGCAATATCACACAAACCTTCTTTCACCGCTTGTACTTGACCACGATCATTACCTTGAGGTTTACGTGCTAAGTTAGCTTTTACGCCTTCAAGCCATGTTTTGGTTTCAGCTTCGCCATTATGGGCAATCATTATTGATACTAACGAAACATTGTATGGATGCTTACCTGAACGTGTACAAAGTTTACCTTTCCACTCAGGTTTAGCTAAATCACTGTAATCAAAATCAGCAGGTAATTTACCAATACGATCTTTTGATGAATATACATTACGAGAACGTAGTGTTAATGCAAACCACTCATCTTCATTATCACGGAATTGTGCAGGAATATTAGCGTCAATCACTTTACTATCAACAGGCTGAACCAGTTTCTTATCAGACAACTCAACTAAACGGCTAATATCTGTTGTTAACACTACATCTGCTGGGCTGTATTCGCCTTCTTGTTGTAATTTTTCAGCAATACCGTCTTTAGCAAACTTTACGTTAACCTTAATACCGGTTTCTTTAGTGAACTCGTTAAAAATTGGCTCAACAAGGAAAGGTTGACGGTATGAGTAGACGTTAACTTCTTCAGCAGCAGTAGCGACTTGAGGAACAGCCAGCCCCAGTAAAATGGCTGTAGCTAAAAGTTTTTTCATTGCTAAATCCCTTAATGCAAAATGTAATGATAATGTTTCTCAATTAGATTAATGCAGATTATACGTTTTTCATCTCTGAACACAATCGACCTGTAACACTTCATTACAAAAAAACGCCATCGTTACCGATGACGTTTTTTTTAACTTTAATAGCAATTAAATACCGCTATTGTTACTATTTTACGCTAACAAATTCAGGGTAAGCATCAACACCACAGTCATGTGAGTCCATACCTTCAAGCTCTTCATCTTCACTAACACGAATACCAACGGTTAGTTTCAATATGCCCCATACCGCTAAACTTGCACCAAATACCCATCCAAAAATAACCGCGGCACCAAATAACTGGGTTATAAATGAAGCATCTGGATTACTCAATGGCACCATCATTAAACCAAATAAGCCACATACACCGTGAACTGAAATCGCACCAACGGGATCATCAATCTTAATTTTATCAAAGCCAATAATACTAAACACTACTATCGCACCAGCAGCACTACCAATAGCAACTGCGGCTAACGGTGACGGGGATAATGGATCAGCGGTAATCGCAACTAATCCAGCCAATGCACCGTTAAGAATCATAGTAAGATCAGCCTTACCCCACATGATTTTACATACAAGCAGAGCAACAATCGCACCAGCAGCAGCTGCGGCATTGGTATTAAGGAATATTTGTCCAACAGCGGTCGCATTCTCAAAATCTGACAACATTAATTGTGAACCACCGTTAAAACCAAACCAACCGAACCACAGAATAAAGGTACCCACAGTGGCTAATGGCATATTTGAACCTGGGATAGGATGAACCTCTCCATTTTTACCATATTTACCTTTTCGTGCACCTAATAGTAATACTCCAGCAAATGCAGCAGCAGCACCCGCCATATGGACAATACCTGAACCTGCAAAGTCACTAAAACCTGCTTCGGCTAGAAAACCACCACCCCATGTCCAATACCCTTCAATCGGATAAATCACACCGGTTAATACCACTGAAAATAATAAAAATGACCATAATTTCATTCGCTCAGCAACCGCTCCTGATACCACTGACATTGCTGTCGCTACGAAGACTACCTGAAAAAAGAAATCTGATTCTAAAGAGTGGTCGGCACCTTCGGCTTGGGTGCCAATCAGTGCACCAAACGATGGCAACCAACCACCAGCACTGTTATCGACATACATAATGTTATAGCCGACTAATAAAAAGGTGGTACAGGCTATCGCATATAAACAAAAATTCTTGGTTAATATCTCAGTGGTGTTCTTTGAGCGCACTAAGCCTGCTTCTAACATCGCAAAACCAGCTGCCATCCACATCACTAATGCACCAGAAATCAAAAAGAAAAATGTATCGAGTGCATAGCGTAATTCAATTACTGTTATTGATAATTCCATGGTTATCTTCCCCTAATACCTAATATTTATCATCCTAATCACATGCTGCGGCTAAAGTGCTTCCCTGTCTACTTCTCCTGTTCGAATACGTACAGCATGTTCAAGATCGTAAACAAATATCTTGCCATCTCCGATTTTTCCTGTTTGAGCGGCCTTACTGATAGCATCAACAATATTGTCAATATTTTCTGCTTGAGTTGCGATTTCTAGTTTCACTTTCGGTAAAAAATCGACTTGATATTCAGCGCCGCGATAGAGTTCGGTATGGCCCTTTTGACGTCCAAAACCTTTTACTTCTGATACCGTCATCCCTTCAACACCGACATCCGCTAATGCCTCACGCACATCGTCTAATTTAAATGGTTTAATAATCGCGTTAATTATTTTCATGATTTGCTCCTAACCTCAACTTATTTCCCGTTATGGTTAAACAACAAACAATCATCATGCCAACTATTTAAGTGGCTGTTTAATAGTGACATTTTAAAACTTCCATCCTTAAACAAAAAAAGGCCGCACCATATAGGTGCAGCCTTTTCACTATCATGTAGCATTTAATTGCTACTGATAAATAACTGATTTAAAAACGGATCACAAATGATCGCCAAGCGGCTAATGCTTGGGCTAAATCTTCAAAACCACATACCGACATACATTCATCATCATAAAAATGCAGATCCTCTTCAAAATCTTCATCTTCTTCAGAAAACAAGCAGTTATCTTGGACTAAAGCTTCATTATCTTGTAAGCATAATGTCAATTCTTCACCCGTTAAACGCCATTCTTTAGTGCTATGTTTCAATACACTAAGTTGATTCATTATCATATCAATTTTATCGACATCCTTGCCAAGCTCGTCAATGATCCAACGGCCTAATACTTCGTGGCCCATTGAAAAAATGGCATGATAACTACCGTCCAAGGTATTTTTTTTAAATTCGTAATCCATACCTTTAGTACCCCATCTATGATCATCGTAGTTGTTAACTGCTACACTGCCAGCAGAATGCGCTTGGCGCCCATTGTCAGGATCTATCACTAAAATGCAACTCATCTCTAGCAACTAAATCGTTATATGCCTTTATTTAACGGACTCCCACATTTAACAAGGCTAATTGATTATGAAAATTATTATTGCTCCTGACTCATACAAAGAAAGCCTGACTGCAATGGAAGTCGCAACGGCTATTGAAGCGGGTTTCCGTCAAGTAATGCCTGATGCCGAATACATTAAACTGCCGATGGCTGATGGCGGTGAAGGCACCGTACAATCATTAGTTGACGCCAGTAACGGCACTATTATTGAGCACTCAGTTACAGGTCCTTTAGGTGAATCAGTACCCGCCTTTTTCGGCATTATGGGTGACGGTAAAACTGCTGTTATTGAAATGGCTGCCGCATCAGGATTACACCTTGTTAGCCCTAAGCAACGTAACCCAATGCTGACCACCAGTTATGGTACGGGTGAACTTATTCTCGCAGCACTGGATCATAAGGTTGAACATATTATTGTCGGTATTGGTGGCAGTGCTACTAATGACGGTGGTATCGGTATGGCACAGGCACTTGGCGTGCAACTGCTAGACAGCAATGGTCAGCCTTTAGG
>CAMQXY010000209.1 GCA_947039005.1 uncultured Photobacterium sp.
CTCGCACCTCGCACCTCGCACCTCGCACCTCGCACCTCGCACCTCGCACCTCGCATTGTTTAATATTCTGGATTTAAGATCATATTATTATCATTAATGGCGTTTTTCTACTTGCTTTGTAAGAGATCTCTTACAAACGTGTGGGATAATTTCGTTATTGATCTTATTTTACAGTTAGGATTAAAAATAAAATTAATCATTTTCAGTTGCTTACAAGGTATGTTACTAGCATGTTTAATTGTTAATAATAATTAATGGATTATTTAATATTGCGTCATTTTTTGGGTGGGGTAATATATTGTCATCAGCTGGAGCTGACAAGGATTTAGGAATAGCCATGGAGCTGGCCGCTCAGGATGAGCAAAAGATGGTATGGATTACCATTTTGCTAGGATGCATAGGATCCTCTTGGATAGAGGGCAATAGATAGGATATCTATTTGTTAGGATGACAACTTTCTAGGATGAAATTGGGACTTACTTCGGAGTGAAGTTAGGAACAACGAAGGACACCTCCTAATGGAGAGAGAGTCAGTATCGGAGATACTGATGGGTCAGGGATTACCGAAAGATGACTTCTAGGATGAAGTTAAGATTTACTTGGGGATTTAAGTATATCAAGGATTGATAGCAAGGAGCACAACAGTAGCAGGATAGCTGCAAAAGTAACATCTAAGGGCGTGACAATGGCCATTGTCGCGCCCATTCTTTTTAGGGCATATTTCTATTTAATAATCTTGACCTTCTGGAATACGATGCGGCGGTAAATAAAAATAACCTGCGCGTAATCGTTTCATTTCAATGTAGCCTTGATAAACATCTGCTCCATCGGTTGAAAATTCAAATACAAACACTGTTCGCCATCCCCATTCACCATGATGATCTTTGAGTTTTTGTTCGCCCCGTGCAAAACTCAGCATTTGTAAGCCCATATTTTTACAACGCTGTTCAATATAATACTGTGCTAATTCAGTTTGACGTCGTTGCTGCCAAAATAGGAAGCCAATAATGGCAATAATTAAAATGCCGAACAGATTATCCATATAATTAAAAACCCTTATAAAGCATAAATGTGGTTAGTGATTTTTAGCGTGTTGCTGTAGTTGTTGAATAGCATTAATTAACGCAGGATCGGCTTGTCCGTGCAGTATTTGCAGCATGATACCGCGTAATAATGGCTGCATAACTAAATCTGTAAATAATTGATTAAATAATGTTTGATCTGTTGTTTCAGCTAAACGTAATAAAAATAGTGATGCGATTTTTGAATCAGTAAATCCGCCCCAACAACGACCCGCTATCGCGACTAATACTTCTGGATGGCATAACGACGGTTGATTTAATACCGTGGTTAATGTCTGCTGTAATTGCTGTGGTTTACTGCCAGCAAGAGCGCGAACCAAGGCAGCAATTAAAAATAGGTCAGGGTGTTGTTGTTGGTATTCGACCGTTAATCGCTCAGTTATACGTCGGGCTAGAGGTTCAGGTAGCGAGCAATGTTCCAAACAGCCTAATAATGCATACAGTGGCGTCATTGGAAGGTGGTTGAGCGCTTTACGTAAGTAAGTGGCGTTATTATGTTCAGACATACGAGCGCAGATATCAGCTAATCCCTGCAAGCCAATATGTTGCCATTGCTGCCAATCTTGTTGGCCAGATAAATAAGCTTGTGCATCAGCATAATATTGGCTCGGTGGCAAAGTAAGTAATACCCGTAGTTGGGCATTAAAAATTGCCATCTTGTCGTCATTGGGTTTAAACGTGTAAGGATTGTTGGCGAGCTTTTGTTGTTCTTCTTCGGTTGGGGTACTGTTTAAACTTGCGCCCATCGCCTCAATAACATACTTAATAAAATCACCGACAGCAGCTTGTTTTAGTAGTCCACGTTCATCAAGTGGTAATCGTAAAAACCATACCCAAGGTGGTTGTTGATGTTGCCAAAATGAAATAGCAATATGAGCATGTTGCTGAAGTGGCCATGGATAAGGCTGACGATTTTCTTCAACCGCTTTAAATTGACTGATCTCGATTTTATTAACACGACGACCTAAATCAAAAATATTATAACGACAGCCAGCGTTATCGAGTAATTGGGTTAAAGTGTGAAACGTTTCCATGGACATAATAAATAAAGCTCCTTCAATTAGCTCGTTAGTATAGTGGTTAGCGTGGCTCAGCATACCTGTGAATAGACAGCTAATCATCATAATATAGTTGGGGCTATTGGGCTGAAATGCTATCCTGCGCCGTTTTTATTGTCATCAAAGTGGGGTTATGGTGGATAAGTATCATCAAAGTCAGCAATTACTGACTCAATTAGAGAATGTATTGCGTCAACATCAGTATTGGCAAGCCGTTGCCCCTGAAGCACAAGCACTTGCTAGTACTGAGCCATTTTCTCTTGATACCTTAGCCTGTCATGAATGGTTACAATGGATTTTTATTCCTAAATTTGGAATGTTGATATCACATCGATTGCCTTTGCCGACAACATTTGAAATTGCACCTTATATTGAAGAAGCAATGAAAAATCAGCTTGGGGTGATAGATATTGTGACAACAGCACGTGAATTTGATCAATTGTTTAAACACTAAGTGAGCCTAATGGAACTGGAAATTGTATACCGAGATGATGTATTAATTGCGGTGAATAAACCTGCTGGAATGTTGGTACATCGTTCTTGGTTGGATAGCCATGAGACGGTGTTTGTGGTGCAAACATTACGTGATCAAATTGGTCAGCATGTGTTTCCATTGCACCGTTTAGATAGGCCAACATCAGGTGTGCTTTTATTTGGCTTATCCAGTGAGATCGCAGCAATGATGATGCCAGTCTTTGCAGGTCGAGAAATGCATAAAACCTATCATGCGGTTGTGAGAGGCTGGATCAAAGAAGCGGCAGTATTAGATTATCCGCTTAAAGTGATGTTAGATAAAATTGCTGATAAAAAAGCGACCGAAGACAAAGAGCCTCAAGCGGCTGTTACAGCCTATGCGCCGTTAGCCACTGTAGAAACCGATATTGCAGTAGGACGTTACGCGACCAGCCGTTATAGCTTAATCGAGCTGCAACCAGAAACTGGACGGAAACATCAATTACGCCGTCATATGCATCATTTAGACCATCATATGATTGGTGATGTTAATTATGGTGATGGTAAGCATAATCGTATGTTCCGTGAAAACCTTGATTGTCATCGGTTGATGTTGCATGCGTCGCGATTACAATTTAATCATCCGCTCACTGGTGCTGCAATTGATATTCGCGCTGATGTGGATGATGTCTGGCAGCGTGTTATGACCACATTTAATTGGTCACCATCATTGTTGCTAGATGTCTAATATAAAAGAGTGATCGATGTTTATGTATGGGCGGTAGTGCAAATTTATCAGCTTAATATCACACCAGTACTTGCTTTTCTTTAGTGTAGTTGCCAGATTGGTAGTAGTCCCTTATTGAGGACGTCTTACAGCAAAGGAGAGCGGACAATGAATAAGTTAGGCATATTTGTAGGCTCTGTATATGGTGGAGCAGAAGAGTTGGCAGAAACGTTGGCTGCAAAGTTAACATCAGTGCAAGTTGAGATTTTTTTTGATCCAACCTTAGATGATTTTATGGCCTATGATGCTGATACGGTGTTAATTATTAGTTCGACCACAGGGCAAGGTGAGATCCCCGAGAATCTATTGCCTTTGTACGTCGCATTAAAAGATCAATTCCCATTATTACCTAAGCAACATTATGGTGTGATTGCATTAGGTGATTCTAGTTATGGTGAAGATCGCTTTTGTGGTGCCGGACGTCAATTTGATGCGTTATTAACCGAGCTTAATTCTCAATCGGTTCAACCACGGTTAGATATTGATGCTGGGGTGAATTTTGAGCCACTAGAGGTTGCTGATGCATGGTTTACGCAATTTGTTGCCAGTGCAGAGCAAGCTGCGGCATAACACGATTGTTAATATAAAATCGGTTATTGAGCTTAAATAGAAAGTTACCCCGTTAGCCATTAACGGGGTA
>CAMQXY010000210.1 GCA_947039005.1 uncultured Photobacterium sp.
AAACATGAAAAATGGACTAAAGGGATTGACCTTACTTTATAGCTACGTATAATCCTGCCTCGTAGCTTCTTGTTACATAATGATGCGCCCTTAGCTCAGCTGGATAGAGCACGTCCCTTCTAAGGATGTGGTCGCAGGTTCGAATCCTGCAGGGCGTACCATCTTCTCTTTTCTTCTTGATGTTATCCTCTTACTTCAATCATCTTTCTAATTCTACACTCCAATTATTCAAGCCAATTTTTCTCATTAGCTGCTGTTAAAATTTTTCTAATTAGCTCATTTTTCCAACATTTAAACGTAAAAAAAACGTTTTAAGACGATTTTTTTCATTTTTCCCCTTGAAATGATATTTCTAGCCCCTATCTTGTAATGCAGTTAAAGAGATCGTGCACGTTGTTAAGGTATCTACCTCGACGTCACGCTCAGGTGTCGCTATAATAGCGCGCTCTGATAAGTAGGTGACCTACTATCAGAATCTTGAAGAAAGAATTTAGGCGTTATGGTTTTCGAGCTGTAACACGAAAGGATGCCACCGTCAGTAAATGGCTGTTCGGCAACATCACTCAGAAACACTGAGTTAAGTTTTGAGGTTAAATATAATGCAAGTTACCGTTGAAACCACTGAAGGTCTAGAACGCCACCTAACTATTACAGTTCCTGCTGCAAACATCGAAGATGCTGTTGCTGCTGAACTACGTAAAATTGCTAAAACTCGTCGTTTCGACGGTTTCCGCCCAGGTAAAGCACCAATGAAGATGGTTGCTAAAATGTTTGGCGCTTCTGTACGTCAAGACATCCTAGGTGAAGTAATGCACCGCCACTTTATCGAAGCTATCGTTAAAGAAAAGATCAATCCAGCGGGCGCACCAACTTTTACTCCAGTAGAAATTGCTGAAGGTAAAGATTTAGTGTTTAAAGCTTCTTTTGAAGTTTTCCCTGAGATCGAACTTGTTGGTCTAGATAAAGTTGTTGTTGAGAAGCCAGTTGTTACAGTAACTGAAGCTGACGTTGACGGCATGCTAGATACACTACGTAAGCAACAAGCTACTTGGACTGATGTTGAAGCAGCAGCTGAAGCAGATAGTCGTGTAACTATCGATTTCGTTGGTACTATCGATGGTGAAGCATTCGACGGCGGTAAAGCTGAAGGTTTCGCACTTGCTATGGGCCAAGGTCGTATGATCCCTGGTTTCGAAGAAGGTGTTGTTGGTCATAAAGCAGGCGAAGAGTTTACTGTAGAAGTAACTTTCCCTGAAGAATACCATGCAGAAAACCTAAAAGGTAAGTCTGCAGCATTTGCTATCACTCTTCATAAAGTTGAAGCACAACAACTACCTGAGCTAACTGAAGAGTTTGTTGCTAAGTTTGGTGTTGAAGACGGTTCTGTTGAAGGTCTTAAGACTGAAGTTCGTAAGAACATGGAACGTGAGCTTAAGCAAGCTGTTAAAGGTCGTATTAAAGATCAAGTTCTTAACGGTCTTGTTGAGCAAAACGACATTGCAGTACCTACAGCGCTTATCGATCAAGAAATCGAAGCACTACGTAAGCAAGCAGCACAACGTTTTGGCGGCGACGCTAAGAACATGCCTGAACTACCACGTGAATTGTTCGAAGAGCAAGCTAAGCGTCGTGTAGTTGTTGGCCTACTAGTTGGTGAAGTAATTAAAACAGAAGAGCTAAAAGCAGACGAAGATCGCGTTACTGCAATCATCGCTGAAATGGCTTCTGCATACGAAGATCCAACTGAAGTAGTTAAATACTACGCAAGCAACGAGCAGCTAATGAATAATATGCGCAACGTTGCTCTAGAAGAGCAAGCAATTGACGCACTTCTAGCTAAAGCTCAGGTTTCAGATAAAGAAGTTAGCTTCAACGATCTAATGAATCCTGCTGCTTAATTTACTGAAATTGCTGTAGAGATTTGACATTAGCTCAAGTCTTCTGCTAACAATGGTCCGTGTGAATACTTTCATTCGGGCCATTTATTTTAGGGAAATAAGATTATGAGCTACCAAGCACAAAACGGCATGTCACCGATTATGGATGCGCTGGTACCGATGGTGGTCGAGCAGACTTCTCGTGGTGAGCGTTCTTACGATATTTATTCCCGTCTCCTAAAAGAGCGTGTGATTTTCTTAACCGGTCAGGTTGAAGATCATATGGCTAACTTAGTTGTAGCCCAGTTGCTATTTTTGGAGTCTGAGAACCCAGACAAAGACATCTTCCTTTACATCAACTCTCCAGGCGGTTCAGTAACTGCAGGTATGTCAATTTATGACACCATGCAGTTTATTAAACCAAATGTAAGTACAGTATGTATGGGACAAGCATGTTCAATGGGTGCATTCCTATTGGCAGGTGGTGCTCAAGGTAAGCGTTATTGCCTACCTAACTCTCGCGTGATGATCCACCAACCATTGGGTGGTTTCCAAGGCCAAGCATCGGATATTCAAATCCATGCTCAAGAAATCCTAACGATTAAACAACGTTTAAATGGATTATTGGCTGAGCATACGGGTCAACCGTTAGAGATTATTGAGCGTGATACCGATCGTGATAACTTTATGTCTGCAGATCAGGCAGTAGAGTACGGTCTAGTTGATTCTGTATTGAGTAAGCGTGATTAAAAGGCGTTTTATTTTGCAATTCGCGATGCGGGTTTAGTAAAGCAAAATAAGTCGACTTGTTATACACTCAAGACATGACAATGATGGGATACCCCAATAAAGAGGTTAGCGAATGACAGATAAGCGCAAAGAGGGAAGTAGCAGCAAGCTACTTTACTGCTCTTTTTGTGGCAAAAGTCAGCATGAAGTTCGCAAGCTAATTGCTGGTCCTTCTGTTTATATTTGTGATGAGTGCGTTGATTTATGCAACGACATTATTCGCGAAGAAATCAAAGAAGTGATGACGAAAAGCGATAGCGACGAGCTGCCGACTCCACAACAAATTCGTAACAACTTAGATGATTATGTCATCGGCCAATCACACGCTAAAAAAGTGTTGGCTGTTGCAGTATACAATCACTATAAGCGTCTACGTAATGGCGATAAGAATAGTGATGGCGTTGAATTAGGTAAGAGTAACATCCTACTTATTGGTCCTACTGGTAGTGGTAAAACATTATTAGCAGAGACATTAGCGCGTATGCTGGATGTTCCGTTTACAATGGCTGATGCAACAACATTAACTGAAGCGGGTTATGTTGGTGAAGACGTTGAAAACATTATTCAAAAGTTGCTACAAAAATGTGATTACGACGTAGCCAAAGCCGAGCGCGGTATTGTGTACATCGATGAGATCGATAAGATCTCACGTAAGTCGGATAATCCATCAATTACACGTGATGTATCGGGTGAAGGTGTTCAGCAAGCGTTGCTGAAGCTGATCGAAGGTACTGTTGCTTCTGTTCCGCCGCAAGGTGGTCGTAAGCATCCTCAACAAGAGTTCTTACAAGTTGATACTTCTAAGATCCTATTTATCTGTGGTGGTGCATTTGCTGGCCTAGATAAAGTGGTTGAGCAACGTGTAGCAACAGGTACTGGCATCGGTTTTGCTGCTGATGTACGTTCAAAAGATCAAACAGATACATTAAGTGATTTGTTTAAGAAAGTTGAACCACAAGATTTGGTGAAGTACGGTTTAATTCCTGAATTCATCGGTCGTCTACCTGTTACAGCAACACTTGGTGAACTTGACCAAGAAGCGTTAGTTCAAATTCTACGTGAGCCTAAAAATGCCCTTACTAAACAGTATGCTGCATTGTTAGCGCTTGAGAACGTTGAATTAGAATTCCGCGATGATGCTTTGATTGCGATTGCTAAAAAAGCAATGGAGCGTAAAACAGGTGCTCGTGGCCTACGTTCTATTGTTGAAGCAGTATTACTTGATACCATGTATGAGCTTCCGTCTCTAGAAGGTATCAGTAAAGTTGTTATTGATGAGTCTGTAATTAACGGTGAATCAGAACCATTACTGATTTTCGAAAACACAGAAACTCAAGAAGCAGCAAGTGCTGA
>CAMQXY010000211.1 GCA_947039005.1 uncultured Photobacterium sp.
GGAATGTAAAGCGAATTGAGAAAAGCCGTATACGAGCATGTAGAAACGCTAAACGCTCAATTCATCACGCCGTTGCCTTTGTCAGAGGTGAAAGCCATTGCTAAATCTATCGCGAATTGGACCTTTAAACATTTCACGCCAAGTAAATTCAGAGAAAGCCAAGCAAAGAAAGGGGCGAAGGGCGGGAAAGCGGGATCTCTGGAGGACAAAGTTAAGTCAGGGGCAATAGGCGGATCAGTCGGTGGTGCTATTTCCAAAGGTGGTGGCCGTCCTTCTTTGAATGCGCCGTGGTTAGATCTTGGCATTAGTCGCTCAACATACTTCCGACGTAAAAAGGAAAATATATGAGACTAAACAAAGCAAGCCATATCAGATAACAGCCCTTTTAATGTATTTCAAGAAGGAAGGGAGGGAGGGAGGGGTTTCTGAATGAGAAGGCTATTGAGTAAAGGAACGACTTTGTGAACGAGAAGGTCATCGATCAAAGGAATGATTTTGTGAGCAAGTAGGTTATCAATCAAAGGAATGACTTCATGAACGAGAAGGTCATCGATCAAAGGAATGGCAATGTGAGCACGAACAAGAAACTCTACGAACGAGCAAGTTGACGAGCGATAGTTTGTATCAACGTGACAATTTAAAAAAAGATATTTGTATCAACGTGACAATTTAAATTTTACCTTGTTTAAAATAATGTCATTACAAATGTTTAATTTAAGAAGCCACTTTTGTTTTTTTGGCCCTGCGTTCAGAAATTTCCTTTAGTGCGCTCTCGTGTATCTCTCGATCAAAAATTGATGAATATTCTGCAATGCGCTCAAGATCTTTAATATCTAACTTTTCAAAAGCGTCATATTTTTTTAATTCATCTCTGTAGGACAACAAGAGGGATAGATTTTTACGCATCCACTCACCTTCTTCATGACTTCCTTTCAATACCTTTGGCCGTCGGTATAAACGTGGTCGAATAGGTTTAGCAAAAGTAGCCGCTTCCACAACATAAGAGAATTTAACAGCATGAACAGAGCGACCTTTTTTAATTGGGTTCCAAATTACAGATAAATCAGTTTCTGTATTAATTTTGTTTATCGCAGGGTTAATGACATAATCTTTAAAATCCCCCCATCGCTCATACTTACCAAGCAATTGAGATTGTGTTTTCATCCAAGAAACATCAAGAATAATACTTATTGCATTATTTTCTTTAGCATTATGCATGTTTTCTACTTTTTTCAACCATTGATATAAGCGAAAAGAAAAAGGTGTATTTAACTTAGCAACATACTTAAAGTTTATTTGTGTAAACCGCTCTTTCAAATCAAATAGGTAAGGAGAAATTAATGGTGAGAATTGTAAAATGACATAAGATCCATCTTCGCTAAGTTCATAATCATTTTTAACTAACCATGCTAATTCTACCATTCTCTTTTTTTTATAATCATAACGCTTTACTGGTTTACGCATAATACCACTAACAGAATCTCGTAAGTCACCATATATTCTTTTGTTTTCTATTCCATAAGCCTTAGCAAACTCTTTAACCGAAATCGTTATTTCATCACCGCTTTTTTTCCTACTATCAATTTTTGTACAGGCTAAGGCAATTACGCGCATTTCATTAATAGAAAGTGCATAGCTGGCCTCAACCAGATCATTCGCATGAACGACGGTTAATTTATCCATGAATACTTATCTCAACTCACTAAGACTAAGAGAAACAACTAACGAGTAAATAAAAAATATTCGTTAACATACCAATTTTGAAAAAGTTATCCACCCCGTTTTTCTCGTTAATTAGCCCCTATTTTCTCGTTAGTTAGCCCCTATTTTCTCGTTAGTTAGCTATAATAGCTTTTATTTATCAGTCACTTGCAAGTCCTGAAAGAGAAAAAAAGAAAGAGAAAAAAGAACAAAGAACTTCGCTTATCGCTCGTTTATTTTTTTATTTCTTAAGATTTAAATCACATTTAAAAATCCTACCAATACATATCTTCACATTGCGTATGGCTCAAAAATTCTTGTTTGTACGCCTGGTACAAATCACATTTCCCCAATGCGTTCTTCAATCGAAGTACAACCCTCTAACTTTTACGGCCACGCACGTAAAACCAGAAATCGACAATTTAGATCGTAATTGCAAACCCCCTTAAAACGCACTGAAATGGCCCTACAAGGCGATAAGAGGATTTTACAAGTCAGGAATGTAAAGCGAATGGGGAAAAGCCGTATACGGGCATTTAGAGGCGTTAAACGATAATGGATACTTAAGGACTCAGAGGACTTAGAGGTATTAAGGGATACTCAAAGGCATTCTGGGGCGCATTAAGAGGCAAATGCATCACGTTCTTGTCAGAGATGAGATCTAAAACCCACCGACGATGAGATTAAGCATGAACGAACGTGGGTAAAATGTATCAACGTGACAATTTGAGTTAAGTAAAAAAAACGGCAACAAAAAATATCGCCGTTAATGTATTTAAAATTTACCGAACGTACATTTTCAACAAAAGTTCGAGAAGCTTTAAGTGGAAAACGTTCATCCACCATATCGAAAAGTAAAATTGATTTTTAAGAGGTACGGGAGGCTTTAAATGAAAATAATTCGTTCACCATCCATTATTTGTAAAATGATTTGCCCTTCATTTGTCTACCTGAAATTCTGTCACTTGAATGAACATCCGTAAATAGAGAAATAGAGCGTAGAATTTTACGAGTAATATAAATTTTACATCTTACCAAGGCGTATTTTTCTTCCGCAAAAAAGATCGCGTGCATCTCATCTTTAGTGGTCTTCTTAAAGCTTTTTCTGGAATATATTAAACCGTCACCTTTTGGTATGTAATCTGAGCAAAATGTTTTGGCCTTGTTCGTGAAATTAATATATTTTACCCGATACCATTCAGCAGAAAATAAAAGATCTTTGCATTTTACTCGTGTTACATGCTTCCAAAACGGTTCATTCTTACTTAATTTTCTTATCATGCTTCGGTTCTGAATATATTCATCGCTAGATTTAAGCCCCTCAATTTGCAATAATAATATCAGATCTTCTGTTGTTTTTTTTAATGAATTTACTTGTTCCGTAATCATGATTTTTAATTGTTCGTTGGTTATATTATTCCTCTTTGATGGGTCATCTGTGGATTTTAAGCTCTCAAGTTCCGACTCTTTCAGCATAGAATACCTCTGAATGTTTATTTATTAACATTAAAAATCAATGCTTTATAAATATAAAACTCTTTATTTCTATGAAAAATCCCATTCAAAAAAACTTATCAAACAAAACCTGTGTGTTTAAATGAGCCAGTTAAATTCATTATTGCGAATTTTCAGTACCCATCGTTCCACTCTCTTATATCTATCTAGAAATATGAAAGCCAATTCCACACGTAAAAGTCTGATTTTAAATTTCCTAATTAGGAATATGAGAGTTAATTTCCACATACGCATCTAAATCAGAGGTTATTCAGAATCTTATTAAAATCATAACTTTAAATAAAAAACAAGCTAAACAAAAATTTTCTATTTTTCACTCTAGAGCAATTAATTATTAATGTCCATTTTTACAGTAAAATATCAGGCTCCTGAATTTCTCGTATAGGGGAATTCAACCTCCCCGCGTTCAACCATGACTATCTCTCCAGAATTTAGGGTCCGTATTTCCACATAAGGGGGTTGAAGTGATTATATTTACGATATTACAAATAGGCAAATTCCCCATTGAGTTTTCAATTATCTGAAACTCAATTTTATATAAAAAATTCAATAAGTTAAAAAAAACATAAAACCCATTAATTTTAGGTGTTAAATATTCGGTTTTTTTTTAGAGCTGATTCCTATGAAGTGAAAAATCAATTTTGAATTTTTATATTGTGTGAATTCGGCGTCTGGATTCCTCCCCTCTCTCTAGAAAACAGGCGCAGGTTTTTTTATGTGGAAATCAGCTTTTAAATTCCTATATCAATATTTGTAAGAGGAATTCAACACTCTA
>CAMQXY010000212.1 GCA_947039005.1 uncultured Photobacterium sp.
TGGCTGCAGCGGCACGCATATCTTCAATACGAGAGTTGGTACAAGAACCGATAAAAACTTTATCTACAGTATAATCAGATAATGATTTGTCAGCTTCAAGTCCCATATAAGCCAAGGCTTTTTTAGCCGATGTTTGCTCTACTGGATCGCTAAAACTTTCAGGGGTAGGGATCAGTTCATCAACGGCGATCACTTGACCGGGGTTAGTGCCCCAAGTGACTTGCGGTTTAATGTCGGTGGCATCTAAAGTCACCATCGCATCAAATGCTGCATTATCATCACTGGTTAAGGTTTGCCAATAACTAATAGCGGCTTCTAAATCAGCCCCTTGAGGTGAAAATTCACGCCCTTTAATGTAATCAAAGGTGGTTTGGTCTGGTGCAATTAAGCCGGCTTTAGCGCCCAATTCAATCGCCATATTGCACACCGTCATTCGACCTTCCATCGATAGATCGGTGATAGCTTCGCCACAGAATTCAACCACATAACCTGTACCACCGGCAGCAGTGGTTTTACCGATAATTGCTAATACAATATCTTTGGCAGTAATGCCTGCCGCTACTTTGCCTTTAACCTCAATTTTCATGGTCTTAGCACATGATTGTTTCAGGGTCTGGGTTGCTAATACATGTTCAACTTCAGAAGTGCCGATACCAAATGCGAGTGCGCCAAAGGCACCGTGGGTAGCGGTATGTGAGTCACCACATACAATGGTCATGCCGGGTAAAGTGATCCCAAGTTCTGGGCCCATGACATGGACAATACCCTGAAATTTATGGTTTAGATCGTATAAGGTGACGCCGAAATCAGCACAGTTTTTGGCAAGGGTTTCCATTTGGATACGTGCCATTTCACCTGAAGCGTTGATATCTTTGGTTTGGGTTGAAACGTTGTGATCCATGGTGGCAAAGGTTTTATTCACTTGACGTACTTGGCGACCTTGTTCGCGCAGCCCATCAAATGCTTGCGGTGAGGTGACTTCATGGACTAAATGACGGTCGATATACAAAATCGGGTTTTCGCCTGCAGCAGCGACAACCACATGAGCATCATAAATTTTTTGATAAAGCGTCTTGGCAGGCGTTGCTGCTGACGGTGTATTGTTTGGCATGCTGCTGCTCCTTATGGTCGTTGAATATAGGCAGCGATTTTGTCACCCATTTCGCTGGTGGTTAGGGCGGTGCTATTACCTGCTAAATCGGCTGTAAGTTCACCCGCTTCGAGTGCTTGTGCTACCGCTCTTTCTATTGCCCGCGCAGCTTCTTCTTCATCAAGACTGTAACGTAGCATCAAGGCCGCTGATAGAATTTGGGCAATCGGATTAGCAATGTTTTTACCTGCGATATCAGGCGCGGAACCACCCGCAGGCTCATACATACCAAACTTTTGTTGGTTTAAACTCGCAGAAGGTAACATCCCCATGGAGCCAGTGATCATGGCGCATTCATCGGAAATAATATCGCCAAAAATATTGGAACATAGCATCACATCAAACTGCGCCGGATCTTTGATCAGTTGCATGGTCGCGTTATCAATGTACATATGGGTTAAGCTAACGTCAGGGTAGTTTTGAGCCACTTCCTCAACCACTTGACGCCATAAAATTGAGCTTTGTAGGACATTTGCTTTATCGATGGAACAGACTTTCTTACGGCGTAGTTGCGCTGATTCAAACGCAATTTTAGCAATACGCTCAATTTCATAGCGATGATAAATTTCAGTATCAAACGCTTTTTCCTGCGCGCCTTCGCCTTCACGACCTTTTGGTTGCCCAAAGTAAATCCCGCCAGTGAGTTCACGTACAACCGCAATATCAAAGCCTCGTTCTGAAATATCAGCCCGCAGGGGAGAAAAGTGCTCTAAGCCACGATGAATTTGTGCCGGACGTAAGTTACAAAATAATTCAAAGTGCTTACGCAATGGTAAGAGTGCGCCACGTTCAGGTTGATCATTAGGGGCAAGGTGTTCCCATTTTGGACCACCGACAGAGCCAAATAACACCGCATTAGCGGCTTCACAACCTTTTAAAGTGATGGCGGGTAATGGACAACCGTGGTTATCAATCGCAATCCCACCGACATCGAATTGATGAAAATGAAGTTCAATATCAAACTGTTGCTGGACTGCATCCAAGACTTTGTATGCTTGCTGCATCACTTCTGGACCAATACCGTCACCGGGTAGTACCGCTATATTATATGAACCTGCCATGGTGGGTGCTCTCCGTAATGTACTAAAAATAAAATTGAATGCTTTTGCTGCTACTTCTTTTGATGCCACTCAGTTATAGACTATTTTGTTGTTTGATTGTCGCGATTTGGTTGGCACGATGAATACTATTGATGACGTGGATCAGAGCCTGACCCGACGCTTCAACAATATCAGTCGCAAGACCCGTACCGTGATATTTACGACCGTTGTAATTGGCAATGATATCGGCTTGGCCTAAACCATCTTCACCTTCGCCTTTAGCGGTAAGATCAAACTTATCAAGTACAATCTCATAACCCGTTAGACGGTAGATGCATTGATAAAGCGCATCAACAGGACCATTGCCGACAGCGGCTTCACACTTTTCTTCTTCACCGCATTGAAGCTTAATGCTGGTGGTTGCCATCACGCTGCCAGATTGAACGCTTAAATAGTTTATTTTGAAAAAGTCATCTTCATCACGCAAGTTAGCAAAGTGCATTAAGGCTTCTAGATCGTAATCAAACACTTGGCCTTTACGATCGGCTAATTTAAGAAAATCAGCATAAAGTTTATCAAGGTCGTATTCATGCTCGGTGTAGCCAAGGGTATCCATATGGCTTTTGACCGCTGCTCGACCTGAGCGACTGGTAAGATTTAAAGCCTGATTTTTAAGCCCAATTGACGTTGGGGTCATGATCTCGTAAGTGTTTTTATTTTTCAGCATGCCGTCTTGATGAATGCCTGACGAGTGGCTAAAGGCATTACTGCCTACAATGGCTTTATTGGCTTGAATCGGCATATTGCATAGCTGACTGACCATTTTGCTGGTGCGGTGGATTTCGTCATGTTTAAGATTGGTATGTACCCCCAAGAGTGATTGACGGGTTTTAATGATCATTGCTATTTCTTCAAGAGCGCAATTACCGGCGCGCTCACCTAAACCATTTATTGTGCCTTCGACTTGACGAGCGCCTGCTTGAATCGCTGCCATAGAATTGGCGACTGACATGCCGAGATCATCATGACAATGTACCGAGATAACTGCTTTATCGATATTCGGTACGCGGTTAAACAGTTGGGTGATAATGCCGCCAAATTCACTCGGAAGGGTGTAACCGACAGTATCGGGAATATTGATCGTATTTGCGCCCGCGTTAATTGCGGCTTCTACCATTCGGCATAGGTTATCAATCGGTGTCCGTCCTGCATCTTCACAGGAAAATTCGACATCATCGGTATATTTACGCGCCCGTTTTACTGCCGCAATCCCCATTTCAATCACATCGTCATAGCTCCGACGTAACTTATCTTGCACATGGACGGTTGAGGTTGAAATAAAGGTATGGATACGAAATGCTTCTGCTGTTTTCAATGATTCTGCGGCAACATCAATGTCTTTTTCTACTGCACGAGCAAGGGCACAGATACGACTCTGTTTAATGTGTTTGGCAATAGTCTGTACTGATTCAAAGTCACCAGGGGATGACACCGGAAAACCCGCTTCGATAACATCCACTCCTAAACGCTCAAGGGCATAGGCGATTTGCAATTTTTCTTTGACAGTGAGACTTGCTGATAATGCTTGTTCACCATCACGCAATGTTGTATCAAAAATAATGACCTGATTGTTCATAGTGACATCCTTTTAAATATAAGCCGTTATCGGGCTGAGTTTCGCATTCACTTGCGCGGGTCAAAATATGAAAAAACCCGCGCTTGTTTGCGCGGGTTTTGAAATCTTTGGTG
>CAMQXY010000213.1 GCA_947039005.1 uncultured Photobacterium sp.
CGCGCTATATTAAGCGCGCTTCTATTTGAACCTAAAAACGGTTAGTCAAAGTAAATCACACGTTTTACGGTATCAGCACTCGCCAGAATAGGATCGAAATTAATCACGCCACGATTTTGGGTGCAAATTTTATATACACTATCACATTCAAAAATAGCTAAAATTTCATCATCAGCACGAAAAATCTCTGGTGGTAATTTCCCTATTTCACCAATACATTCAATACCTTCATGGGTCCAAACTAACTTTTGAATACGTTTATCATTCGTAGGTGTAGGCGCTGAGACATGCTCTGCAATTGATGAATAAATTGATTGTGCTTGATCAACATTTTTAGCCAATGGTACGAAAAAATCCATGGTTCCCTCCAGGTTAATGTATTCATTTTTTTATGGATCAGTAAATACATTTAAGTAATAAATAATTATCTACCGTGACAATGTTAATAACCTTAGCAGAACTAGTGACTAAAAATCAACACACCAAAATAACAATTAACATTTATATTAAACATAATATTGTTACTCCAATAACGTTATCTTGTACATTGATGCGATTTAGATACGGAGGGGTGAGAATAGTTTATGCTCAATAAAGGAAAATGGGTTAGCTAAAGAGTGGTGCAACATGGAGCAACTTGATTTTTTCGATGTGCCAAGCCCTTGTGTTGGCTGCTGTCAGGTCAATAATCGAGGCTATTGTAAAGGATGCTATCGTAGTCGTGATGAACGATTTCATTGGCAGAATATGACAGCAGATCAAAAAATCAAAGTAATAAAATTATGTAGGCAGCGTTATTTACGGATTATGCGTCAGCGGCACAATAAGGAACAAGAGAGTGCAGCCCAGTCACCGCAGCAGCAATTTCTATTTGATGATGTTAATAAATCAGAGACATAAAAAAAGCACTCCGTAGAGTGCTTTTTTGAAGAGTTTTATGAACACGCAATTAGATGCGTTTAAAGTCCATGTGCTCAACCTTTGGCTTGTACACGTGACGTTGGATGTCTTGAGGCTTAACCTTAACTTCCTGGCCATCGATAACAAGAACAAAACCTTCGTAGAACTCAGGCTTATCCATTTGGTTGATGATATCACTGTGCTTAAGAGTGATAGCTACTGGTGCAGCTTCGCCACCGTAAACGATTGCTGGGAAGTGCTCAGTAAGACGTAGGCGGCGGCTCGCACCTTTACCAAGGTCTGTACGTACAATTGCATTAAATTTCATAATCAATACTCTTTGATTTAATTAATTCACTAAGTAATGCGACCTTACTTAGCGTCGTAAAACGAGCGCGCATACTAACAATCAAAACAACCACATGCAAGCACATTAAACGTAATGTGCTTTTTTTTATTGGTTCAGGGAATTATTGCTTAATATACCAGCGGGTAAGGTGTTTTTTATTTGTCTAAACAGCGTCTTACTTTATAAAAAGGAGGTTTTGACAAAATCAAATAAATACGAATGATAATGATAGTAATTATCATTTCTCTATGTATAATCATCATCGAACCGTATTGTTGGATTTTTGTTAAAGCAGGGAATTATGAATAAGCAACTGACACTTATCGCCAGCTCACTCGTTATGGCATTTTCTTCACCATCACTTTTTGCGCAAGATAGCGTTTCTCAATTTGATGAAATTGTTGTTTCAGGAACTCGAACAGAGGAGTCGATAAAAAACATACCGGCTTCAGTCGCTAAAGTGACATCTGAACAAATGAATAAAAATTTAGCAACAGATGTAAAGCAAGCGCTGAAATATGTACCAGGGGTCTCGGTTAATGGTCAGGGTCGATTTGGTATGGAAGATATTACTATTCGAGGCATGAAAGGCAGTCGAGTTAAAGTGTTAGTTGATGGTGTTGAGCAACCAACGTCTTATAACCCTGGCGCTGATGTGATGCGTCGAAATAGTAATAATTATGAAATTGATACTTTAAAGGCAATTGAAGTCAATAAAGGACCGACATCAACACTTTATGGTAGTGATGCTTTGGGTGGTACTGTGATAATGCAGACCAAGAATCCAGAAGATTTATTAAAAGGCGAATCATCACACGTAGGTTTAAAAAGTGGTTATGCGAGTGCTGATGATCAATACAAACTTGGTGTTGAAGCTGCAAAACGTATTGGTGATCTCGAAACGATGATCATTTATACCTACCGTAATGGCCATGAAACTAACGCTTACGATACGCACGATAACAGTAAGGGGGTAACACGTAAATCTGCTGATCCATTGAATATGGAATCGCATAACGTGTTAGCAAAAGCCTTCTATCAGATCAATAATGCTAACCGTATTGGTTTTACTGGCGAGTATTATACTCGGAATGCTAACGGCAATATTTTATCTCGTGATGGTTATAGCGTGATGCCTGGTTTTACTTATACCAAAACCCGCGGTGATGACACGAGTAGTCGAAAACGATTTGGCTTTGAGCATGAGTGGTTAGCTGAAAATGTGGTGTTTGATTCATTGAAATGGCAAGTGAATTGGCAGCAACAACGTAGTCAGCATAATAACTATGATCATACTGATATGTTTGGTGATCGTAACCGTTACCGCGAAGGTAACGATACCAGTACTCAATTTGATATTCAGTTCGCTAAAGCGATTGAGTTTGCGCAATCACGTCACCAACTGACTTATGGTGCGACGGTAGTTAATGATAAGTTTGATTTAAATTATGTCGATTATAATTTAGATAAAGGGACTTCACAGCCGGGCCCAACTGAAGTACCCACCGCTAAATCTGAAAAGCGCGGTGTGTTTATTCAAGATCAAGTTTTCTTGTTGAATGATAAAGCAGTCGTTACTGCTGGTGCGCGTTATGATGAGTTTGAAGCTAAACCTGATGCACCTTCCGGTTTAAAAGATCATAAGAGTGATGCCTTCACTGCACGTTTAGGTGCGGTATACCATTGGACAGATAATTTCAGTACCTATGCCCAATACAGTCAGGGATTCAGAGCGCCAACATTGCATGAAATGTATTACGATAAAAGTAATATCCCCCATGGTTATATTATTAAATCAAATCCAAATCTTAAACCTGAGGAAAGTAATTCTTATGAGTTAGGTTTACGTGCGGAAAATCATGTCGGTAATGTAACGGCTTCTGTGTTCTATAATGATTATTCTAATTTTATTCAAAAAGTCACAACGAATGCGAATAACCTTGATATTACAACGAATGAAAATATTGAAAAAGCCCGTATCTATGGTGCTGAGTTATCCGCTAATGTTTGGTTAGATGAAGTCATTAATGCGCCATTAGGGACTTATGCCAAAGTATCTGTTGCATACTTAGATGGTGAAGATAAACAAACAGGGAAAACACTGGATACGATTGCGCCATTAACATCTGTAGTTGGTGTTGGTTATGATGCACCAAATGAAGTATGGGGTACGGCATTAGATGTCAAGATGGTGGCAGCGAAAGATAATTGGCAAGATAAAGGTAACCTTAATGTAGCAGGGTATACCACTGTTGATTTAACCACTTATTACCATCCAGTAAAAGACATGACAGTACGTGCCGGACTCTTTAATGCGTTAGATAAAGAGTATTGGCAGTATCAAGATATGGCAGGTGTGAACAAAACGACGGATGGTATTGATCGTCGTAGTCAACCTGGACGTAATTTTGGTATTAACGTTAACTACGATTTTTAATAAATTAATATAGTAAAACGTAGTTAAAACAAAGCCGTGTCATGATCTTTTATGATAAAGATCATTAACACGGCTTTTTTAATTGTGGGTATATTTAAGTGTAGTTATATAAATGTGGTTATAAAAACACTATAGATTTTTTAGAAACGCATTATCTTCCAGTACAATCAATGGTTCTATATCACTGTCTTTTTTGATCACTAATGAGTTATCAG
>CAMQXY010000214.1 GCA_947039005.1 uncultured Photobacterium sp.
TGGTAATCACTGCTAATGGTGGTACCAAAGGTAAATTCACCTTCTGGTTGCATACGTGCAGTGGGCATCTGCATTAAACCAACGCCACCAAAATCACTGTTAGAGTAGCGTAGTTCAGGGTAGCTAAATTCATCTGCTTGCACCGAACAGAATGGCAGTAACGCAATCGCTAAAGTGGATAAAGCAAACAAAGGACGCTGATATATGTTGTGTTTAGTGTTAGCCGATGTGACAGAGTTCATTACAACGTCCTGTTGATTAGCATTGAAGAAATATCATGGTTTAAGTCTCTGTAATCATGGAACACAGATTGATAACCAAGATAAATAATTGCGCCTGGTGCAATATCGTTATGGTTGTTATTCCAGTAAGCAATAGGGTGCTGTTGGATCACGCCATCAGGTTGGATAACCGTAACGTAACTGTTAGCCGCAATATCAATGGGAGTAACTTGATCTAGATAATTTTTTGCTGCCATTCGAGGTTGCCAATCAAGCTGTTGTGGCTTTTCAATTGCACCAATAATAATGATTGAAGTCGGGCGAGCAGCGAGTGTTAACTGATAGTTGCCTTTTAATAGCGGGTTATCGATTTTTTTCAATCGTACTTTATCGATATCAATCGCAACAGGTAAGCGCTGGGTTTTAATGTGTTGCTGTAACCATTGGGCGGTATTCGCAAAACTATTACTGACTGTAGCATCGTCACGGTGTTGTTGACTTAACAGTGTCAGTTGGTTGATCAGTGCTTGCTTGGTTTCTGGTTCGTGAGTAGAACGTAAGCTACTGCCAAGCCAATAGGGTGTTTCAGTACTGGTGCGTTGTTTAAGACTGTCACTAACAACTTGTGCTAATCGTACTGGCTCAGCGTAGTGCAAGGTTAGCGCTGCATCTGAAGTGCCATTAGCATGTAATGTGATCATGCTTTGTGCCATTGCTGGCTGGGAAATAAATAAGCATAGACTCGCAAGGGCATAGTAGCGGTAACGAGTGGGTGTGGTGAAAAATGAACAAAACATAAATACGCTACCGTTAGCCAAAAGGTTTAAGAATGGTCATTTCAACGCTAGGTAAATCAGGTGCAATATATTGCTGACTCTTTACCACTTTTCCGGTGCGTTGTTCAATCCAGAAAGTATTGCTGTAGTGACGGTCAAGTTGCTTTACCGTGACATTTTCGCTAAAGCGTAGCACTGGCACAGATTTACCATTGATGGTTAATACTTCTGGTTGGTCAAACACAAATTGTGAATCCAGTTGATAACCATTGTGGTAGCCAGGTTGCCAATCAATATGACGTTGCCATGTTGTGGGTGTTGTTGCGAGATGCAGCCCTAAAGTAAGCGGATCAACTGTTTTACTGGTGGTGGTTGATAAATTACCAGCGGCTAAATTAACTGTTTTTACAATGCGCCCACTCTGCGTAACCAACATCCCATGATCACTGGCAAGCCATTTTAGTAATGGTGGTGTCGAGGTGGTATTGGTGGAGGTGTTGGTATTAGTAAAAGTGTCACCGGAGGCAGTTTCAGCAAGTGCTAACACCATAAATAGTTGACTGCCGTTACCGATGCGGACATAGGTACTGGCATAAGGTAATGCTGCAACGGCATTAGCTGACTTATGAATATCGGCAGTACCTTGGACAGCAACACGAACCGTATCATTAATACTGGTGATTTTTTGGCTACAGCCAGAAACGAATAAAGCTGTTGCCGATATCAGCAACAGCTTTGAAATAGAATAATAAGTAATATTTTTAAGCATTCGAATTGCTTCCGATAGGTCACCTAATTAGAGCTATAGATTGCGATAATCGAATAGCTTACAAAATAGAATAACCGTGACCAGCACGGTTATTTTTTCATTAACCTAAATTTTTATCAGGTTAAGTTTTTATTTATGACTTCGAACTAACAGAAGTAGAAGTAGAAGTAGAAGTCGTTGTTGAATTAGTGTTGCCTGAATCAGAAGCAGCAACGGCAACAGCAGCAATAGCAGCAGCAGCACCAACAACAACAGCAGTCGTTGCGCCAGCAGCAGTACCTACAGCTGTTGTTGTACCAGCTGCTGTACCAGACGTCGTTGTCGTCGTTGCTTGTGTTGCTGCGTCATCTGCAACATAACCGCCAGCAAATGCTGATGAAGACATAGCCATAGCTGCTAGAAGAACTAATGCAGTCTTTTTCATGATGTAAATCCTTATTGATAAAAATAATATAGGCTGTCAAAAAAATGACATTTTTTATAGTGAATTATTAATACACTGAATTAATAATTATACCGAATAATTGCATGGAACCATGTAAGGTTTTTTCATCTTCTATGCATTTAAGTGTACGTGGTGTGATATTGATCACTGTTATTGAATTTTACTTGGCATTGCTATGGGTGATGGGTTGTATGTTTTTGGGTTTTATGATTTAGCTTTTATTTACAATTGGTTACATGTCGATATTGAGCAATATATTGATAGGATATGGATGAAATTTTATATTTCATTTTATACGCAAATTAAGTAGAATCTGATAGCTGCATAAATCGCACAAATACTACGTATAATATTTATTTAGATCATTTTTGAGTAAGTATGCTGTTGGTTGCGATGGATTGTTACCGAGTATTCGGTACATGCATGTTTTACTACCAACAAAAAAATTATCTTTTTTAAAGCAAATGAGGAGCTGTAACCTTAGGGCGGTAGCATACTTTTTTGCTTTCAAATTATCTTCCATCAATGCTGAAATGAACTTAATCTAATGAAATTATCAAAAAAAGTACTTGTTACGGCAGTTGCCTCTGTAATGTTAGCTGGCTGTAGTATGCCGGGATCGCATCTAAGTCTTGATGGTAAGCATGTTGCTGATGTTAATCAGTCACAACCTACGCTTGAGCAAGAGGTTAATGTTTTTCCGTTAACGGTGAGTAATATTAGCCAATTTAAAGTGGCTAAAGTTGCTGCACAGGTTAACGTGCAACTTGAACAAGAATTAGCGGGATATGAATATCATATTGGCGCGGGTGATATATTAAATATCACTATTTGGGATCACCCTGAATTAACCATTCCTGCGGGTTCATACCGTAGCGCAGAAGAAGCGGGTAACTGGGTACATGCGGATGGCACTATCTTTTATCCATATATTGGTAAAGTGAAAGTTGCAGGTAAAACGGTAACGCAGGTTCGAAGTGATATAGCACAGCGATTAGCTGAGTATGTTGAAAAACCCCAAGTCGATGTTAACGTGGCAGCATTTCGCGCTCAAAAGGCCTATGTAACCGGCGAAGTGAAAACCCCAGCGCAACAGCCAATTACCAATGTGCCTTTAACCTTACTTGATGCGATTAATAAATCAGGTGGTTTAGCGGCTGATGCTGATTGGCGCAATGTGACTTTAACCCGTAATGGTAAAGATCAAACCTTATCATTATATGCATTAATGCAACGTGGCGATCTAATGCAAAACCGTTTATTACGCAACGGTGATATTGTGCATGTGCCACGTAATGATGCTCAAAAAGTATTTGTGCTTGGTGAAGTTAAAGAGCCTAAATTACTTAAAATTGATCGTGCTGGCATGAGCTTAACTGAAGCGCTCAGCAGTGTTGGCGGCATCAATGAATTACAAGCTGATGCAACTGGGGTCTTTGTTATTCGTGCTAACCATGCCGATTTAACTAAAACACCTCATAGCCCTGCCGCTAATATTTATCAGTTAAATATACAAGATGCGACCGCATTAGTGATTGGTACTGAGTTTGAATTACAGCCTTATGATGTTGTATACGTAACGGCAGCGCCGATTGCACGTTGGAACCGTGTTATCCAGCAACTTGTGCCAACTATTGGTAGCTTTAATCAGCTTTCTGAAGGCATGAACTACTATATGAATTTGAAGTA
>CAMQXY010000215.1 GCA_947039005.1 uncultured Photobacterium sp.
GGTTCTGGTTCTGGTTCTGGTTCTGGTTCTGGTTCTGGTTCTGGTTCTGGTTCTGGTTCTGCATCAATAACCGTTACAGCTTGAGACTCAACGTCAAGTTGTACTGGTACTTGAGCCAATAATTGCTGTAGTTGTTGTGACGATGATGGTTCACAAAACTCCGTAGCCTTACTCGGCACCACAGATTGCGATTCAGTGTCTAATAATAAGTCACCAAAATAATCATCCAATGCTTGCTCACTGGTTACACGCTTATTATTCATTGTGCGCCAACCTTGTTAAATGACTTAGTAAGGTTTTATAAGCAAACACACCCCGACAATTATGGGCATACAACGATGGCGGCATATGTTTAATACTAGCATCACGAAACTTAGTATCAATTGGAATTGCAGACATCCAAACTTGATCAGGATAACGGGTTTTTAAATCTTGCAGTGTCTGCAATGACGCTCTAGTGCGCTTGTCATACATGGTCGGTATAATAGTGACATCAAACCCAGCAGGTTTTGAACGCTGCATAATCTGCAACGTACGCAACATCCGTTCTAAGCCTTTCATGGCTAAAAACTCTGTTTGTACTGGAATTAAAATACGATCACTAGCAGCAAGAGCATTGACCATCATTACCCCTAAAATAGGCGGACAATCAATTAATACATAATCATAATCAGCCGCAACACTGTGTAAGGCTTTTTTTAACACTAATCCCATACCACTGCGGTTACCCATCGAACGATCTAAGGTCGCTAATGACATATGAGCTGGAATAATATCAATATTGTTAAATGTAGTACTTAATACTAACTCTCTCACACCATCACGATTAATCTCTGGCAATTGAAATAAATCAAACAAGCTAGCAGGCACGTAATCGGCGTCAAAATTCAAATATGTTGTCAATGATCCATGGGGATCAGTATCAACCACTAATACCCGTTGGTTTTGTTCACTTAATAATCCTGCTAATGCTATGGTAGTGGTCGTTTTCCCTACTCCACCCTTTTGGTTTGCAATACTCCAAACAACCACCGTCAACTCCTCACGACAAACCTAATTCAATTAAAATACATTCAGCAATACGGTCGAGGGGAAGATCATGACTAGAAATGCCTGCTTTAGCAACCGCTTGTGGCATGCCATATACCACACAACTATTTTCATCTTGTGCCCAAACAGTAGAACCATTAGCTTGTAGCATCCGTGCACCTTCGCGTCCGTCGGCGCCCATCCCTGTAAGTACTATTGATAACACCTGTTCATTGAACACTTTTGCTGCAGAGCCAAATGTAATATCAACACAAGGTTTATAATTCATGCGATCACCACCATCGATAATACGTAGCCGTGCACCTACTGCGCGCCCATCGACCATCATTTGTTGCCCTCCAGGTGCCAAATAAGCTACACCAGCTCGCAGTATATCGCCATTTTGTGCTTCTTTAACGTTAATACGACATAAGTTATTTAATCGGGCAGCAAAAGCGGCAGTAAAGGTCACTGGCATATGTTGCACTAATACAATCGGATACGGGAAGTTAGCAGGTAATTGAGTTAGGATCTTTTGTAACGCTACAGGCCCACCGGTTGAAGTACCAATAGCCACTAGCTGATATTTTTTACCTGATGCTCTAAAACGTAATGGTCTTTTAGATATGACTGCGGGTTCAGTCGCTGTTCGACAAGTTGTTGCAGCAGATAACGGTGAAACACGATCTTCAGTAGTAATGACAGTTGTTGCTCGAGAAAATGTTGCAAGCTGAGGTTTTATCGCAGAAGAGACACCACACTGACGGCGCAGAAAAAAGCGCTTACCTGCTAATTCTGCTACCCGCTTTTGCAATAATTCAACCGCTTCATCACGATTACGGGCAATGTCTTCAAATTTTTTCGGCAAAAAATCTAGAGCACCAGCATCTAACGCATCTAACGTTGCTTTCGCACCTGCTTGCGTTAAGGAAGAAAACATCAAAATAGGCGTTGGTGCTATTTTCATAATTTCACGGACGGCAGTAATACCATCCATCACTGGCATTTCAATATCCATGGTAATAACATCAGGCTGTAATATTTTGACTAACTCACATGCTTCTTTACCATTAGAAGCATTACCGACGACCGTTAATCGAGGATCAGCATTGATTATTTCACTTACACGGCGACGAAAAAAACTTGAATCATCAACAACTAACACCTTTATTGCCATTTGTTTTCATTCCTTTACGTAAACAATACCGCCAGTCTAAATATTTATTTTCAATATGCCGAATAGTGACTAATTAACGTCTTACATAATAATTTAATAGATTAGGCACATCTAAAATCAGCGCAATATGACCATCACTGGTAATGGTTGCTCCCGCCATTCCCGGTGTGCCTTTTAGCAACTTATCTAAAGGTTTAATCACAACTTCTTCTTGACCAATCAAACTATCAACCACAAATCCAACCCGTTGATGCCCTGTTTGTACAATCACGACATGGCCGTGACTATTATGGCGGTGATTATTGGCAACTGATTTTTTTGATAACCAATCTTGTAAGTAAAATAAAGGTATCGCTTTTTCGCGCACAATAATGGTCAGTTGACCGTCAACCGTATGCGTTTTAGTTAAGTCTAAATGGAATATTTCATTAACACTTGCCAATGGCAATGCAAAAGGTTGTTGAGCTACGCCAACCATCAATGTCGGTAAGATCGCCAATGTTAACGGCACTTTAATATCAATGCGTGTCCCTTTACCTAGGGCGGAGTTAATCACGATTGAACCATTAAGTTGATTAATACTGGTTTTGACCACATCCATGCCAACACCACGCCCAGAAATATCTGAGATCTCTTTTTTAGTCGAAAATCCTGGCGCAAAAATTAGATTATAAGCATCATTATCACTCAAACGTGAAGCAGCATCGTGATCCATCATGCCGCGATCAATCGCGATCTGACGTAATTTATTAGCATCCATACCGCCACCATCATCTTCAATGGTTAAACGAATATGATCCCCTTCTTGTGATGCAGACAATAACACTTTTCCAATCGGCGATTTACCAACTTGCTCGCGCACAGCTGGCATTTCAATACCATGATCAACCGAGTTGCGAACTAAATGCACCAAAGGATCAGCCAGTGCTTCAACTAAATTTTTATCAAGATCAGTCTCTTCACCCTGCATTTCAAGCACAATTTCTTTATTAAGACTACGGGCTAAATCACGTACCACACGCGGAAAACGACCAAAGACTTTCTTGATCGGTTGCATTCGCGTTTTCATTACCGCACCTTGAAGATCGGCAGTGACAACATCCAGTGTTGATACCGCTTTTGACATTTCTTCATCAGTAGTATTTAAACCTAAGCTTACGAGTCGATTACGAACTAAGACTAATTCCCCCACCATATTCATGATGATATCAAGGGTTGAGGTATCAACACGTACCGTAGTGTCAGCTTGAGGCTTAGGTTTATCTTTAACCGTTGGTAACGGCGTATTATTAGCAGGTTCTGCCGCTATTGGATTAGTCGATAAGTGAGGATTAATCGCCGTAGATGCAACGATTAATGACGATTCAACTGGCGATGGACGCACAATTTTAGAACCTTGACCAACACCATGTAATTCATCTAACAGATGTTCAAATTCATCATCTGTCATCAAATTATCGTTAACAACCTCAAGCTTATTGTTATCACTTATTGATGCTGATGTCGCTATATTAATAACAGAATTAGGGGCATTACCATTGCCGTGTAATTCATCTAATAAGCGTTCAAATTCATCATCCGTAATATCATTACTTTCGATACTAGCAACTATGTTATCTGTGCTATTTTCTACAATTTTGGTTGGTGGTACTAAGACTGATTGTGCTGAG
>CAMQXY010000216.1 GCA_947039005.1 uncultured Photobacterium sp.
AAACCTTATTACTTCACCTCTTTGCCGCGCACTAATTTCCGTACCCACATCCGTCCAGGGTGAAGGGCATCAAGCACTGTATGTGGCAGTGGTAGCGGATCACCACAGATCTGTGATGCCAGTAATTCGCCTAATAGTGGCGCTGAACTTAATCCGCGCGAGCCTAAGCCAACAATCGCAAATAAGTTTTGATACACAGGCACATTTTGCGCATAAAGCTGGTTATCTTTTAGATCCTGATATTGCGTGATCAGATCATCATAACGGCACACATTACCAACAAACGGTAAATGATCACGACTGGCACAACGGACACCGACACGGGCGCGTTGCTGTAGTTCAAACCCATCCACATCAATTGCATCTACCCATGAGGCTGTAGCGGGTACACTATCCAATAAACGTTGTTTGTTTTGTTGTTGATCGACTTCATTGTAATCAAGATCGCAATTACGGCGGGCATAACTGGCACCGACACAATGGCTGTGAGTGTGGGTATTCGCTGGGGTTAAATAGCCGTCATAACAGAGTACGGTTTCAAGTTTTGCTAAAGCATTATTCGTCGGGACATGGCTAACCTGACCACGCACTGATGAGGTTGGGATCGGGGCAGTTTGTGGATACTGATTAAAGCGGTGACCACTCGCCACAACAACGGTGGTGTGATTAACGGTAGCACCGTCAGCAAAGGTTAACTGCCATTGATGACTATTCTCGTTTTCAATTTGCTCAAGTGCAGTGACGTCACTATTGAGGTGTAAGTGAAGTTTGCCTGTTTTAACCGCAGATTCAATTAATGCTTGGGTTAATTGTTGTGGGCATAACCAGCCGCCAAGCGGATAGTTAACACTGCGACAATCGGTTTCAACGCCAGTGATTGCAAGAGTTTGCTCAACATCTAAACTGCGTAGCAATGATTCAGGAAAACCACCATCCAACATACAATCGAGCTTCTTGGTTTGACGACCTAATTTTTTATCATTGGTTGCCAGCGCGAGTTGTTTTTCGGCATCAGTAATATTTTTGCCATTCTCATCCCATGCTAACTGAGTAACGCCACACCAATCATGATCAAACTGACAATGTTGCGCCGCTTGTTCAACAAATTGACGCGCATAAATAAAGCCCGGTGCAAAAAAGCGAGACAAGGGATCATGTTTACCATTTAAAAGAGGGTATACCGCCCCTTGCCGATTTCCTGATGCGCCTTGAGCTAATTCATTATCTGCACAATATATCGTGACTGATTGACCACGACGGATCAGCGAAATAGCAGTGGTTGCAGAAGCGACACCGCCACCAATGATAGCAATGTCACTTGGCTCTGACTGAGGTGCTTGTTGTGGGCTACGGGCAAACCATGGCTTAAAATTCGCTTGCTGGTGGTTCTTAGTGACAGTACCCACCGTCATCGGAGGATTAATACCAAACCCTTTGGCTTTTTTAATATCAAAGCCAGCATCACTCAAGCTTTGATGCACAGAACTATCAGCAGTAAATGTGGAAACAGTACACCCTGATCGTGCCATGTTAGCGATGCTGTTAAAGAGGTTTTTGCTCCACATAGCAGGATTTTTCTTAGGTGCAAAGCCATCTAAAAACCATGCATCAACAATTCCTTCATTACCGACCCAAACTTGGGGTAGACAATCGTTAATGTCACCAAACCATAAATCAAGGGTGATCATGCCATCTTCAAGCACAATACGGTGACAATCAGCAACTGCAGGCGGATAATGTTGAATAAGCTTTTGAGAAAACTCAGCCAGTTCTGGCCATACTTGATGTGCTTTAAGCAGATCTTGTTGAGTGAGCGGAGATTTTTCAAAGCTAATAAAGTGTAATTCTTTGACTGTAGCGTCTGGGTGTTGTTCGCGAAAGGCTTTAAATGTTTGCCATAGCGCCAGAAAATTAAGCCCAGTACCAAAACCTGTTTCTGCAACCACAAATCGACGTCGATCAAAATCATGCCAGCGCTTAGGTAAACCATTTTGTTTGATGAACACATAACGAGCTTCTTCTAGCCCATCGTGATTTGAGAAATAGATATCATCAAACTCAGTAGATAATGGGCTACCGGTTTCGTTCCAATCAAGGACGGCATTTTCAATCCGGAGTGTAGACTTTGGCGGAGTAGGACGAGACAAAACGAACCTCTTGTTTAGCTGCTGAGCATTTTGCCACCGTTTTATGCATGAAAATGCATCAATTGTGGGCTTTAAATGCGATTGAATGGCAATTTTGACTCGATTGTACCTGAAATACAGGAAAGCTGACCACTTTTCAGGAGCAAAGCCGTTATAGTTCTCATACTAAATATTGGTTAACTTTTTTGGTTTTTTGAAAATAATCAGGGTAAATTAGTCAATAATCTCGGCCCAAACATCTTTAATATCGCGTGTTTTCGTTCGCAGCGGCAAATTAAGCATGAATGTGAGCGCAGATTTTAAAGCCGTTTGGGACGTATTTTAGTCATTGAGATAGAGCATTAGTTGTTCTATAAAATGATTAGGTATTTCCATTAATATCACTAGGAATTCATCATGAAACGAGCCGTAATTACAGGCATGGGTATTGTATCTAGTATCGGTAACAACGTTGCTGAAGTATTAGAATCCCTAAAAACAGGCAAATCAGGTATCAATTACTCTGAGCAATTCGCAGAAATGAAATTGCGTTCAAATGTTTGGGGTGATCTAAAAATCACACCGTCTGAGCATATTGATCGTAAGAAAATGCGTTTCATGGGTGATGCGGCTGCATTTGCTTACCTATCAATGGAGCAAGCGGTTGCAGACTCTGGCCTAGCAGAAGATCAAGTATCTAACGAGCGTACAGGTTTAGTCGCTGGTTCTGGTGGTGCATCATCATACAACCAATACCATGCAGTAGACACTTTACGTGAGAAAGGCGTTAAGCGTGTTGGTCCTTACATGGTGCCACGTACAATGTCTTCAACGGTTTCTGCATGTTTAGCAACACCGTTTAAAATTCGCGGTGTTAACTACACCATGAGTTCTGCATGTGCGACATCTGCACACTGTATCGGTCACGCGGTTGAACTTATTCAGCTTGGCAAGCAAGATGTTGTGTTTGCTGGTGGCGGTGAAGAGCTTGATTGGTCATTAACCATGATGTTTGATGCAATGGGCGCGTTGTCGACTAAGTACAACGATGATCCATCAAAAGCATCACGTACTTATGATGCAGACCGTGACGGTTTCGTTATCTCTGGTGGCGGCGGCATGGTGGTTGTTGAAGAACTTGAGCATGCATTGGCACGTGGCGCAAAAATTTACGGTGAAATCGTAGGTTATGGTGCAACATCTGACGGCTACGACATGGTAGCACCATCAGGTGAAGGCGCTGTACGTTGTATGAAGATGGCAATGAAAGATCTTGATGCGCCAGTTGATTACATCAACACTCACGGTACATCAACCCCTGTTGGTGATCTAAAAGAGCTTGGTGCTATCCAAGAGTTATTTAGTGATCATAGCCCTGCAATCTCTGCAACAAAAGCAATGACAGGCCACGCACTAGGTGCGGCTGGTGTTCACGAAGCTATCTACTCAACGCTAATGCTTGAGCACGGTTTTGTTGCTCCAAGTATCAACATTGAAAACCTAGATGAAGCGGCTAAAGGCCTTGATATCGTGACTGAGAAGCGCGATGTTGAACTTAAAACTGTTATGTCTAACAGCTTTGGTTTCGGTGGCACAAACGCAACGCTAGTAATCAAGAAATACGAAGCGTAAGAATTAGTTTTCGAGGGGCGAGGTTTCGAGTAGCGAGATTTTGTTTTTTGAGAATCACAGCGTAAATAAGAAGCGATAGGTGAAAGCCTGTCGCTTTTTTTGTGCC
>CAMQXY010000217.1 GCA_947039005.1 uncultured Photobacterium sp.
GCGCGTTCGGCACACGACGGATGATCAGGTTTGATCACCCGACATAGGAACGGCAGATATACGGTATAAGTTGATAAAGAATGAACAATTTCAGAGTGTTTATTTGAATTTTTGGCTGTTGTTATTCCGTTCTTTATTGATCACACTAATGACGATTATTAAATTAAACTATTGGCATAATTTTCTGTTTTTCATACACTTATAGCACTCCTTTTAACGGCTATTTGTGTTATCTCATGATGAGTTTACCGTCCAATACTATCGTAGAATCAACCAGCTTATGTGTATTTGAATTACGCTCAGGCTTTGAGCACCCTCAGTTAAATCCACTCACTATTTCTTTATCATCAGGTCAGCATCTTGCTTTAGCAGGAGCATCTGGGTGTGGAAAAAGTAGTTTATTGCAAGTCATTGCAGGTCTTAAATCACCACAAAATGGGCATTTTAGCTATCAGCAGCAACAGGTTGATATTATGTCATTATCATTTTGGCGACAGCAAATATGTTATTTACCACAGCAAGCGGTGATGGGAGCAGAAACGGTATTAGAGGTATTGTTATTGCCATGGCATCTTAATGCAATGTTACCTTCTCAAATAAAGCCAACGGAAAAATACTGTCAGCATGCATTATTACAAGCAGGGTTGAAGGTTGAATTGGATAAAGATGTGGCATTGTTATCTGGAGGAGAGAGACAACGATTAGCGATTGCGCGTGCCGTACTGATGCAACGTCCAGTGTGGTTAATGGATGAACCCACCTCAGCATTAGATCCCGCAGCTCGAAATAAGGTGATTGGATTAATTAAATCACTGAATATTATCAGTGTGTCAGTGTCTCATGATCCGGTATGGCTAGCGACCGCCGATCAGGTTTTCAATATGGATATAGAGTAGGAATAGACCAATGACGACAACCATCAACCAGACGATTGATTTACATTGGGCTGCCATGGCGGGTTTTTACTTGTTATTACTGATCCCATTAGTGTTGTTCCAGCGCTGGCAACTTGGGTTAAGCCGTACCATGATCAGTTCTGTGCTGCGAATGACATTGCAGCTATCTGTAGTCGGTATTTACTTGCATACGTTATTTGATTGGCAAAGCCTCAGTCTTAACGTGGTGTGGTTAACCGTTATGGCACTTTTTGCCAGTTACACCATTTGTAAGCGTTCTGATGTTAATTTAACGCGTGTAATACCTGCGGTTATTTGTGGTCAAGTTGTTGCGCTTTCGGTGGCATTACCTGCTGTTTTAGCCGGTGTTATTCAAGTCTCTCCATGGTGGCAAGCACAATATATGATCCCTATTGCAGGGATGTTATTAGGGAATAGTTTAACTGCCAATGTATTAGCACTGTCACGTTGGGGAAGTTTGCTTAAAGAAAATCATCACGAGTATCAATATTATTTAGCAATGGGAGCGCCAAATCCAGCCCAACCTTTTATTCGCACTGCTTTTAAAGCCGCATTAGCCCCACAATTAGCTTCAATGGCAACACTCGGTATTGTGAGCTTACCGGGAATGATGACAGGACAAATTTTAGGGGGTGCGATGCCATTAGTGGCGGTTAAATATCAACTAGTCATTATGGTGGCAATATTTGTATCAGGTGTGCTTTCGGTAGCGACCACATTAACCATCGTTAAACGACGCTCATTTGATGCCTATGGTAATGTGTTGTAATTTTTGTTTTGAGAAAATGAGTAAACTAAAAAACTAAAAAACTAAAAAACTAAAAAACAAAAAAGCAGCGCGAGGCTGCTTTTTCTATTTAATTAGCGATCTGTTTTATTTGATTTCTGTAATCGGGAAAATCTCAGTTGGCGCTACAATTTCATCTTGGGCTGCGATGGTTTGCAGTTCCCATTCACCGCGACGGTGAGTTTCTTTCAATACCGCATAACAAGCATTGTGAGCATGTTCAAACGCTTGCTCTGGAGACCAACCTTTTAATAAGCCGCCAGTGAATAAAGATGAAATAAGATCACCCACACCAACAGGTTGATTATCAAAGGCAAGATGTGGACGCTGGGCTAAATAACAACCGTCTTTGGTAGCCAGCATCATTGAGAACTTGTCAGATGACAAACTATGAAGATGCTTTACTAATACCATTTTAGGGCCCAATGTTAGCGCGTGTTGACACGCTTTCACGGCATCATCTAATGTATTAATCGTCATACCAACAAACTGGCTTAGTTCAAATTGGTTAGGCACAATCACATCAGCCAGTGGCATTACATCATTAATAAGGTGGTCAGAAATACCATCAGCAACGATACAACCTTTTTCTGGATCACCCATAACAGGATCACAAATATAGATTGCATTGGGATTTTGTTGTTTAACTGTTTTAACCGTATCAATAATAGCTAAACATTGATCAGCACTACCTTGGTATCCGGTAAGAACTGCTTCACAGTTTTTAAGCTGATCAATGTTGTTGATGCCTTTGACAAGGTCAATTAAGTCGGTTGCTGGAAACGCTGTTCCTGTCCAACCTTGTTTATATTGCGTATGGTTAGAAAACTGTACGGTGTGTAATGGCCAAACTTCAAAGCCCATACGCTGAAGAGGGAATACTGCAGAACTGTTACCAGCGTGACCGTAAACAACATGTGACTGTATTGAGAGAATACCTTTCATCGAGGTTCCTTATAACCATCGTATATATAGGTATACTTTACATGTGCTGATATCAGAAACCTAGTCATTTTATATCGTAATTATTCCTTGCAAAAATGCAGACTATTTATTGTTCGACAATATGTACAATTTATTTCCAGTTAATTATAAAACGGATGATAAATATAATTGCAGTATGTTTTATTACTTATTTTGTTTGTTTTTTAAACAGTTGATGTGTTTTTAGTGATTTTTTAAAATCATTTTTTTTCATTAAAAAACAAATATTTATGATTTTGTTAAGTGGTTATCCACAATTTTTCATCAATTTTAATTAAAAAATCATTTACAGCGTCAAAAATAGGCGTTAATGTTCGATCCGTCTGTTGCTCAGACCTAATGTGTTTTAAAAAAAACCACAATGTCATTTCTGATCATTGTTATCCGTTTATGTTGCAAACGTAGTAACAGTGCAATGCTATAAGAAGGGTGATCTTATAGTTAATAAGAAGTAGTAGGTCAATGAGTAAAGCTCTATACCAAGGTTAATTAACCATTTGGTATAAAACTATTTAAACTCAAATTGATAGCCACAAATATATATGCTGACAAAAAAAGCAATATTTGGGCGTAAAGGAAATATAAACTATGACTTCACAAACAGGTATTATTCGTAGCTTCAACCCAGTTGAAAAAATTGGCTTAATTACTAGCGATCTTGGTGGTGATATTCGTTTCGATGCATCTCAAGTTTGCAGTCGTTCACAGCCTTCATCGGGTAGTATGGTTGAATTTACGTTAGATGATTCAAGTAATAAGCTTAAAGCGGTTAAAATTCGTTTTATCTAATTTAATTAATGAGTTAGATATTTACTGATGTAAATATTTATCCATGATTAAATAAAGAATCCCGGCCTTGGTCGGGATTTTTTATATCTGTGATTTAATCTCAATAATATTGATATCTGTGTTTTACATATTATTGGAATAAAGAATGATACCAATCACAATAAGTTTCTGACTTAATTTAATATCCTCTTTCGTCATTCCCTACAGTGAATGCTCGCGAGGGCGATAGGGGATCTAATGCTTTTGAAAGGTGACAACTTAATTAATGGGATTGGTATAAGAATGAAAATACCGATACCGCAATCACTGATATTATGTCTGCTTAAATATTGATAAGCTGATAAAGCTGCTGATTGAGTGATTTTGTGTTTGA
>CAMQXY010000218.1 GCA_947039005.1 uncultured Photobacterium sp.
GATGCGAGTGCGTTGTTTGTTTTAGATAAAGAAGGGTTATTAATTCCTGTTGCGGTTAAAGGTTTATCACCTGCGGTACTCGGTCGACGTTTTTTCCCTCAAGCGCATCCCCGTTTACAAGCCATTATGGCCAGTAAACACCCAGTAAGGTTTGATGCTGATTGCGCCCTGCCCGATCCCTTTGACGGGATCTTATTAAATGAAGATCAAGCGATTGATATTCATGATTGTCTTGGCTGTAGTCTCTATGTTGAAGGACAACTTGTTGGTGTACTGACGCTAGATTCACTAACAGTAGGAGCCTTTGATCATATAGAAACCGTTGCTATTGAAACCTTTGCCGCTCTAGCTGCGGCAACGTTACGTAATATTGCCCAATTTAATGCCCTTAAAGATCAAAACAAAAAGCAAAAGTCACTCACAAATACATTGATCCAACAGGCGCGTTCACAACAAGGTGAAATGGTTGGTATTAGCCAAGCAATGCAACGACTGCGGACTAATATTGCCACTGTCGCAAAATCTGATTATGCAGTACTAATCAGTGGTGAAACAGGCACAGGTAAAGAGCTGGTTGCACATGAACTTCACGCTCAATCTGCACGTGCCGACACACCGATGATTTATATTAACTGTGCGGCACTACCAGAAGGGTTAGCCGAAAGCGAACTGTTTGGTCATGTAAAAGGTGCATTTACGGGTGCAAATAATCATCGAGCGGGTAAATTTGAACTCGCCGATGGCGGCACCTTATTTTTAGATGAAATTGGTGAATTACCGCTACTTTTACAAGCAAAATTATTACGTGTGATCCAGCAAGGTGAACTGCAACGAGTTGGTAGTGATCAACATTTACACGTTAATGTACGTATTATCGCTGCCACCAACCGTCAGCTAGAAACAGAAGTCGAACTCGGTCATTTTCGAGCTGATTTATACCATCGCCTTAATGTCTTCCCTATCTTTGTGCCATCATTACGTGAGCGTTATGATGATATTCCTGTTCTCGCTGGTTATTTACTAGAAAAAGTACGCCATCAATTTAATTTACCTAATCTACATATTCATCCAAAAGTATTGCACATGCTTGAAGCAAAGCCATGGCCGGGTAATATTCGTGAATTAGAACATACACTAACCCGCGCAGCATTACGTGCTATACAAGATGAACAAAAGACCATTACTGATCACTATTTTGACTTACCACCAACTAATGATGTTAAAAACACATCACCACTTTTCCCTGAACAATCGCAACCGATGCGGCAATTAGTCGAAGATTATCAAAAACAGCTAATTGAACACACTCTTGAAAAAACAAACAAAAACTGGTCAAAATCGGCTGAATTTTTACAAATGGATCGCGGCAACCTCTATCGAATGGGAAAAAAATTAGGTATCAATTAAGTATCAAATAACAGAACCATCCAACCAACGATGTCATATTTACAACAATTACGATGTATTTATAACATCATCAATAAACGAGCATTAAAATAAACCGATTAAAAACAACAGCATAAAAAGTGGCATAGTTAATGCTTTGTGGCGATTAGATAATATTTATAATTAGATCATCAAACGCTGGAGATTTTTAATGTTCTGTATTCAATGTGAGCAAACCCTTGAAGCGCCAAAGAAGAAAGGCTGTGCTTATGCCGCAGGTATGTGTGGTAAAACCGCTGAAATTTCAGATCTACAAGATGTATTAGTTTATACCTTACAAGGGGTATCATATTGGGCAGATCTTGCTCATCAATGCCATATTATCGATGATGAAATCAATCATTGGGCACCGCGTGCATTCTTCGCCACCTTAACCAACGTGAACTTTGATCGCGACCGTATTTTAGCACTGACTAACCTTGCTGCAAATTACAACACACGGTTAAAACAAGCGGTTATTACTGCGATGACACTCACACAACAGCCATTACCGCCCCTACCAGCCGTGGCTGAATTTGAATTACCACAAAATATTGATGCTATCTTAGCGTTCGCGCCACAAGTGGCCGTTAACCGCGGTTATGAAACCATTAATGAAGATGTGATTGGCTTACGTTTATTGTGTCTATATGGCCTCAAAGGCGCGGCGGCTTACATGGAGCATGCGCGTGTCTTAGAGCAAACAGACAATGCTATTTACGCCCAATACCATCACATCATGGGCTGGCTAGGCACCGATCCAACCGATCTGAATGCCTTACTTGAATGTTCAATGGAAATTGGTCTAATGAACTACAAAGTGATGGAGATGCTTGATTTAGGCGAAACCAACACCTTTGGTCACCCCGTACCCAGTCAAGTTAACGTTAAACCGATTCAAGGCAAGTGTATTTTAGTTTCAGGTCATGACTTGCACGATCTTGAAAAAATCTTGCAACAAACTGAAGGTAAAGGCATTAATGTTTACACTAATGGTGAAATGTTACCTGCTCATAGCTATCCTGAACTGAAGAAATACCCGCACCTCGTCGGTAACTACGGCAGTGCGTGGCAAAACCAACAAATTGAATTTGCTAACTTCCCTGGCGCAATCGTAATGACATCAAACTGCCTAATTAACCCTAATGTGGGTCACTATGCAGATCGTATCTTTACTCGCAGCATCGTGGCATGGCCAGATGTAGTACACATTGAAGACGATGATTTTACTCAAGTGATTGATTGTGCATTAGCATTAGACGGCTTTAAGCACACTGAAATCGAACATATGATCACTATCGGTTTTGGGCGTAATGCACTGATGAATGCAGCACCTGCGGTTATCGATCAAGTTAAACAGGGTAATATTAGTCACTTCTTCCTTGTTGGCGGCTGTGACGGTGATAAAGCAGAACGCAGTTACTTTACGGATTTTGCCGCACAAGTACCTCAAGATTCACTGATCTTAACCTTAGCTTGTGGTAAATATCGCTTTAATAAAAATAACTTTGGCGACATTAATGGTATTCCACGACTACTCGATGTGGGTCAATGTAATGATGCTTATTCCGCGATTCAGTTAGCACTCGCATTAGCGAAAGAGTTTGATTGTGGTATTAACGAATTACCGCTGACGTTAGTGCTATCTTGGTTTGAACAAAAAGCAATTGTGATCCTACTGACCTTATTTGCTCTTGGAGTTAAAGGTATTTACACCGGCCCAACGGCACCTGCATTTTTAACTGATAATCTATTGGCTATTATTGCCGAAAAATTCGATATGCGTTCAATCTCAACCCCAGAGGCCGATCTTAAAACTATCTTGGGCTAAAAAATCCAGATAAAAAAACCGCATAATGCACTTTTTATTAAAGCGCTATGCGGTTTTTTAACATCTGTTATCTTAATCTATAACAACAATTAAATTTCTTTCATCGCTGAAACTACAGATGGATCATTAATCAAATTAAATAACAAGCTCTTAGCAGCCGTTCTCTGAGCATCAGACAACACTTTCTTAGGATTTTCTCTTGATTGAATCAAGATGTTTGTGATGAATTTGCTATTTGTACCCGATAATTCATAGACAAAGCGAAGCGTATCAAGCAACTCAGTCTGCGGTAAACTATACACCGCCATTTCACAACTAAGACCATCCATCGCCAGAAAGTTATTCACGACCGCCTTACGCTCAGCCTTAAATATTTCTTTTGCTTTAAACCCATCAATAAGTGCTTGCACTCTCTCAGCGATAGCAACAGGTACTTCCATTGTTTTAGTTTCATGAGTCATTATTGCTTCCCCTGTTCTCGTTCAAATATTGTATTAATATACTATTTGTATACCCCATAAGCACGAACGATTATGAATGCTATAAATAATAATAGCGCCATTTTAGTCATCATT
>CAMQXY010000219.1 GCA_947039005.1 uncultured Photobacterium sp.
TTGAAATATTTGGCTGTCCAAATAGTTTTTGATAAATGGGTTTTCTCAGCAGAGCACAGTAATATCATTGGCATAATTATTATATCCCTAGCCTTATTTGAGTAATCTCTCACTTTATAAGTTCTCCATTCTTTTTTTACTTACATATTCTTAGAGCAACCCACCATATTTTGCGGTGACGACTCAAGGAATATTGTGACACTTTATTCTCTATGCTAAATAAGATAGTGACTCTAGATGAGTTGTATGGAGTTCAGGTATCAATAACCAATGTTTGGTTTGTTGAACGCGTGAAAATGGAAGGGATTGAATTGTGAAAAAAATCAATAAAATAACAATAGCTCTATTCAGCGCTATGCTCAGTGGTAATATCTATGCCGCTGACGCCGGTGTTGTTTCTTTTGTTCCGGGTGAAACAAAAGTTCAGAATGGGGATATAGTTTCTTATAACGGTGAGTGCTTTATTGCTAAGAATAACCCTGGTGTATGGGAATCGCCAAAAGCGGGTTCATGGTTTTGGGAGGGTGCTGAATGTTCAGATGAGCCGAATCCAGATCCTGAGCCAGAACCAACGCCTGATCCTAATCCAGGGCCTGATTTAGACGGTATTATTCCTTTCATTCCAGGTACAACTCAAGTTAAAAATGGCGATATAGTCTCCTATGACGGACAGTGCTTTATTGCTCAAAATAGCCCTGGTTTATGGGAAGCGCCAAGCACAAGTTCATGGTTTTGGGCATTAACCGAGTGTGCTGGTGAACCTGTTCCTGATGTCACCGAAGTCGCTATCGTTTCACCAACTGCGGGTCAGGTATTAACCGCAAATCAAGCATTCGTCATTAAAACGCGCATTGAGGGTAAATTAGCATCTAAAGTCGAGTTTTGGGCTGACAATACTAAGCTTGCTCAAAAATCCATTGATCAAACTCAAACAGAATACTCGCAAACGTGGACGCCAAATGAAGCGGGAAATGTTGCGATTAACATATTTGTTTTCGATAAAGATAACCAAAAGATTGAACAAAAATCAGTTTCTGTAATGGTAAAAGCTGAAGGGAATACTGATTTTACCGCGCCAGTGGTTAACTTCATGACGCCGGTGAATGGCGCGACTGTTAACGAAACTGACAAGGTATCGATTACTGTTAACGCATCAGACGTCGACAATGATTTAACGTCAGTGGTTGTTAAAGCTAATAACCAACAAATTTGTACATTTGATGCGGCAGCCGTCAGTGCATTTAGCTGTGATTGGCAACCGACTCAAGCAGGTAGCGTAATCTTGAATGCTATCGCAACCGATGCGCAAGACCTTTCTTCTACAACCACTTTAAACATCACTATCAAAGAAGAAACCGTTGAGCCACCAGTAACACCACCGGGTGGATTGTGTGAAGAGTTTAATGTTTACCCAGATTGGACGCGTGGCGATCACGCAGGCGGTGGTGACATTATGGTTCATGATAATATTGCTTATTCTGCCGTTTACTGGACGCAAACATTACCAGGTAGCGACAGTTCATGGACTCTGCATATAAATTGTGATGGTTCAGAACCAGGTACTGCGCCAGTGCTTTCACTACCAAACCCAATGGATCCTGTTCGTCTTGAAGTGGCGACTTGGCCGAATACGTTTGTGGTGGCAAGCCCATCGACAACAACGCCTGCAACAGTAACCATTGCTGCGAGTAACAGTGTTGATTTAGCTGATCTTGATAAACTGACTGCATCGTTTGTTTCTATCATTGAGAAAGCAGAACAAGCAGGTACAGCATCAATTATCATCAGCAGTGATGTGCTAGATAAAGCCACACGTGATAAAGGCTTATCATTAGGTACGGTTGATGTGAAACAAGCGTTAACCAATGCGATTGATATCACGGGTAGCAACATTGATATTACCGCTATTAATGCACTAAGTAATGATGTCAAAGGCTGGGCACAAGCGCACAACTTGATCATATCAACTGTTGCGCCACAAGCAACGTTCGGTTGGACGTTAAGTGTTGGTGATTTTGCTTTTGATACTCATTCAGGTCGTCAGTCAGTATGGAACGCTGCGGCTAACTATACCGCAGCTCTACTGGATACATTTGCTCTGTATAAAGCGGATAGCGCAACCAAAGCTGACTTTGTTACCTTTACAAAATCAAGTGCTACTGCGGCATTATCTGCTGAACAATGGCATAACGCGCTCGAGTTCGTGAAGCAAGTTACTGATTACGTGAAGACCCCTGCGATGTTGGCAAATATTCCAACAGCACAAGCAGCAAACTATTTCATGGGCAAAACCAGCAGTGAGCAACAAATTCGTAAAGCTGCACATAGCAACGTGTTTGCAATTTTGTTTGATGAAAATAACGCGGATTTAACCAGTAAAATTGAAGCTTACCAAGCGGCGAAAGTGCCACTGTACTATGTCGGTGAAGAACTAGAGAAAGGCGCATTAACACGTATTGAAGCATTGAACCAACAGTTAACCAATGCCGCAGATGTGATGGATAATGAAGCCTTCTTGTATGAAACACCACAATCACAGTGGATCCCATCGACCGTTTATAAGTGGAATGACTTCCTTGATGGTCTGAATGCGATGCACAACATTGGTGTTGCAGGCAATAAGTTCTGGTTATTGAATGACGAAGTCGATGATGCAACTAATATCATCTACGCTAAAGTCGCCATTGCTGCTTTCTTAGCCCAAAGTATGCAAGAGACAATTCGTTACAATGCTTGTGATGAGAATAACTGGTCTGAAGTGAAATACGGTGCGCCAACGGATTATCCGATGACCGCAAGTTGTGGTCAGTTAGGTCAGAAATACGCAGATTACGGTGTTAACCCAGTATCAGGGTTAGACTATGCGTACTCTTGTCCTCGTGATAGCAAGATGGAAGTCAGCGCCTTAACTCATGCTAAGTGGTACGGTGCACCAGCGCCAGTATTCGCAGCACCAGATGCAGTATTAGCCGAGCGCGGTTTACTTGTTAATGGTAGCGTAGGTCGTTGGACAAACAGTGGTCACTGTAACGTTGTGCCTGATAAGGTAGATACCTCTAAGCAGGTGTGGGAACGTGATGAATGTAAAATTTACGTTGGTCAAAAAGCGGGTACATTCCTATGGGATGGCAGCAGCCAAGAAAGTGTTGAAGGTTGTGGCTGGTGGGGACGTGGTGTTATTCAAACCACAGGCCGTCAGAACTTCGGTACGCTTAACCACTACTTAGGTCGTTCACACGTTGATCCAGCAACAATCGGTAAAACTATTGACGGTGTAACGGTTGAAGCACCACCTGCGAACCCGTTATATGCAGATCTTGATTTCTGTTCAAACCCTGGCTTAATTTGTAGCTCAGAAGAGAATAAAGAAATTAAGTGGATTGCAGGCTTGTTCTACTGGGTAACATCAGTACAAGAATACTCAAATGAAGGTGGTCCATACGAAGGTTGGAATTACTACAACGAAATTAAAAAGTACGTTGATGGTAATCTAACAGGAACATCATTTATTGATGATGTTTCAGGTATTGTAAACCGCGGTTGTCCTGATTCAACCTGTTCAACAGGTGATGTACATAACGTTAAAGAGCGTCAAGCTAACTTTAAGTTAGTACTACAGAAGCTAGGTCTTAATCCACAATAAGGGTGAAGCAATAACACTGTTTTATTCATATTGATTGGTAAACATTAGCTGTAAATAATCAAGAACCCTGCTGTTGAAGTAGGGTTCTTTTTTTGT
>CAMQXY010000220.1 GCA_947039005.1 uncultured Photobacterium sp.
TGAGTTACCATGGGGAGCACGCGTCAAAGGCAGCGATATCATGCCGCAAATTAGTGTTGCGATGGTCAAAGAAAAACTTGATTTCATCCTATCTTCAGCAATGCCATTAGCTTCCAAGGAAAAAATATGAATATATCAACAGACAAACCAACACTTGGGGTTGTATTGATTGTTAAGAATGAAGCTAAGCATCTTGCCGCTTGTCTAGATACGGTTAAAGACTGGGTAGATGAAATTATTATTCTCGATTCAGGCAGTACTGATGAAACAGAAACCATTGCCCGTCGCTATACTGACAAATTTTATGTCAACACACAGTGGCCGGGGTTTGGTCAACAACGCCAACTAGCGCAACAATACATCAACAGTGATTATGTGTTATGGCTCGATGCCGATGAACGAGTTACACCTGAACTAAAACAATCTATTTTAAATGTATTGCAAGATAATCAACATAATGTGGTTTATAGCGTTAATCGTCTCAGTACAGCATTCGGTAAGTTTATCCGCCACTCTGGCTGGCATCCTGATTGGATCGTGCGTTTATACCGCCCACAAGACACCCACTATAATGATGTTCAAGTACATGAATCTGTTATTGTTCCTCCTAACTGCCAAATTATAAAAATAACGGGAAATTTAGAACATTATACCTTTGAAAATTTCTTTGAGTTTCAAAAGAAACAATCTCAATATGCTGAATTATGGGCAAAAGAAAAACATCTACAAGGGAAAAAAACCTCTGTAGCATCAGCAATTGGGCATGCATTGTTTAGCTTTATACGTACCTATTTTATTAAATGCGGCTTTCTTGATGGCAAGCATGGCTTTATTATTGCCTGTATTAATATGCAATATGTACTCAATAAGTATCTTGGCCTTTATCTTAAACAAAATAAGTAACCCATTATGACAACACGCGTTATCTACCCTGGCACTTTTGATCCAATCACTAACGGTCATCTTGATTTAATTGAGCGTGCTGCTGCAATGTTTGATCATGTTATCGTTGGCGTTGCTTTTAACCCCAGCAAAAAACCATTGTTCACTTTAGAGGAGCGGGTTGAGCTTGCTCAGCAGATCACCGCCCATTTAACCAATGTTGAAATTGTTGGTTTTTCAGGATTATTAGTTAATTTTGCCAAGGAGCACAATGCTAATATTTTAGTGCGAGGCTTACGCGCAGTGTCTGATTTTGAATATGAATTTCAATTAGCCAATATGAATCGCCGTTTAATGCCTGAGCTTGAAACGGTATTTTTAACGCCCGCAGAAAAAAATTCATTTATTTCTTCGACCATCGTTAAAGAAGTCGCGCTCCATAAAGGGGATGTGAGTCAGTTTGTCGATCCTCTTATCACCAAAGCATTACTGGCTAAATTTAAAGCCTAACTAATAAAAAAGGCGCTAAATACGCCTTTTTATTACAATCACCATGAATTCGTTTTTGCTTGTTCTAATAACTCAAAATGTCGTAAATACATCTGTGTTGCAGAAAAATACTTAATTGCATGCTCACGACACTTAATAGGACTGATTTGATCTAGCTTTTTTATTGCATTAATCATCTCAACTTCATTTTCACAGAGAAAACCAGTTTCTCCATCAATAATAAGCTCAGGCATTGCACCTCGATTAAAAGCAATAACCGGAGTGCCTGATAGCATAGCTTCTACTATCGTTAGTCCAAAAGGCTCTTCCCATTGAATAGGGACAAGTAAAGCCTTTGCCTTACTAATTAATTCAAATTTATCAGTACCATTAATATACCCTACTGGTTTGATTATAGGATGCCAGTTAAACCACGTTTCAGGGTTGGCTAATCTACGTCCACCAGCGACAATTAACGGTATGTTAACTTTTTTAGCCACTTTTATCGCAGCATCCACACCTTTTTTACTACGTTTAACTTTAGCAAGAAAAAGTAGATAGTTGTCTTTATCTTTACTAAAAATATAATCGTCTACAGGTACTCCGTTATAAGCAACAACTTCACCACCCTGACATTTAGCATGATTTTTTGAGATGAATACATTATTTTTCCCCTCATGTTTACCAGCGTGGCATACTTGAATACTTCCAGGATACCGTTTGAACATCTTCTCAATAACAGAACCGTCAATCCCACCATGATATTCAATATATTCAACATCATCAGGAATTACAGCACGTAATTCTTCAAATGTGCATGGCAATGACAACTTAATATGTTGATAAAATTCGGTATCAGAACCAATAGGAGACATCGTATACACTTTGTGTCCTTGTTTAGCTTGTTCAACTGCAAGCCAATCAATTAATCGATTTGAACCACCACTAGAATTTACAGGAGGAAGGGATTGGTCATGAATATGTAAAATAACGCTCATTTGGCACTACATTTCCACACATAAATAAAAGCACAATAATACAGTCAATTTTCTATTTAAGTAATAACTATTATATAAATACACAATAAAATAACATTTATTTAAGGTATATAATCCTTACTGTATACTGATTATTTTGTTAGAATTTCAGATTAAACCCAATAAAACAAGCAACAACTCCTACTAGGCTATTGATATTAAACATGAAAATAGAAGTCATCATAAGTGCATACAATAATGTACGTGATCTAGAACTAGTTTTAGAGGGCTATCTAAATCAAATTAATCATAACTTTTCATTATGTATAGCTGATGATGGTTCTACACATGAAGTGGCTGACTTAATTAAAACATTCCAACAGAAAAACTTAACTATTCGACATGTTTGGCATGAAGATTTGGGTTTTAGACGTGCAGCTATTTTAAATAAGGCAATAAAATCTAGTGTGGCTGATCATATTATTTTTACTGATAGTGATTGTATCCCTTCGCCTTACTTCGTTACAGATCATAGAAAACTTGCATCACCCAAACATTATACCATAGGGATACGTGTGTATATTAAACCTTATTTATCAAACAACTTTAGAGCAGGTAGCTTAAATCCATCGCATTTATTTAATAGTTTCTGGTTATTATCACAATCATTAAAAGATCGGGTTTCAAAACCAGAGCAATCAATTCGTTATCCTAATTTAATACTTCCACTAATCAATAAATTAAAACCGAATTTAACTATTTTTGGCTCTAATATCTCAATGAGTTTAAAATCTTTATTAGCCGTAAATGGACTCGATGAAGACTTTGAAGGCTGGGGATATGAGGATACAGACCTATTATGGCGTTTAGAACAAATTGGGCTAACACCACAAGGTTCATTAGGACGTTGCTGCCAGTATCACCTCAATCATAAAGAAAATACTCCTAATCCTCATGCTTTTAATTTATTTAAACAAAAAAAAGAAGATGGTAAAATTTTTTGTGATAATGGAATAAATAAAAAGTCTAAATAAAAGACTTTTTTTATTACTTGTTATAGTACTCGCATAACATTAACCAAAGCTTATACATCTTATTTGTTGCAACGGGATTACAGCCCGTTGCAACAAATAAATCATCGTATCTACATAGGTAATGTGAGCATCACCTCGCCAGCTTTTTTTGCCTCAATACCAACCACTTGATGAACTTGACCACATAAACGTTCTAAAAATGGATCTACTATTAACTAAAAACGAATATATAATTCATCTAACGCTGACACTCACTACAAAAAACAGTGGCGCGCTGACCCAACTTAATATCC
>CAMQXY010000221.1 GCA_947039005.1 uncultured Photobacterium sp.
ATTACCGATAAGTCATTAATTGTATTTAACGGCATTAACGGCTTTCTCTCTATTACCTGCGATAGCGTTGATAAACGTTAAGGAGGTTTGTTATTTATTAATGTGCTTTAGTTGCTGCTTTTGCTAGTTCAGCTCGGTTTGAACGTTTACCCCATGCATATACAATAATTGGGATAATAATCATGACAAGCAAGCCAAAGAACTGGAAGTTGAAGTAACTGTTTGCAGTACCGACGTAGCTTGATGGTGCTTCAAAGCCAAAGTAACCAGCAAGTAGACATGTTGCGATACCTAAGCCTGAACAGATCCAGATACCAATGTTGCCACCAGGAACGGTAAAGCTACGTTTAACATCAGGACGCTTGTAGCGTAGGTAGATTGCAGCAGAGAACATCAGTAAGTAAGCAACGATATAAACAAGAGACGTTAAACCTAGAAGCATAAAGTAGAATGAATCCACGTTAGGCATTACACAGATAAGCACACCAACAATTGAGATTAGGATAGCTTGTAGGTAAATAAGGTTAACAGGCACGCCTTCTTTGTTTGTTTTTTGAAGTACTTTTGGTAGTGCGCCAGCGTTAGCTGTTGCTTGTAGACCACGTACTGGACCTAGTACCCAAGAGTTAACTTGACCCGCAAGACCGATAGCCATACAAACTGCCATGATAGGTGTTAACCAGCCTAGACCCCACATATCGAAGTATGTTTGGAATGCTTGGATAAGACCGGCAGTCATTGAGATGTGTTTAGTTGGAATACCAATGAAGATTGCGAATGAACCTACAACCGACACAATCACAACAAATAATGCTACTAGGAATACTGCGATTGGGTAGTTACGTTCAGCATTTTTAACGTGAGATACGTTAGAAGCGGATACTTCCATACCCATTACAACGAATACGAAGCCGATGAACAGTGCCCAAGTACCTCTATCTGAAAAATCAGGAATAAGGTTTGCTGTAGTGAATGAAAGGTCAGTAACAATAGGGTGGCCACCTGCAAGGTAAGCAATCGCACATGCTACAAGAACAAAGAATGGTAAGAACACACCCAAGATTACACAAAGAGTGGATACCCAACCTAGTGTTTTAACACCACGCATATTACCTAGCGTACATGCCCAATAAACCACTAAGATCACGGCAAGAATGTACATCTTGTTTTGTGCTAATGCTGGATCAAAAGCATAAGCGAATATTGCACCGACAATCATCAAAATTGATGTCATGCCGAAAACCATTTGAATCCACTGCATCCATACTGCAATGAAACCCATACGTTCGCCAAACGCTTCTCGAACCCAAATAAAGATACCACCATCTTCAGGCCAAGCTGTTGCTAGCTCTGCTGAAACTAATGCGGTTGGGATCATAAAACAAATTGCTGCCGCTAGCGTTAAGAATATCGTCATCATCCCTGGCTGTGCTGTCATCGGGAGTGTACGAACACTCATAACAACCGCCGCGGTAATCATAACGAAACTAAATACGCCAATTTTAGCGGATTTAGCGGGTGCAGAATTGGAGCTTGCCATTGTAGACCTCAAAATCTATCTGTTAAGCAGTAAAGACTTAAAGAACGATACTCTATAATTTATTTTAAAATATCGATATTTAAACTGTCTGTCCGTAAAAATCGATTTTATAATAATGATCGATTTTACTTTTGTGAAGCGAATTTAGCTGTCAAATTTCGATAGTTTAATTTGCATTTTTAAGCAATTGTCGTTTTGGCGGGAGTTGTATATTACGAGGGTTTTTTACTAATCATTATGCATATTGTAATAAAAGAGGGTTGTTAACGTACTAAACGAGCAACAATAACCGTCACTAAACTTGCGATAAGTGCCGTAATGGCTGCGATGAACAAGGTCACTGCCGGAGATAAAATATACAGTGAAATATAATGGTCATTGGTTTCACTCATAACATTTACAGCGTAAGGCATTGTAATAGAAAAACATATACAGGTTGCCCAAGCAAAAAATAATACCCATGCCGAATATGATTGGATGATGGTGAGGGCTTTATTATGGAAATATTCATATTGGTTAATAATATAATGTAAGCTAAAAAGAGGGACTAATGACCACAGAATGATTGCGAGACTAAAGACGCTGTGTTGGTTATGCCAATTGAACATAATTATATGAATGATAAATATGCTAATAATCGAATAAATACGGTAAGTCATAGTAGTACAAGCTAAATTAGGCAGTAATGACGAACATTATATTTTTTATCAGGCATAAATATCGCTACATTGCTCATAAAAAAGCACAAGAGCGGCTATTTCTAAATATTATGATTATAAATGTGACATTTAGAGGGTTTATCGGTAGTTATAAGATGTTGGAATGCCATAATAGGATAAAACATTGATAGTATTAGTCTGTTAAGCTATTAATTTTAAAGGGATGTATTCAAGTTTGCGTTAGAAACGATCATTTTTAGGATAAAAATCCGATTGTGATGGATAATACGCTATCTTATTTAATAGCTTATTATTGTGTTATTACGATAGTTATATAATGCATTATGAGTAATTAGTCACTTTATTTGCATTTAATTGGCAGTGAAATTACTCGTAAATAGTCAGCTTTTTATAATGTGTAAACGTAAAAATAATCGGTAATAATAAGTTATGTGTGCTTTGCGGGCACCGAGTTTTATATTTTATTGTATGAGAATGAAGGCGAGATGGTTGGTATGAAATGGGTGGTATAAACAAAAATAACTTTGCAACCATAAGCGATCGAGTGATGTGTCAAATTCGGCATGATATTTTATGTGGTGAGTTTGAAGCAGGGCAGAAGCTTATTCTTAGTGACTTAAAAGAACGCTATCAAGTTGGCGGTACACCATTACGAGAAGCAATGGTGCAATTGTCGTGGCAAAAATATGTCACTATGAAACCACAAAAAGGTTTTTGGGTGGCTGATGTGTCACTGGATGAATTGCGTGGAATTTTAAAAACACGGTTAGCGTTAGGTCATGTAGCACTGCAAGATGCGATTAAAAAGGGTGATGAGGCATGGGAGTTACAGATCCTAACGGCTTTTCATAAACTCAATCGTCTTGATCCAGAATCTGTAGTCTTTGATTATGATGAATGGGAATTGCGCCATAAGGAATTTCATTTATCGCTAATATCATGTGAAGGGTCTGAATTTATTCGAGGCATTACCTCACATATTTACGATCAGCAAGAACGTTACCGTCATTTTTTGTTGAATGCGCGTTTATCACCAGAGAAGCAATATCATGATAACGGCGAGCATGAAGCACTGATGAAAGCAGTATTAGCCCGTAATACTGAGTTAGCGTGTCAGTTATTAGAAGAACATAGTGAACGTTTATATTGTTTACTTGAAAAAGCACCGTCATTAAAAGCGTTACTGAATTTACCTGGTGATGAGACCATTTGGTAAGCACTGCTGTTAATTGGTTAAATATAAGACCTTTTATAAATATGATGCTAAATTTCAAATCAATGAGTTGTATTGCTTGTCAATACGACTTTTTTTTGAGATTTGGCGACGTTGAATGATGTTAGATTTTTTATTTCACAAACATCACGAATTGTACCTAAGCGAAAGATCTCTTTGTCATT
>CAMQXY010000222.1 GCA_947039005.1 uncultured Photobacterium sp.
CTATTCAGCAATTAAGCGTATCCATCGTTATATCTATGGTTCGTAATCTTTTTTTAAGATATAAAAAGTTATAGTGCGCTATCTAAACACGTTACTCTGTAAATAGATCTCGATTGGGATCAGATTGCTCAGCCCACTCGGGATCTAACTCGCGCTTTTCGAAATAAATTTGTAAGCCATTAAAATAAGTAAACGCAGTTAATTCTGATTCTTTACCGAAATGTTCAAAGAACACATCTTCATGGTCAGCTAATTCTACTAACGTTTGTATACCCCGTTCTAATGCCCATTGAATCGCTGGTGGCGCAATAATGGTACGGTACAACATCAATTGCTTAATATCTGTCAACGCAACCTTACGCAGCCCTGTTGTTGAACGTCGTAATGGTTGTGCATTCGCCTGTTCCTCAGCAAGCAGTGCTCGTAAACTAGCAAGGCTCGATTCTCTCTCTGCAGGTGAATAGCCATACGTTGTTTTACAAAAGCGTAAGGCATAGGTCATTTTATCGCGCCCCACCAGTTCAATAACTTGCTCTAAATAAGGCTGTGGAATAGCATACAAGGCCGCTAATTGAGTCACTGCGTGGTTTAAACTGGTATAGATGATGCCATCATATTCAAACTGAAATGTCGTTGTCACATCATAGCAAGGTAGCCCATCAATATTAATCGGCCAGCCAGCGTAATTCACTCGCTCTTTAGCTATTTCAAACATTTTCCAGCCACTAAGACGGAACCCTTCTAGCGCTTTTCCGTCCATTTCAGATGATTCAAGTTCTTCTTTGGTCCAATTAACACCAATTTGGAGATGTTTATGGTATTTCTTATGTAGCTGTTGTTTCACTTTGTCACGTAACAAATCTAAACTGCTGACCTTTACTGCATTAGCAAAAGCAAAACACTCTTGGCAACACGGCAACATAATCGGCAAGGTTTGGTTATCATAATTTGGAACAGCCATAAATGCATGACTGTCAAAATACGGTTCGCCACAGAACCAACAGGTATGGCGATAATCAAAAGGCACATCAATATTATGGTATGAGGAAGTCATTTATCTGCTATTTATGAGTGAAAGTACGTTGGGTATTATGCAAAGACTCTACATCAACAACAAGATGATTATTAATCACGAAGATTATTGATCATTTTATCGGCAAGTTGTTGAAACAATATTATCTCATCTAAGCTAATATTTTTTGTTATTTTTACCTGAATCGCATTATCAATAACAGCCAGCTTTTCAACAATCTCCATTCCACGCTCAGTCACACATAAGTACGAACTGCGCTTATCAACCGGATTTGGGGCTTTGGTAATGAATCCTTTCTCTATTAAGGCGCTTACTAAACGTGTTATCTGTGCTTTATCTCTTTCTAATACCGTCGCTATATCAATTGCCGTACATGGTGTCATCTTATTAATGACCTTAATTACACGCACATGCATCGGTGTAATATCAAGCTCAAGTTGTTCAACGTCCTCATGTAACTGACGTTTTAACGCATGTACCAATTGATACAAACTCTCTAGCGATTTATTGGTTACCATTACTCATTCCCTCCATCTCTGCTTAGCACAATCACGACCCAACACAAAGGTTGACAATGTCAATCAAAACGAATTATAGTTGATATTGTCAACCATGGTTACATTTATCTCAATAAGAGTACAGTCATGACTAAAGAAAATATCTACCGCGTTACGATTGAGGAACTCACCTCTCACTCCTCTACAGATAAAACGATACAATTTGAATTTCAAGATAGAGAAGATCTTTTTAAGATCGTTGAAAATTTAAAACAAGGCAGTGGATTAGATGCAACACAAGCAACAAGAGTCGGTGTTTCTCTGCGATTATTAGGCCCAGTAATGATGATGAATCGCAAACATCCTCTTTTTATCGATTTTATGCCTCACTTTAAAAAACTCATGATCAAGCTAAAAAATACCGTTAAAAACGTATTAATCGATAAATAATTTCATCTGCCTCAATCCACTTCTTATACATACAAATAGCAGCACGAGACTAATTAGCACATAACGTTAAACCACAAACCAATTAATGTTATTACTGTCTGAGTATTGATTTTATTTACTTGCTAATGCTTTTTTTTTAAATAAACTCGCGCGATATTTATTTTGTCCGTGATATTTACATGAAAAAACTAATTGTTAACTCAATGTTAGCTTCAACACTATTATTAAGTGGCTGTGTCACTTTCCCTACCCCTGAATCTTCTAAAGTTGATGTGATTTGGGATGATGTGCAAGCTATTGAAAATTGTCAACGAATGGGTATTGTATATGGCTCAGAAGGCCATTTTTATGACTATTGGTTTCATGCAGATAAAGACATGGTATGGGGAACGTTAAACCAAATGCGCATTAAAGCTGCTGAATTAGGCGCTAATACTGTGTACCTCTATCAACCACTTGATTTTTCTAGCTCAGTTACCATGTTTGCTAATGCTTATTTATGTCACAAGCCTAAAGTTACCCCAGAAATCAAACCTGAACTAATACCAAGCGTTAAATAACACGATTACTATTCTCTTCTCGATTTATACTCTTAGTTTAGGACAGCCATTATTATTAATGACTGTCCTAAGTTAGCTAAGGCATCTGTGATAACACATCAGTAATATCTTGAGCACGATGACGCTCAGGTAACTGCTCCCACACTTCACCCCAAGTTCGATTTACAATTCGCCCTCTTTGCACTGCAGGACGATTTAATATCATCGTTGCCCAGCGTTGCACATGGGTATAACTCGCCACATCAAGAAACTCACTTGCGTTATAAAGATGCCCTAATACCAAATTTCCATACCATGGCCATATAGCGATATCCGCGATACTGTAGTCATCACCCGCAATGTAATGATTATTCGCTAATTGTTTATCTAGCACATCTAATTGCCGTTTTATTTCCATCGAAAAACGATTAATCGGGTATTCATATTTTTCTGGCGCATATGCATAAAAATGACCAAAACCACCACCGAGATATGGCGCAGAGCCTTGCAACCAAAATAACCAATTCATCACTTGTGTACGATCATTGCCAGACTTGGGTAAGAACAGGTCAAATTTTTCAGCCAAATAAAATAAGATTGAACCTGATTCAAACACATTTATGGCGGGGCTTTCTGAATGATCAACTAAAGCGGGAATTTTTGAATTAGGGTTAACATCAACAAAACCAGAAGAAAATTGATCCCCTGCCGAAATATTAATTAAATGCGCGTCATAATCAGCGTCAGATTTACCCGCCGCTAACAACTCTTCAAGCATGATCGTTATTTTTTGCCCATTAGGTGTTCCCATCGAATAAAGCTGTAATGGGTGTTTACCAGTGGGTAATGCCTTATCATGCGTTGCACCTGCAACTGGGCGATTAATTTGTGCCCATTTACCGCCACTTTCACTATCAAATTGCCATTGCTTCGGTGGGATATATTGATTTTCCATGTTAACTCCTAACTATTGTTATTTGTTTACTGATAATCTCACGAATACATTTATTTCTTTTTATGCTTAATCTTAAGGATTAATTGCAATAATAGACATTATTACTTTTAT
>CAMQXY010000223.1 GCA_947039005.1 uncultured Photobacterium sp.
ACTTTCCCGCGCGATCAAAAATCTGAAATTATTGTTAATACTGGCTTTAAGCTTAACTGGGATTACACCTCAGATTCTTTTATTCGGTGGGATAAAGACAATAACCGTTTGATTGGTCACCGATTGTCAGATGGTTGGGCGGCATCTCAGAAAGAATTTTTTGTGATGGAATTTGATCAACCGATCAAAAATGTCCGTTTTGCTTATTACGACCAAGAAACCAAACAATATGTTAATGCACCCGCTGAGTTTACTGAAATAGGCTCGATTAATGGTTCTCAAACCTATGATGCTGTTAATGATCGTGATGTGTTCGGTAAGTACCAATATGCCCGCGCTTATGTTGAATTTGATACTTCAAAACAAGGGCTGGCGGTTGAAGCGAAATTGGCATTATCAAGCACCGCGATTGGTAATGATGGCACCAATAAAGCACCATTAAGCGGCGCATTCTTAAACTTGACTGAAGTTGCCGATAAAGATTTTGATGATGTACGTTTAGAAGCGACTGAAGAATGGGAAGCATTGCTTGGTAAAGTGAAAGTTGAAGGTGATGAAACCTATAAGCAAACGTTTTATACCGCGATGTACCATGCTTTCTTAGGTCAAACTACCCATTCAGATATTGATGGTAAATATTATCGTGCCTTCCAAGGACGTAATGCTTACCCACAAGGTCGTCCATCTTGGGGTAAAGAAGCACCTTTAGTGGATGATGTTCGTTTAGCCGATGCTAACAATGATGGTAAGGCTGACTTTACTCGTTATGACACTTTCTCACTCTGGGATACCTACCGCAACGTGCAACCGCTTGCATCTATCTTTACCCCAAATGCATTAGCGGATGTTGTGTTATCGATGTTGTCTTATGCAGAAGAAGAGTTTACGCCACTTGATGCCGAAGGTAACGCAAGTGAATCTCGAAAGGGACGCTTACCTGAATGGACATTTAAAGGTAATGAAACCGGTATGATGATGGGGATGCATTCTACCCCTGTTATCTATGATGTGTTGGCAAAAGGTATTCTTGATGCCCGTATGACGGAGCTTGGTTTTAGCCAATCAGATCAAGATGATATTAAAGCGCGTTTAATTACTGCAATGGTAACGGATGCACGTGGGGCAACCAGCCAAGGCGTATCATGGATTGGTGAATATGAGCAAAACGGTTGGGTGCCTGCTCAACTGCATGATACAGAAACCGATTCATACGGTAAGCACTCACCGTTTAAAGATTCATGGACAGCGTCATACTCACTTGAATATTCCATGAATGATTGGATGATTGCAAAGTCAATTGCATTGGTGTTTGGCGAAGATGATCCGCGTTACACTGAATTTGCTAACCGTTCAAATAACTGGCAATCACAATTTGATTTCGGTGGTGAAGCCAATACACCGTGGAAAGGCTGGTTTAAAGCCCGTGATAACAATGGTCAGTTTATTGATAAGAACTGGACCGATCCTGTAACAGGTGGAAATACGGGTAAAGATTGGCGTCCAGATATGTTTAACTGGGCGTTCTCTGAATCAAATGGTTGGCAGTACTTCTTTAGTGTGCAACATGATATTCATGGTCTAAAAGATCTGATGACTCAAGCGGATCGTAAGTTTAACCTTGAAGCAAAAGAGGGCGCATTATTTGCCGCGCGTTTAGATGAGTACTGGTCAACATATCCAGACCGTAATGCAGGTGATAACCAGTTCCCAGTGTTTAATACTGGTAACGTAGGTCAACACGTACAAGGTAATGAACCTGATCTGCATGTGTCTTATTTGTATAACTACGTCGGGCAACCATGGAAGACCCAAGCGGCGATTGCAGCCTCAACCAATGTTTGTTACGACAACACCGCTGATGGTATTTGTGGTAATGACGACTTTGGTACGCTTTCTTCGTGGTTTGTGTTCCGTGCGTTAGGTTTCTATCCAGTGAATGCGGGTAGTATTTATGAAATTGGTACGCCAATGTTTGAAACCGCCTCGATTGATGTTGGCAATGGTCAGTCGTTTAACGTCACCGCTAAGAATGTTAGCCGTGAGAATATCTTTATTCAAAATGCCACGTTCAATGGTAAAGCGTTTAACCGTACTTATTTAACCCATGCTGAAATTATGTACGGTGGTGATTTAGTATTTACCATGGGAGATACCCCGAATAAACTGTGGGGAGCGGCTGCTGATTCAACGCCACCTGATACTGGCATAGGTGAGTTCTTACACGAGAAATCGTTACCTGTTGGTGCTCGATAACCAATAATAGAGTAGAGCATAAGAATTAATTATATTTATTGTTCTCAAAATCCTACGGTAAGTACCGTAGGATTTTTTTTATTCGTATTATTTATATTAAATCATAATCGATATCAAATATTTTATTGATTATCCATTCATTAATACAATCACTGTTTGTTTTTTTATTATTTATTTAAAATTAAAATAACGTGTAATATTTCAAAAGATTTTATTAACAACAAAAACAAAGCTATTCAAAATAGTCGATATATTACACATTGTTAATAATGGCTATTGGAAAAATAGAAATGATTGTTATTAGTCATTAAGTTCAATACGTTTAATTTCATTATTTTGAAGTCGCTTAGACATATAAAATGGCAATTGGAGCTATTATGCCTATTTCTCGTCGAAACTTTCTTAAATCTGCTGTAGCAACCGCTATTGCAGCAAATGGTTTAACATTATTCCCCGCCAATTTTGCATTTGCTGATGATACGCTGTTAATTCCGAGTGCTAGCCATTGGGGAGCTTTTTATGGTGTAGTAAAAGACGGTAAATTAATCGGTATTCAACCTCGTAAAGAAATTGATCCATTACCTACAGAGATGTTATTAGAAGGTTTATTAAGCCGTACTTACAATAAAACACGTATCCAATATCCAATGGTACGTAAATCATATTTAGAAAATTTAGGCGGTGATACTAAGCCTGAATTACGCGGTAAAGAGCCATTTGTACGTGTAAGTTGGGACACTGCCTTGCAATTAACTGCAAGTGCGATTTTACATACGATTGAAAATAAAGGTAACCAAGGTATTTTTGACTCATCGTATGATGGTTGGTCAAATACTGGTTTATTGCGCCCACCTGTTGTTCAAGGTCGTTTCTTTAATCTCATCGGTGGTTGTAGTACCACTATTGGCGACTACTCAGCAGGTGCATCTACGGTTATTTTGCCGCATATTGTCGGCGATATGGAAGTGTATTCACCACAAACGGCTTGGCCTGTTATTGAAAAGCACACTGAAGTATTTGTTTTAGTTGGTAGTGATCCTTGGAAAACAAACCGTGTTGAATTCCGCGTTGCTGATCATCAAATGCAAAGCCATTGGCTGAAGTGGAAACAAAAAGGGATTAAGTTTATTTCAATTAACCCTAAACGTACCACGACCGATCGTAATTTAGACAGTGAATGGGTGTCAATTATCCCTGGAACTGATACGGCACTATTTAATGCGATGGCTTTTCATTTACAAGATCAAAAATTAGCCGATCTTGAGTATTTAAAAAAATATACCGTCGGTTATGAGCAATATCTTGATTACTTATTGGGTA
>CAMQXY010000224.1 GCA_947039005.1 uncultured Photobacterium sp.
TATTTATATATTTAAGAGTGAAATAATATGCAATTGTTTAAGACATTTATGGCGTGGTTAAGCAAACTTGATGAGTACGATAAGCAAGCAAAACAAATGCGTCGTGAAGATCGTCTTGGTGAATATGATTACAGTGCAGAGTCTTTAAAAAAATAATAATCGCACCACTTGAATATATAATCATTAAGCCACAACCTATATTCGCATTAAATGGTTGTGGTTTTTTTATGGCTGCTATTTAATATTATTGTTACTTTATTTTCCTCGCTTAATTAGATGATTATGCACTTGCTGCTTTACCCTCGTCCCTTACTTTCCCTGCACTACCTCCTTCCTCCCTTACCCACGCTAATATCCCGCGAACATGATAATCAATGATTTTTTGACGACCTTTAGCTGACATTAATATCAAGCAGCACTCGACTTCATTATCCATAAAGAAATTTTCAGTTAAGACTGCCGCCATACGGGTTTTTCTGAGCATATAAAAGCCGCGTTCTTTATCACTGTCACCATCGCTATAATCACACCGTAATGGTTTATTGGGAAATACTTGCGTGAAAGCGTGAGTGATATGATCGGCAATGATGTCACTGTCGGTTTGACCACGGCTGGTGAAAACTTCAAAACCACTGCCACCGCCTGCATTGGCATGTACTGAAATTAATAAACACTGGTGATCAGGGTATTGAGTCACTAAATGATTAGCGCGTCTGACGCGGGTTTGTAGGCTAATATCTTCCAGCTCTGGCACAATAATTTTATTTTCAATTCCACGTAACGTTAATGCTTGGCTGATACCTTGCGTAATGACACGATTAAATTCCCCTTCAAATAATTGGCTACCATCAGACCATAAAGGTGAACGCTTACCGGGTGTTTGGTAAATCCCATTAATCACGCCGCCATGACCGGGATCTAATAAGATAAAGGGTTTCATAACGTCACCTTGGGAATACCGTATTTGGCGATAACATCACTCCATAAATAACCATAAGATTTATGCGAATTACCGGGATAGTCGTTGGTGATGTAACAATCTTGAGGCTTTATGTGATGGCGATTGGCAAGGTAATCATCACTTAAATCATGATCGATACACACGATGTCGGTTTTATCGCTGACATTGATCCATTGCTCGGTCACACAATCTGGTGTGGCTAATTTTCTAACGCTCGGCTGGTGAGTTATTTTAGGTAAAAAGCCTTTGACGCTGGTTAGACCAAGTGGGGAGCCAAACGTAAACCAAGTACTAATTTGTGGTGGGGTAGTTTGGCGGCTCAGTTGATGCAAGACGTTATATGCGATCACGGTGCCCATTGAATGACTGAGTAAAATAATTGGTCGATGTTGATATTGATTGATGAGTTTTATTAAAGGTTGTTCGACAGCTTGTTGGTAGCTCGAATCATGAAAATAATGATGAATATCAGGTAACAGTGATTTTAAAAAGGGTTTCGAGATCCAAGAAAATACGCTGAATTTATCTTCTATCCACTCTGCCATTTTCGATCCCCAATGGGAAGGGTTAGTGGTGGCTAATGGTTGGTTATTATTATGCGTATTATTGCGAGTCGGTAACTGTTTGATCGTATAGATATGTTGAATTGCGGTTGTCGTTGTAGGTGACAGTACTAATGGTTGTGGGTAAAAGTGATCGGCATAATACGCCATTTTAAAATCAATTTGTGGGTGTAATCGTGATTGGTTATAGCGCTGTAAGCCATGGTTAAGCGCTTGTTGCCAATGGATACTCAAGGTTGTGGTCGGAAGTTTATTTCCGCGGCCATGAATAGCAATAATGATGGGGTACATAATCGGTAAGCTCTCCTAAGGGGCGATCAGAGTGCTATTAAATTCAATATGTATTTAGTTGTATATGTGAGGGTGTTTTTTTGTGAGCTATTCAGAGCTTTATTATGTTTGTTACATTACATTAACATGGTAAAGGCGAATGGTTCCTAGTTCTTCCTGTTAACATTTCTAACAATATTAGTGCGCTGTCATTATAGGTTTTTATTTATAAGTGACGGGGGAGATAGCAGTGAATATTGTTCATCATGGCGCGAAAACAGGAGTAACGGGATCATGTCATGAGCTTGTTATCGGTGATAATAGTTTATTGATTGATTGTGGTTTATTTCAGGGGAAAGAAGCCCGTGATACGTTAGATATTGAATTTGATATTAATAATATTGCTGCATTATTACTGACCCACAGCCATATTGATCATATTGGGCGCTTACCGTGGTTACTTGCCGCAGGCTTTTCTGGGCCTATTTATGCCACAGAGGCAACGGCTGCGTTGGTGCCGTTAATGTTGGAAGATGGGCTTAAAATTCAGTTAGGGCTTAATAAAAAACAATGTGAAAAAGCGTTGGCCTTGATTCATCAGCGTATTCGTCCGGTGCCTTATGATTGTTGGGCGCAAATAGTCTTACCAACAGGTGAGTTAGTGAAGATCCGTTTTCGTCCTGCGGGGCATATTTTGGGATCGGCATATATTGAAATTAAACTGCCTACCAATGAGATTGTGGTTTTTAGTGGTGATCTTGGGCCTAAAAATACTCCGTTATTAACCGATCCTGTTGCTCCGACAGCGGCGCATACGTTAGTGATTGAGAGTACTTATGGCGATAAACCTCACCACCAACTTGAACAGCGGCAGCGGGTTTTAAAACAGATCATTGAACGCTCATTACAAGATGGTGGTGCGATTGTTATCCCCGCCTTTAGTGTTGGCCGTACCCAAGAATTATTGTTTGATCTTGAAAATATTATTGCACAAATTGATGTTGATCCTAATGAAACTGAAACCAATAAGCGGGTGTGGCAACGTTTACCGATAATATTGGATTCACCATTGGCGCAAAAGGTGACCGAACAATACCGTTATTTCCATGAGTTGTGGGCTAAAGAAGCAAAACAGCGCCGTTATATGGGCCGTCATCCATTGGCTTTTGAGCAATGCATTACTATTGATAGTCATGCTGATCATCTCGAATTGGTGAATCGACTTCAGCATTCAGGTGAGCCAGCGATCATTGTTGCGGCAAGTGGAATGTGCTCTGGCGGGCGCGTGGTGAATTATTTAAAAGCGTTGTTAGCAGATAAACGTACCGATGTGATTTTTGCAGGTTATCAAGCCCAAGGCACAACCGGACGCGCTTTAGTGGATGGCGAAAAAGTGATTAAAATTGACGGCAAAGTGATTGATGTCGCAGCGCAGATCCATCAATTATCAGGCTATTCTGCTCATGCCGCCCAAGAAGATTTAGTCAGTTTTGTGGCTGACATTGAGCAAGGCCCACAAGTGATTAAAGTCGTGCATGGTGATTTAGAAGCACAAACCGCGTTGGCGACTGAATTACGTAGGGTTAAACCTGAAGCCACGGTGATTATTGCGGCAAGTGAGTAAGAGATAGGAAGATTAGGGACGAGGTTGCGAGTTTCGAGATAAAAGCGAGTGAAGTGGTCAGGTATGCTTTAGTAACTCGCCACTCGTCATCTTTAACTCTGCTC
>CAMQXY010000225.1 GCA_947039005.1 uncultured Photobacterium sp.
TAATCTTTTTTTCTCTTATTGATAAAAATAACTGTACAAAAAAAGAACACCTGCTATTATCTGCCTCGCTCTGTTGTTTAGAGAGTTATTAAATGCAACACCAAGTAACAGTTAAACCCTCAGTTACATCAACGTTATCGTTTTGTACTTCAGTGTTTCCCTTGTATTGGCAGCAACATTAATAATTTAACCACTTAGCACATCGCATTTTGGCGGTTAATTAATCACATTTAAAAGGGGCATCACATGTCTAATCAAACAACTGGTCTAGTAAAATGGTTTAACGAAGCGAAAGGTTTTGGTTTCCTTTCTCAAGATAACGGCGGTGCTGACGTATTCGTTCACTTCGCTGCAATCGCTTCTGATGGCTTCAAAACATTGGCTGAAGGCCAAAAAGTATCTTTTGAAGTATCTGAAGGACCTAAAGGTCTTCAAGCTGCAAACGTTGTAGCTCTATAATTTATCTTTACTGATAAATAATAAAAATGCTGGCTATGGCCGGCATTTTTTATAACTGTTATTTAGCTATCTTCCTTCGCTATTGTCGCCCGACGACACCTTAACTGAACTATCATCACGTTTACGGTTATTAATCCCCCTTCTTCTACCCTCAACGATATTCATACCCTCAGCGCTATTTAAGGATAATCTCATTGCCTTTTTGATATTATTTAACATTCATGACATCTTTTTTCTACTATATTTACTCTTTCATCATCAAAATAAACCAAACAAATGATCAGAAGCCAGATCAAATGCTCAACCTGTAAAAAGCAAAAAAAAACATTAAATCTAGGTTCACAGAATAAATAAAATCTAAAACGACTTTTATTGCGATCTAAATATGATTTATTCCCATTTTGAATTGACAAAAAAGGCAAAAAAGACAATTATCAATCCATCAAATGCTCTTACACATACCATCTGCTCACTCAGTGAGTTAATGGTTATAACAAATGTAGTTAAGAGTCAGTATGAATTCTTTTGAACATGGTGGCATTTCAGGCTATAACTGATGCCATCATGACATAAGCCCTATACATAAGGTCGATCGATATGAGCACAAAACTAGAACAACTACGCGCACTAACTACTGTTGTTGCTGACACTGGTGACATTAAAGATATCACTAAATACCAGCCTGAAGATGCAACAACAAACCCATCGTTGATCTTAAAAGCAGCACAAATTGCAGAGTACGCACCTCTAATTGACCAATCTATTGCTTATGCAAAATCACAAAGCAATGATAAAGCACAACAAATCCAAGATACTTGCGACATGCTTGCAGTAAACATTGGTAAAGAAATCCTAAACGTTGTTCCTGGTCGTATCTCAACTGAAGTTGACGCTCGTCTTTCTTTCGATACTGAAGGAAGCGTAATTAAAGCACGTCACCTGATCAAACTTTATAATGATGCGGGTATCACTAATGACCGTATCCTTATTAAGTTAGCATCAACTTGGGAAGGTATTCGTGCAGCTGAAATTCTTGAAAAAGAAGGCATCAACTGTAACCTAACACTGCTATTCTCTTTCGCTCAAGCACGTGCATGTGCTGAAGCTGGCGTATTCCTAATCTCACCATTTGTTGGTCGTATTATGGATTGGTACAAAGCGAAAGAAGGTCGTAGCTTTGAAGCACAAGAAGATCCAGGCGTTATCTCTGTAACTGGCATCTACAACTACTACAAAGAACACGGCTACAAGACTGTTGTTATGGGCGCAAGCTTCCGTAACATTGAAGAAATTCTTGAGCTAGCAGGTTGTGACCGTCTAACAATCAGCCCACAACTTCTTCAAGAGCTTGAAGATGCAACAGGCGTTGTTGAGCCAAAACTAATTGCAACTACTGAGCTAAAAGATCGTCCAGCTGCAATGACGCACTCAGAGTTCCTATGGGATCACAACCAAGAAGCAATGGCTGTTGAGAAACTAGCTGAAGGTATTCGTAACTTCGCAGTAGACCAAGGCAAGCTAGAGACAATGATCGCAGATCGTCTTTAATAGCTAATACACTATTTCAGAAAGCGGCTCATGTAGCCGCTTTCTTAAGTTTACATTTACCTAAATATTTGGTGAAAATACTATGGAACGTAAAATGTTAGCGAACGCTATCCGTGCTCTAAGCATGGACGGTGTACAACAAGCAAACTCTGGTCACCCTGGCGCACCTATGGGCATGGCTGATATCGCAGAAGTACTATGGCGTGGTCATATGGACCATAACCCACAAGACCCTAAATGGGCTGATCGCGACCGTTTTGTATTATCAAACGGCCACGGCTCTATGCTTATTTACTCTCTACTTCACCTAACAGGTTACGACCTATCAATTGACGATCTTAAAAACTTCCGTCAACTGCATTCAAAAACACCAGGTCACCCAGAATACGGTTACGCGCCTGGTATTGAAACAACGACTGGTCCTCTAGGCCAAGGTATTACTAACGCTGTTGGTATGGCACTTGCTGAAAAAGCAATGGCTGCACAATTCAACCGTGAAGGTCATGATATCGTAAACCACAACACTTACGCTTTCATGGGCGACGGTTGTATGATGGAAGGTATCTCTCACGAAGCATGTTCTCTAGCGGGTACGCTAGGTCTTGGTAAGCTAGTTGCTTTCTGGGATGACAACGGTATTTCTATCGATGGCGAAGTAGAAGGTTGGTTCGCTGACGATACTGCTAAGCGTTTTGAAGCTTACAACTGGCATGTTATCCGTCACGTTGATGGCCACGATGCTGCTGCAATCAATGCGGCTATCGAAGAAGCGAAAGCTGAAACGACTAAGCCTACGTTGATCTGTTGTAAAACAATCATCGGTTTTGGTTCACCAAACAAAGCAGGTTCTCACGACTGTCACGGTGCTCCACTAGGTGCTGAAGAAATCAAAGCAGCGCGTGAATTCCTTGGTTGGAACCACGGTCCATTTGAAATCCCAACTGAAATTTATGCAGAGTGGGATGCAAAAGAAGCAGGTAAAGCGAAGCAAGCATCTTGGAACGAGAAGTTTGCAGCATACACTGCGGCATTCCCTGAACTAGCGTCTGAGTTTACTCGTCGCATGACTGGTGGTCTACCTGCTAACTGGGAAGCTGAAACAAGCAAAGTTATTGCTGATCTACAAGCAAACCCAGCTAACATTGCATCACGTAAAGCCTCTCAAAACGCACTTGAAGCATTTGGTAAACTATTACCTGAATTCATGGGCGGTTCTGCTGACCTTGCACCATCAAACCTAACTATGTGGTCTGGTTCTAAGTCAATCACACCAACTGATGCTTCAGGCAACTACATTCACTACGGCGTTCGTGAATTTGGTATGACTGCAATGATCAACGGTATGGCACTACACGGTGGTTTCGTTCCTTACGGCGCAACATTCCTAATGTTCATGGAATACGCAC
>CAMQXY010000226.1 GCA_947039005.1 uncultured Photobacterium sp.
ACCGTGGAAGCAAAAGCGGGATGGACCATTATCGCGTTAGTGAAAGAAATTGATTAACGGCGATAATCAGTAAATAGTAGCTAAAATAGAAAAAGTACCGTGATGGTGCTTTTTTTATCCCAAATAAGCGCGTGATGAAGTTCACGGTTTGATTAAAAATAACGACGATTAAGCGTTACGTTACCTACTGAAAACAGTTACAAAAGTTACAAAGATGCTATTTTTGACACTATCTTTTATTTTTGGATAGAAAGTCGCATTGTTTTTTATTTAGTGATTAAGTTTTGGTATTAATATCACAGCGGGTGTTGTGACGAAAAGTGTGAATTTCTTTGTTTTATAGGATTATCAATAGCTGTTTTATATATTCCTTTTAGAGTGCATTGTTATAATGTGATATTCCTCCATGTAACATCTGATTATTTTGATGTGAATGTTTCTAAATGTAACGGATATATTTTTTACGTGATTTTAGTAAAATAATAAACGTGATTTATCTCAATTTTACTTGTCTTTTTTACCTTTATTATCCTCCGCAATCACAGAGTACTTGGTCGTATTCTGACAATAAAAATAGCTGTGCAAAAAATAATAAAATACAGCACACCATTAAATATCGGGGGATTTTATAATGATCAAGCAACAGATGTTGGCAAACAAAACCTTACTAGCGATTGCCGTGAGCTCGTTAATGTTCACTGCTGGTTGTAATACTGATGATAATATCAATTCAAGCAGTGAAACGAAGCAAAAACCACAACTTGCTGCTAAGTTTGAAAATATTTTAGATCGCACCGGAACCCCTTTGCATTTAGCCGAGGTGGGTGCAGGTAATCATATGGCTTATACACCCTTGCATGATGATGGTGCATGGCATGGACATTTATTACCTGATTTAAAAGCATATCCTGAGAATAAAGGCGGCTTTGGTGTAACGGCTATTGCTGAAGAATATAACACTTCGGTTGCAGAGTACTTTGATAAGCTTTCGATTTTAAAAAATGGTCAATCTGTTGATTTTAAAGCAGTAGCTTACAGTATTCCTGGTGCATTAATTCAAACCATGACCGCTGACGGTATTACAGTAGAAATGAAGTTGCAGTTTGTCTCTTCACGTTCTTCAATTGTTGAAACCATTATTAGCAATGATACTGGCGCAAACCTAGAGTTGGTCTGGAATGGTAAACTCGTTGACGGTTATTATGCTAAAGATGGTGTTGCAAATCCTGAAACCGTTATTGAAAAGCTCCCGAATTTAACCCGTGATATGACCGCTGATAAAAACGGTAATATTGGACTTCTATTCGGTAAAGAGCGTGCTTCATCAATGGTGCGCACGAGTGGATCTTCAGCGTTTAATATTCAACGTAATATTGCAACCACTACTCATATTAATGGTCTTGAGTATCAATCGGTTGCTAACATTGGCTCAGAACCAAAGCACACTTTATATACCGTATTTAGTCATACCTTAACAGCAGATGAGTGGCAACAAGAGCAAACCGTTGTTAGTGATATTTTAAAACATCCGCTGCGCTATATAAATGCAACCACTGCACGTTGGGAACAATATTTAAAAAATGGCTTAGTGAATAAAAATGTCACCCCAGCACAAGAGCGTGTAGCAGTTAAAGCGATGGAAACCCTAACTGGTAACTGGCGTAGTCCTGCTGGTTTTGTGAGCTATGATACGGTGACGCCATCCGTTACAGCACGTTGGTTCTCGGGTAACTTAACTTGGCCGTGGGATACATGGAAACAAGCGTATGCAATGGCGCATTTCAATCCTGATTTAGCGATGAATAACATTCGTACTGTGTTTGAACATCAAGTAAAAGCCGACGATATATTACGTCCATACGATAAGGGCTATTTGCTTGATGTGGTTGGCATGAACCTGTCGAAAGAGCGCGGTGAGGTGCTTGGCTTAACGGAAATGAATGATTCACAGTCATGGAATGAACGAAATACTAAACCGTCATTAGCTTCGTGGGCTGTGTGGGAAGTTTATACAACCCTCAAAGATAAATATCAGCGTGAAGATGATGCGCAAGCTTGGTTACAAGAAATGTATCCTCAGCTGGTGGAATATCATAATTGGTGGTTAACAGCACGTGATACTAATAATAATGGTATTCCTGAATATGGTGCTGCTGTTGATCCTGCGCATACAACCGAAGATGGGCAATTAATTTATGAATATAAAATAGCGGCTAACCCTGAAGAATGGATCCAAGCGAAAGGTATTGCTGAATATAATAAGTTATTAGAATCTTTTAATTATATTGATATTCATAGCCCTGCACAAACCGCAGCGTCATGGGAGTCTGGTCGTGATGATGCAGCAGTATTTGGCTTTATTGATACTATTGCTGATGCGCAAGGTTTAACTGACGTTAAAGAAATTGCACTCATCGATCAACTTGGTCGTTATGCTCATAAACAACATGGGTTTGATAATGCTTATTCTGTAAATGGCGAGCAGGTGACTTATGCTAATACTACGTCAGATAATACGGCTAAATTAAACCAAGCGAAGAAAGATTGGCAGGTGAAATTCAGTGAGAACCGTGATAATAGCGGTCAATTGGTGGGTTACTCACTGATGCAAGAATCGGTTGACCAAGCATCATATTGGTACAGCGATAATAAATATTTATCACAAATAGCGACGGTCTTAGGCTATAGCGCACAAGCGGCTGATTTTACCGCTAAGGCTGCTGAGACCAAAGACTATATCAACCAATGTATGTTTGATCGTGATACTGGTTTCTACTACGACATCAATATTGATGCCAATCAAGCACGTTTATTAAATAATGGTTGTGCGGGTAATCCGATTGTTGAACGTGGTATGGGGGCTGAAGGGTGGTCGCCACTGTTTAATGGCGCTGCTAATCGTATTACCGCTGCGGCAGTGGTTGAGAATATGATGGACTCGAGCAAATTTAATACCAAAGTACCATTAGGAACAGCTTCAGCAGATAACCCAGCTTATGGTGCTGATATTTATTGGCGTGGTCGTGTATGGGTTGACCAATTCTACTTCGGTGTTAAAGGGATGGCGAATTACGGCTATACCGAGCAAGCTAATGAGATGGTTAATAAATTATTTAAAAATGCCGAAGGTCTAACCCTTGATCGTCCAATTCAAGAGAACTACAACCCAGAAACAGGAGCTGTACAAGGTGCCAATAACTTCTCTTGGAGTTCAGCACATTTATACATGCTTTATAATGACTTTCTAAAATAACATTAATGCTCTGATGTTAAGTTGATAGCTTATTACGTTAGATATAATTAAGTAAATCACAGCTACTTTTCCCCTTGTACCTGTTTTAAAAACGCCAATGCAGATGAATGTATTGGCGTT
>CAMQXY010000227.1 GCA_947039005.1 uncultured Photobacterium sp.
GTGTACAAACTTTATTGTGCCAACACAAAATTATTCAATATTTTGATAGTTATCAATAGGCGGGCAAGAACAGACTAAATTACGATCGCCAAAAACGTTATCAACCCGATTTACACTTGGCCAGTATTTGGCATTTTGAGTGTGTATTGATGGGAAGCAAGCAATATCACGACTGTAACAATGTAGCCATTCGGTTTCTCGCATATCAGCTTGGCTATGCGGTGCATTGATTAATGGATTATCCTCTAAAGACCAGATGCCAGTCTGTACTTGATTAATCTCTTCACGAATGGCAATCATGGCAGCACAGAAACGATCAAGTTCGGTGAGATCTTCAGATTCTGTCGGCTCAATCATTAATGTACCCGCAACAGGGAAAGACATGGTTGGCGCATGAAAACCGTAGTCCATTAAGCGTTTCGCAATATCTTCTTCTGATATGCCTGATGTAGCTTTAATTGGGCGAATATCAATAATGCATTCATGGGCGACGCGACCTTGCGTTCCTCGATATAAAATTGGGTAATGTGGACGTAAACGCTCCATGACATAGTTGGCATTTAAAATCGCTAACTCGGTGGCTTTTTTCAGTCCGGCTTCACCCATCATCGAAATATAAGCGTATGAAATAGGCAAGATAGATGCAGAACCTAATGCTGCTGCTGATACCGCGAATTGATTGCTTTGTGGTTGTTGGCTATCAATATGACCGGGTAAGAAAGGACTCAAGTGCGATTTTACACCAATAGGACCGACACCAGGGCCGCCACCGCCATGAGGAATACAGAAGGTTTTATGGAGGTTTAAATGTGATACATCTGAACCGATAAAACCAGGGCTGGTTAATCCGACTTGTGCGTTCATGTTTGCGCCATCAAGATACACTTGACCGCCAGCAGCATGGACACGCTCACAGACTTGCTGAACACCTTCTTCATAAACACCGTGGGTTGAAGGGTAGGTGATCATAATGCAAGACAGATTATCATGGTGTTGATCAATTTTAAGTTGTAAATCATTGAGATCAATATTGCCTTGTTCATCACAACCGACCACAACCACTTTCATCGACACCATTGCCGCAGAAGCAGGGTTAGTGCCATGAGCAGAGCTTGGAATTAAGCATATATTGCGGTGGCTATCGCCATTAGCTTGATGGTAGCGCTGAATGGCAATCAGACCAGCGTATTCACCCTGTGCACCTGAGTTCGGTTGCAGTGATACGGCATCATAGCCAGTAATGGTACATAACATGGCGGATAGCTTTTGGGCTAACTCTTGATAACCTAATGTTTGTGCTGGTGGTGCAAATGGATGTAATTGACCAAATTCAGGCCATGTAACAGGGATCATTTCAGCGGATGCATTGAGTTTCATGGTGCAACTACCGAGGGGGATCATGCCATGAGTGAGTGAATAGTCTTTATTTTCGAGTTGTTTCATATAACGCATCATGTTGGTTTCGCTATGGTAGCGATTAAAAACGGGATGCGTAAGGTAATCACTCTGTCGCTGACAGGTGATTGGAATAGCGGCAAATTCATCATTGGCAATTGCGTTGCTGTAATGTTCAATCGATAAGGCTTTGCCAGTTAATAAGGTTAACAATAGCTCAATGTCATGCGCTGACGTGGTTTCATCAATACTGATACCGAGCTTGTGATCGTATTTACGTAGATTAATACCCGCATCTAATGCTTGTTGGTACAAGCTGTCAGTATGTTCAGCGGTGAGCAATGTCAGCGTATCAAAGAAGGTACTATTTTCAATGATAAAGCCATTATCACGTAAACCTGCGGCTAATATCGCGGTAAGGTGATGTACCCGTCGCCCTATTTTTTTAAGCCCCTCGGGACCATGATATAACGCATAAAAAGCCGCCATATTGGCAAGTAAGGCTTGGGCGGTACAAATATTAGAGGTCGCTTTTTCACGACGAATATGTTGTTCACGGGTTTGCATTGCCATCCGTAAGGCACGATTGCCTTTGGTATCTTTAGATACGCCAATCACGCGCCCAGGCATGGTACGTTTATATTGATCTTTGGTTGCCATAAAGCCAGCATGAGGACCACCAAAGCCCATTGGTACGCCAAAGCGTTGCGCACTGCCAATGACGACATCAGCGCCCATTTCACTTGGTGGAGTGAGCAAGGTGAGTGCTAATAGATCACTGGCAACGGTGATTAAAGTCTTGTTGTTGTGTGCGGTGGCGATAATATCGGTTAAATCATCAACCTGACCATTGGTTGCTGGATATTGTAATAATGCGCCAAACACCTCATGTTGATGAAGCTCAGTAGGCTCTCCCATGATGATATCAATGCCAATGAATTGGGCACGGGTTTTAACCACATCAATGGTTTGTGGATGGACATTGGTGGCAATAAAGAACTGTGAGCTTTTGCTTTTTCCTGCACGAAGGCACAATGTCATCGCTTCTGCGGCAGCGGTTGCTTCATCAAGTAGTGAAGCATTCGCTAGATCCATGCCCGTCATATCCATGACTAATTGCTGAAAGTTAAGTAATGATTCTAAACGGCCTTGTGAAATTTCAGGCTGATAAGGGGTATAAGCGGTATACCAACCTGGATTTTCTAAAATATTCCGTAAAATCACATTGGGGGTATAGGTATTATAATATCCCTGTCCAATATAGCTTTTATTGATAATGTTTTTGGCTGCGATTTGCTTGAGTGATGCGAGCATATTCGCTTCACTTTGTGGCATCGGCAATACCATTGGCTCTGGCAAGGCAATAGCTGCTGGCAGTGTTTGCTGGATGAGCTGTTCTATACTTGATGCGCCAATTGTCGCTAACATCTGCTGTTGTTGCGACAAATTAGGACCATTATGGCGCTGAGCAAAATGAGAATCATCACTGAGAGCATTGAGCAGTGTAGTAGAAGTCATCTTTCTTTCCTTGGTGTTAGTCTTCAGCAATGGAAGCAAGGTAAGTATTGCTGTCTATTAATTCAGTGAGTTGTGACATATCGTCTAATTTTATTTTAGCAATCCAACCACCATCATAAGGGTCTTCATTTATCAGTTCAGGGCTATCATCAAGTGAGCTATTAGTTTCAATGATTTGACCACTTACAGGGGCATAAATATCAGAGGCGGCTTTCACGGATTCAACTAATGAAAAGGTTGTTCCTGCATCAGCAGCATCTCCAATATCAGGAAGATCAACAAAAACGACATCACCTAATAATTTCTGAGCATGATCTGAAATGCCCATTGTGATGGTGCCATCACCGTTGTCACGTACCCATTCATGGCTAGCTGTAAATTTTAGTGTCGTTTCCATGTCCATATTCCTTACGTGGAAGATTATGTGAGTAATAATGTTATTTAATATTGTTATT
>CAMQXY010000228.1 GCA_947039005.1 uncultured Photobacterium sp.
CCTGAGCCTGAGCCTGAGCCTATTATTGCACCTCAAACCCATGCAACCCAATTACTTCTATCAGGATTAACCTGTGCCAGTTGTGTTGCATCAGTAGAGAAAGCTATAAAGGCTGTAGACGGTGTTGACAGTGCTAACGTTAACCTAGCTGAGCGTACGGCATTAATTTACGGCCAAGTATCACCACAAGCAGTTATAAAAGCTATTGAGGCTGCGGGTTACGGTGCAGAGCAAAGCGAAGATGACCAAACGCGTCGGATTCGTCAACAACAGCAAAACCAGCAAACATTTAAAACCCATATACGTAATGCCACCGCCTCTCTTGCATTAGGTGTTCCATTAATGGCTTGGGGGATCTTTGGCGGTAGCATGGTGATTGATTCAACAACCAGTCAAATAAGTTGGGGGATTATTGGTCTTATCACGTTGGCATTATTAGTCACCGCGGGTAAAGATTTTTATATCAATAGCTGGAAAGCTTTCCTTCACCATCGCGCCACCATGGATACACTGGTTTCATTAGGAACGGGGGCTGCGTGGTTATTTTCAATGGCAGTAGTTATCGCTCCTGATATGTTCCCGTTAGCTGCGCGTCATGTGTATTTTGAAGCATCAGCAATGATCATCGGTCTTATTACTATTGGTCATGCATTAGAAGCGCGAGCACGTAGTCGAACATCAAAGGCTTTAGAGCGCTTGATCGATCTTCAACCCCAAACCGCGATTGTGGTTGAAAACGGTCAAGAAATAGAGCGTCCTCTTAGCGCCGTTATAAGTGGCATGATTTTACGTTTAAAACCAGGTGCAAAAGTAGCCGTTGATGGCAGCGTCATTGATGGTAATACTTATATTGATGAATCAATGCTGACTGGTGAACCCTTAGCTGTACATAAAAAAATCGGTGATCATGTCCGAGCAGGTACCATCAACCAACAAGGTAGTTTGCTGTTTAAAGCAGAACATATTGGTAGTGACACTATGCTGGCACGTATTATTCAATTAGTACGCCAAGCACAAGGTAGTAAACCTGCACTTGCGCGATTAGCCGATACGATCTCCAGTATATTTGTACCAAGCGTAATGATCATTGCTATTTTAACCGCAATGGCTTGGTATTATTTTGGTCCGCAACCTGCATCTGTTTATATGCTTGTTGCCGCGACAACAGTATTAATTATTGCTTGCCCATGTGCATTAGGCTTAGCAACGCCAATGTCAGTTACCGTTGGTGTTGGACGCGCAGCAGAGCTCGGTATTTTAATTAAAGATGCTGAGGCAATGCAGCAAGCAGCAAGTATTGACACGGTTGTATTAGATAAAACAGGTACCTTGACTGAAGGTAAGCCACAAGTTGTTGATTATAAAATTTATAATGCCTTAACTCGTGAACAATTGATTCAATTAGCGGCAAGCTTAGAGCAAGGTTCAGAGCATCCTCTTGCGAATGCTATTGTTAAATCAGCTCAACAGCAACAGTTAGACTTATATCCACACAGTGATTTTATGACTTATTCAGGGCTCGGTGTTTCAGGCACAGTAGATCAACATCAACTACTGTTAGGTAACGCTAAGTTCATGAATCAGAATAATATTAAAATCATCCATGCTGAAACAGATTTTGATTTCATTGCTAATCAAGGTGCGACACCTGTTTACTTAGCACAAAATGGTGTATTAGCTGGAATTATTGGTATCAGTGATCCATTACGTAAAGATTCATTTTCCGCCGTTAAACGGATGCAGAAGATGGGACTTAATGTGGTTATGCTTACAGGGGATAGTGTTAAAACTGCACAGGTTATTGCAGCTAAACTTGGTATTACCGATGTTGTCGCTGAAGTACTTCCTGATGGTAAAGCTGCGCAAATCACCTTATTACAACAACAAGGCAAACGAGTTGTAATGGTTGGTGATGGCATTAATGATGCGCCAGCTCTTGCGTTAGCTGAGGTTGGGATCGCAATGGGAAGCGGTACTGATGTCGCGATTGAAAGCGCCCAATTTACCTTGATGCGCCATTCTCTACATGGTGTTGCTGATGCATTAGAGCTATCAAAAGCTACTTTGAAAAACATCAAAGAAAATTTATTTGGTGCCTTTATTTACAATATATTAGGTATCCCAATTGCTGCTGGGGTGTTATTCCCACTCACAGGTACACTACTTAGCCCTGTGATTGCAGGTGCTGCAATGGCGTTATCATCCATTACCGTGGTAAGTAATGCTAATCGGTTACGTTTATTTAAGCCAAGCCGACAAGACCAGGAGAAATAATATGTGTTTATTATTAGGCGCTGCTGCAATTGGATTTATTGTATGGTGGTTCTGGCTTCATCCAAGTGTTCGTAACTCAAAATAGTGCTATACCAGTGACTAAATAAGAGTATTAAGGCTACTTCGGTAGCCTTTTTTGATCTCACTCTGCGCTAATATTTGTTATAACTTAATCAATCCTACTTAATCAGCGGTTGCATATGTTTAAATCACTCTTATCAAAAGCATTATTACTCTTGCCTTTTATTTCTCAACCAACACTAGCTGAACCGATTATTTGGAAAATTTATGACCAACAACGTGAATTTTATGTTTTAGGCTCAATTCATGCGGGAAAAGAAGACATGTTTCCCCTACCTGATGTATTTCTTGAACAATGGCAACAAGCTGATGCACTGATTGTAGAAGCTAATATTTTACAACAATCAAGTGCAATACCTATTCTTGCACCACCTTTTACTCGTCAAGCATTACCGGATTCAGCACTCAAACAATTACAAAAGATCAGTAAAACACTCAATCTTTCATTTGATCAATTATTACAACAGCCACCTTGGTTAACCGCAGTTACCCTCCAACTGACTCTTGCTAATAAACTCGATCTTAAATCGGATTATGGTATCGACTATGTGCTGTTACAACGCGCACAGCAGCAACAATTACCTATCATTGAACTAGAAAGTGTTAGTCAACAATTTAATATGCTCGAAAGCCTACCCGAGAATGGCACACCGATGTTAATTGAAACGCTTAATGATTGGGATAAAACCCAATCATCATTGCGCTGCTTAGTGAAAGTATGGCAACACGGGGACGGAGAAAAGCTTGAACAGCTCTTTAATGAGAGTCAATTTGATCCAACAACTGACGACGCTTTAATTTTTGACCGTAATCAACATTGGGCTGAGACGCTAGCACATACGACCCCCTACCAATCCGGTAAATTTATGCTAGTTGTTGGCGCATTTCATTTAATTGGCGATCAAGGGCTACCTAATTTAATGAAACAACAAGGCTTTAAGGTTGAAAAAATCACCTCTAGTACAAAAGCCAATTGCAACTAAAGTTGGATTTTCTTAATAGTGCTCGGTGA
>CAMQXY010000229.1 GCA_947039005.1 uncultured Photobacterium sp.
AAGTTGTGGTTGTAAATGGCTGCTTTTGCATCGCTAATGTGGCATCAAATACTTTCGTTGCGTTTACCTTATGATGATCGCCATTAAGATGACCACTGTTATGACACTCAGCATTATGATTGCTATTTTTATTACTTATTATTCCACCTTCCCGATGAAAGCTATCTTTTTTTGAGTGTACCTCTAAGTGTATATTAATAATGCTATCAGGTTGAGAAAGTTGCCATACATAGTCCTGATCCATTGGATTAAAGGGCGACACATGAAACGCTTTATCATCAATAAAATGCTTTTGCTGCCAATACTGCTTGGCTGGGATCGCATAATAATGTCGTTGATTCCAAGGGGTATTACTTACCTCGGCTAACACATATTGCCAAACACCTTGCTGATCAAAAACGTAATACACATTCAATGGGCTAAAATACAAACCTCCATAGCGTAGATGACATAACATACTTACTTTGCCATCAATACGCTTACCAGTGAGGGCATGAATTTTATCCTTTACTGCTTGGTTTATGTCATCTGCACCGCCAATATAATCTTGGCGACGAAAGCGAGCAAAATGAAACCATGCCCGTCCAAATCCTGTTACCTTGTCACACAATGCATCAATTTCATCGACATCGAGATACACCATAAACATGGAATAACGAAACCGATGCAATACTGGTGTAAAGCGCCGATGTCGTACATGGCCGCTATAAATACCGCTATTAGTGATGCGCATAATCTTGACCATTATTCATTGTCGAACTAACTGGCTCTGAATGCGTTGTATCGTTCGAAGGTGAACGTGTAATAGAATCGGTATGTACTATCGCTTCAATCACATCCAGTGCACTTCTTACACCATCTTCATGAAAGCCGTTATACCAATAAGCCCCACAGAACCATGTGTTTTCGATCCCATTAATTAAATGTCGTTGCTGCTGAGCATGAATACTGCTGCGATTAAAAACAGGATGTGCGTAGGTAAATTGGCGTAAAATCTTACTGGGATCGATATCTTGGGTTTGATTTAAGGTGACACAGAACGTTTCGGGTGCATCAATGCCTTGCAGAATATTCATGTTATACGTCAAGGCAGGTAACTGTTGCTGCGAACCAGCATCCATTAGCGGTAAATGGTAATTCCATGAAGCCCACGCCGCCTTTTCATTGGGTAAAATGCTTTCATCAGTATGTAAAACCACCTCGTTATCTTGGTAGGCCATTGCTGATAAAATTTGTTGTTCATTGGTAGTGCTATCCGCTAATAACGCCAACGCTTGATCGCTATGACAGGCAAAAATCACATGGTCAAAAACCTCGACACTATCGTTAATCGTGATATAAACCTGATCATTTAAACGGCTCACTTGTTGTACGGGTGAATTGAGTTTGATAAGCGGTTCTATTTCAACCAGCATTCGGTTGACATATTCACGCGAACCACCGGGGATCACATACCATTGCGGTCGATTAACAATATCAAGTAAGCCGTGATTCAAGAAAAACCGTAGAAAGAAGCCTAATGGTATATTGCGCATATCCGCTAATGATGATGACCAAATCGCCGCCCCCATTGGTAGAATATAATTTTCAGTAAAGTAATCACTCAAATCATGTTGTTGCAGAAAATCACCTAACGTTTGTTGTTGTTCAATATTCTCATAAGCGGTTTGCTTTGCTAGACGATTAAATTTGGTGATTTCATATAAAAAATGAAAAAACTGTGGCTTAAATAAGTTCTTTTTTTGAGCAAATAACGAACTTAACCCATGACCATTGTATTCCAAGCCATTGTTATCATTATGAACACTAAAACTCATTTCACTGGCTTGACCTTGAATATCAAGTTCCATTAATAACTGTTCAAAATTCGGGTAAGTGCGATCGTTAAACACAATAAATCCCGTATCAATCGCGTATTGCCCACTATTAACTTCCACATCAACAGTTGCGGTATGCCCACCAGCATAGTCATTGGCTTCAAACAGCGTAATATTGTGTTTATGACGTAAATACCACGCTGCCGTTAATCCAGATATCCCTGATCCTATAATGGCTATCTTCATGATGCTTTCCTTGTCATCCGTTGAATCATTGCCCGTTGTAAAACAAGCGGTAATAAGGCAATGGCTTTCAGTAATAAGGTGAATTTTATGGGGAAATGTATTTCTGCTTGTTGCTTACTAATACCTTGGCGTATTTTACGTGAGGCATATTCACAGCTCACTATCATCGGCATTGGGAAATCATTTTTATTGGTCAGTGGCGTTGCAACAAATCCCGGATTAACTAAAGTAACGGTATTAATCTTATCTTTTAAATCAATCGCTAACCCATTAGCCAAATAAGATAATGCGGCTTTGGAAGCGCCATAGGCTTCAGCGCGAGGCAAGGCGGTATAAGCAGCTGATGAACTAATAAAGACCAGATGCGTTGCCGCAGTAAAGTGCGATTGCATGGCTTCTAAACAATGAATGATGCCAAAAAAATTAACTTCAAATACCCGCTTAAACAAATCACTGTCAATCACGCCATCATCGATATATTCACACGTACCCGCATTTAAAATAATCAACTCAGGTAAGGCTTCAAGTTGCGATAATACCTGTTGAGTTTGCTCAAGGTTGGTGACATCAAACACTAACGGGATGATTTTTCCTGTCGCGGTAAGCTCAAGGTTATCCACTAACTGTTGAAGTCGCTGCTGATTTTGTCCGCAAGCATAAACCTGCCAGCCACCATGCGCGTAATCAGTGGCTAATTGCAGACCAATGCCCGAACTTGCACCAGTAATCAGTACTTGTTTCATTGCCCTAACCTCGCTTTAATGTGTTTGATAACACGCCCAAGAACAGGTAACCCTTCATATAACATCGCCCCTAAATCAAAAAAGTCACGATGATAAATAATCCGTTGCTGTTCAATATCAATAGTTAACTGTGTACACCCTTCCAGTGTGCGTGGCTTTCCTTGTTGTAACTTTGGATGAGAAAACGTCATAGTCCATTGCAAAAATGCATGATGATCTTCAACAACAGCCTGATGAATAGTGAAATGACAGTCGTTTATATTGCAGTAAAGCGCCTTAAAATAATCTTGTAATGCTTCAATACCGACAACCTTGTGCGCGGGATCTTCAAACACAATATCAGAGTGATAGACATTGTTGATCAGTGATAAATTATCTTTATTAAGCTGACAATAAACCTCAATAAACGTGTTAATTACCGTATTATTGGTCGTGATCATCATAATATCCTTATTTATTGTTGTGTTTGATTATGCTTCTCGTTGACTTTCATGCCATGTTTTAGCTTGCTTATAACTGTCGATAGCCAATACACGCATTTGTTTATGATCAACAAT
>CAMQXY010000230.1 GCA_947039005.1 uncultured Photobacterium sp.
CAATGAACGAGCTTTGACGGCTTATTTGAAGCAAGGTTTTGAAGTTGTAGGGACGGCTAAGAAGCATGCCAAGGTAGGCGGTGTGTATGTTGATGAAGTCCTAATTGAGAAATTTCTGTAAGCCTCAAAAAGCAACAACGAACTGATAAGGATATGTGTCGCACAGCCGACACCTATCTGAAGTGTGAAAAATATAGAACAACCATAACTTTCCTAGAATTACCCATCCAATTCCGTCATGCCCTACAATAAATACTCGTGAGAGCAATAGGGTATCTACCATCAGCGTGTTGCATAGTAACGATTGCACTGGCGTCTTTTAGGCTCAATCACGTGGTGAGTAGATCACGGATAGTTCGTTCCTTACTTCCGAGATGACGGATAATAACGTTTCCCACAAAAAACAGAGGACACCCATAACTTTCTATTTAAGAAATTATCTATCATCATTCCTCACAATGAGTGTCCACGAGAGCTACAGGACATCTATTTTCCCGTATTGATATCTTACTGAATATAAATAGAGGTGTCCTGTCTCTGTCAGAGAATAATTTATAGCTGGATAGTTGAAGTTATTAAGTGATATTTATTGAATAGATGGGGTGGATTTTATAAATAGACCTAACGCGGTCTATTTATCATGAATAAGAGATTATTATTTATGGTTAAAATTTACCATTGTACGTCTAATGTAAATCGACTATTGGAAGGAATAAAATTAGAACTTGTAATAACACGAATTATTGGTTGATCATTTAGTTTGTAACAACTGATACTCATTTTTGATACGTAATTTTGTGAGTCTTTATTTAGTGAGCAGTTTAATTGTGTATTGTCATTTGTTTGTTCTGAAGACATGAAAGTGTTTGGAAAAGTAATATCATATTTACCATTAGAGAATTTTTTGGAAGTAATATCACCTTGGTAAATTGGACCACCTTTTGTTACTGTCACATAGCTAAGTTTGCCTTGTGCAGTAACATTGACAGTAATATGCTTACCTACTGCAGGATAAATTTTAGGTTCTTCAACTATATCTGTTTTTGGCTCTTTATTTATTTCAATATATTTAAAAGGTAGGGTAGCTCCTTTTATTATTGGTGTTGCTTCATGGGTATTACTATTTTCCATAACAAAACCTAGCCAAGGATATTTATTAGCAAAATTTTCTGGTGTGTTACTTACTGCTTGCATATATATTCCATAATAATATCCAGTAAGTGGGGTGTTTTCTTTACAAATAGGTTGAGTATCTGGTCCGAGGTTGCTCTGTGAATTAAAATCACCCATAAGTTTAGGCTCACTCAACTCATAGAACATAACTTTTTTATTTATTGTATTATCAGAAGATAAGAATAAAAAGTTCGGTCCATATTCTTCACCAGGAAATCGAGGATCTCCTGCTGCTTCTATATATATTGTTCCAGAGCAATCAGTAGATTTGTAATACATAGTCGTAGATCGAACTGCGCCTGAATAATTTATTCTGCCAGAGTCAGTGTTAATTGAAGATTGGTTAAGAATGAGATTATCTCTTGAAAAACTTTCGGATTTATAATTATTCCCAACAAAAGCACCATTAGCACCAACCCAATAACCCACTATATTATTTTGATCATTTGCTTGAGCTTGATTAATACTACACAAACTAATACCAATACATAATAATGTCTTTTTCATTTGTTACTATCTCATTTAATCTAAATTAATGGTATGAACTACCACTTCTACATGTAACTATAATTATTAATGATAGCATTGCTTGTTAATTATAAGAGTTATTTATTGTTAAGTAAGAATAATATGGCTTAATTTATGAATTATAATAATTATTTACTTAGTTATCTTGAGGTTTAGATTAAATTTCGTCTAGAGTTAGAAAAAACATAGGACACCCATAACTTTCCGTTTCAGAAACTAGATGATAATTAACGCTATTATCTGAACTGACAATCGTTATTCCCATCACAATGATTATCTGCGAGAGCGATAGGGCATCTATTTACCTGTGTTGAAATCGTTATGTCTAATTTGCATCACACATTTAAACTGTATGTATATACATGACTCTATATTGATATATTATCCTTTGTTTTTTTAGTTATAGAGTTAAAAAATGATCAACCACCTAGAAGCTGGTATCAGAGAGCTAGTTGAAGAATTCCAATCTAATGGTAAACCTTGCCCTTCAAAGCTAACAATTGCAGATCGTCGCGCGGGTTATATTGGCAGTACAGCTTTAGCTGGCGAGAGTCCTAAAATAGAAAATGAATTTTTAGATGTAGTCAATGGCATTCAGATTAAAGTGTATAAGCCAACAAATGAGGCTAACTTACCTATTACGGTTTATTTTCACGGAGGCTGTTTTATCAGTGGTGGTTTTGAGACGCATGATGTTCAGTTAAGGCAAATCGCACTGCTGTCCAACTCGATAGTTATTTGCATTAAATACCGACTTGCTCCGGAACATGTTTATCCTGCAGCACACGATGACGTATACCAAGCTGTACTTGGTATTAAGGATCATGGTCACAAGTTTGGTGGTGATTCAGAGCATTTGGTCTTTGTGGGTGATAGTGCTGGTGGGCAATTAGCATTGGCTACGACGCTTAGGCTTAAAAAGTTGCAGCAGTGGTTACCACGAAAACAAATTCTTATCTATCCAATGTTGGATCCGATAGGTAGCTCACAGAGTTATAGAGAAAATGGATCGGATTATATTATTACTGCCAATATGCTTCTTTCTGGATTTGATTTATACGCAAATAATGACTCTAAAGTAATTGCAGAACCAGAATTTAACCTTTTAAGTTGTGATCTCAGTGGATTACCTGCTACGAGTATAATCACAGCTGAGTTTGACCCGTTACGTGATGAGGGTGAGCAACTCTATAAGTTATTACTCTCACAAGGTGTTGAAGCATACTGCGAGCGTTATTTGGGAGTGATCCATGGCTTCTTTCAGCTTTCCGGCGTAAGTGGTTCAGCAAAGCGATGTATCGCTGCGGTCTCAAACCAAATAAAAAATTAGACGTAATAAACTCGGAAAATATAGAACATCCATAACTTTCAATTTAAGAATCTAGATAATAATCAACGCTATTATTTATCCGTGATTGAAGTGGCCAGTTTTACTTGACCACTTCAGGCTTTCCTAGAATTATCCATCCATCCCATCATTCCCCACAATGAATGCCCGCAGGGTGATAGGGAATCTACCATCAGCATGTTGCAGAATAACAATTTCGCTGACGTCTTTTAGGCTCAAACACGCGATAAATAGCTTATAAATAGCTCATTGCTTACTTTCGAAATGGTAGATAATCGCCTTTTTTTTGTAA
>CAMQXY010000231.1 GCA_947039005.1 uncultured Photobacterium sp.
AGAGTACGTTTGAACATGTTTTCCATGGAATAACTCCTAAAAGATATTAGCTGTTTACTTGCCCCTGAAAGGTTGGCCGCCGAAGGTGGCAAGTAAATCTCCTATATGTCGGTCGAATCATTTCAACCAATTCATATTATTTCGTTTTAAATTGAACTTTTAAGTAACTTCGGTACTAAGACTACTTTCGCAGCGCAAAACATCAATAAGAACTTACTTTTTAATAGTGAAACTATGATTGAGTGCAAACTTTTGACGCTATCGTGATCAATGTCATATGTTTTTATCACCAGGGTAAAAACAAAAAATAATCCATATAAAACAATTAGTTAATCAATGTATCATTTATTATTGTGAACAGTGTCGTATTTATAAAATAGCACTATTAGTAATTCCACAAATAGTAAACTAGCGCTGTCAATTGAAAATATTTTTCATTCTCACCATTAAATAAATACCAAAAATTAAGTTTATTTTTAATACTGCCCTTAGTGATTAACCAAATAACGACCAAAAAAAAGCCTCACAAGTGTGAGGCTTCAATATTAAATCGTGTTATTTTTATTACTTGTTGATCAAATCAACTAACTGCTGTTCATCCCAAATTTCAATATTCAGCTCTTGGGCTTTGGCTAATTTAGATCCTGCCGCTTCACCTGCAACTAATAAATCGGTTTTTTTAGACACACTTCCCGTCACTTTAGCACCAAGTGCCTGTAATGCCGCTTTAGCATCACCACGGGTTAGTTGTGATAATGATCCTGTTAACACAACAACTTTGCCCTCTAACGGCAACTCAACCCCAGCTTGAGGTTTCTCAATGGCAGGCCAATGAATACCTTGCGCTAATAACTCTTCAATAACGGCAGTATTATGTGGTTCACGGAAGAAATTAAACAAATGTGCCGCAACCACTTCACCGACGTCAGGCACTTTAATCAATTGATCTTTAGACGCCTGACTGATCGCGTCTAAGGTTTCAAAATAATTAGCCACATTGGCAGCCGTTGCTTCACCGACTTCACGAATGCCCAATGAATAAATAAATCGCGCTAACGTAGTTTGTTTTGCTGCTGCCAATGCATCAATCAATTTTTGGGCTGATTTAGGTCCCATACGTTCAAGTACCGTTACTTCTCCAGCACTGAACTTAAACAAATCTGCAGGCGTTGAAACCATTTCACGATCAACTAATTGCTCAATCACTTTTTCACCACAGCCATCAACATCTAACGCTTTGCGTGATACAAAATGCTTCAATGCTTCTTTACGTTGTGCTTGGCAGAATAAGCCACCAGAACAACGCGCAACCGCCTCACCTTCGACTCGTTCAACTTTAGATTGGCACACAGGGCATTCTGTCGGAAACACTATCGCAATCGCATCTGTAGGACGACGAGATTCAACCACCGCAGCAATTTGAGGGATCACGTCGCCAGCACGACGAATAATCACCGTATCACCAATCATTACGCCTAAACGTGATACTTCATCAGCATTATGCAGGGTCGCATTGCTGACAGTAACGCCACCGACAAATACTGGTTCTAGTTTCGCAACCGGCGTTATTGCGCCAGTACGTCCAACTTGAAACTCAACATTCTTTAAAACGGTCATTTCTTCTTGGGCGGGGAACTTATAGGCAATTGCCCACCGAGGAGCACGAGCAACAAACCCAAGTTGCTGTTGCAAATCCAGACGATCAACTTTAATTACTACACCGTCAATTTCATAACCTAACGATTGACGTTTTTCACCAATCATTTGATGATATTCAATCACCGCTTCAATACTGTCTACCATTCTAATTTCTGGGCACATAGGTAGACCCCATGCTTTAAGCTCACATAGACGTTGGTACTGGGTAACTGCTAGTTCTCGTCCTTCTACTACGCCCACTGCATAGGCATAAAAACTTAATGGACGAGTTGCGGTAATTTTAGGATCTAGTTGACGTAAACTGCCTGCTGCTGCATTACGTGGATTGGCAAAGGTTTTAAGTCCTTTTTTAAGTGCTTTAGCGTTAAGTTCATCAAAGCCTTTTTTCGGCATAAATACTTCACCGCGGACTTCTAAACGCTGTGGCCAGTTATCGCCACGTAGTCGTAATGGGATCGCACCAATAGTACGCACGTTATGAGTGATATTTTCACCCGTTGCGCCATCACCACGCGTTGCTGCTTGAACAAGTACCCCATTTTCATACAGTAAACTAACCGCTAAGCCATCTAATTTAGGCTCACAACAGTAGCTAATACTGCTGTTATCACGTAATCGATCTTGAAGTCGTTTTTGAAAATCACGCAAATCATCATCATTAAACGCATTACCTAACGATAACATCGCAATTTCATGGGTAACTTGAGTAAAACCCTCAAGTGCACTACCGCCAACACGCTGACTAGGTGAATCATTAGTTACCCACTGTGGATATTCAGCTTCAATCACTAATAATTGTTGCAATAAGCGATCATATTCAGCATCAGGGATCTCAGGATTATCTTCAACGTAATAACGATGACCATGATAATCTAATTGTTGTTTTAAGCTGGCAAGTTGTTGCTGAAGATCGGTGCTCATTTCAATTTCTACCTAAAGAAGATGTCGATTAATCATTTTATTATTAACAAAACTTCAAATCATTATGATTATTACAATAGATACAATAAAATTCAGGCCCCCGAAGGAGCCTGAATTTTAATCAATAATAATAATCTATTCGATTAACATTGATTATATTTTACTGATTTGTCTCGATATGCTGCGATACGATTAGGGGTGATCATGACACGATCTTGATCCATTACATCCGCATTAAGTTGATCGGCAATTTGCTGGGCGGTTTGTAACATCATATTAAAGTTACTCGACGCTTTACCATAACATGGCAACATTAAGAAAAAGCCAATACCTGGAGTTTCAAAATGCTGGTAATTTGTTTCAGGAAACGTACCGGGATTCAGCAAATTAGTCACAGAGAAAATAACAGGTTCAGTACCCGCTAAATCAGCATGACGATGAAAAACTGAATTTTCACCAAAAATCAATCCATTGCGTTCTAAACATGCAAAAAGTGACGGCCCACGCAAGACCTTACCTTTACGTGCATGCACACAAACAGATAAATAACTTGGTGGTAATGGCTCAGGCTCTGGTAATACCTCAGGCTCAAGGATCACTTCAGGTTCTGGAGTAATTTCAGGCTCAGGTATTATTGTTGCCATTGTCTCCGTTGTAACAGCTTCAGCTACAAGTTCTTGTGGCTTCACATCATCTTCAACAACAGGCGTGAAAATAGGTGTTGGCGCAGTGATACCAGTA
>CAMQXY010000232.1 GCA_947039005.1 uncultured Photobacterium sp.
AAAATGACCCACTCGAAAGATCCATCCTTGAAAAAAAAGTGACAAGTTTAAGGATGGCTAGACCTGTTATTTGGCAAACACCCTGACTCTATCAAATTCGCTAAATATTGACGGGTAAATATTAAATTCGGACAAAACGCGATTTCGGACGATGCCAGGCAAGCGAACCCCACAGAAACCCCAAACCAGCAAATCTTGCCTTTTCCCCAGAAAGGAGTACGTTGTACTCCTACACTCCGTTCTGAGGGCGAGCACATTAACCACGCATTAGAATTTATTGAGACACCTTTGTTTGAGTCTCAACGAAATGCGCTTATCAGTGATGATGAATTCAAAACTCTACAATCAGAGATCATTAAAAACCCTGAAATAGGGGATCTGATTGTCGGAACGGGTGGACTTAGGAAAATCAGGCTCGCAAGTCAGAACACAGGCAAAAGCGGCGGTTATCGCACTGTCTACTTGCTTGTGATACCAGATAAAATCTATCTGGCCACGCTCTATAAGAAAGGGCAAAAAGAGACACTGACACACGCAGAAAAAAACGCCATGAAAAAATGGGTTAGCCTACTTAAAAACGAGATATAAGCATGAGTGAACTTTCCAACGATATTTTGAGATCATTAGAACAAGCGGTTGCCATTTCAAAAGGCGAAATGAAGCCCGCTAACGTCACACGCTATGAAATTGCAGACGTAAAGGCGATTCGTGCCGAGCTTAATGTGAGCCAAAAGGAACTTGCAAAGGCAATGGATGTGAGTATCGACACAGTGAAAAGCTGGGAGCAGGGGCGACGCAACCCAACAGGACTTGCAAGCAAGGTGCTCATGCTTCTCGCTAAAGACCCAACCCTTTATTCAAAGTTCGCATGATAAAACGCTCGAAAGGTTGTTTTTTGATTCTTAAGGAATAAACCCAATGCGCGGGGCGGTATAGCTGCCCACGCGCGGTAATTTCAATTGGAACCGATGCTTTGTCCATTGCGAAAAGAGGTCTGATTTGGCCACAGTTTCAGTGGGTAACAGGAGAGAAGCTTAGAGTTATGGGTGACATGAAGAGTGACGGCGTAACTTGAAAAGACTGCAAATAGCGGCCCTTTCAAGGCCATTACTTAATAATATTAACGAGTTTTGACACATCGCTTCCCGATTCATAATTAACAACAGGAATTCCTCTTAATTTACCGAATTCATGCGAATTTTTTGTTTCCTGTATCTGCAAATCATCAATCAATGATAAAGGAAATGTGGATCCGTCTCTCTCCATCATACGTCGATAAATCACTTTTGCTGATGCTGTAATGTTTATAATTAAAGTAGGAGAAATTTGATCAAATATTTTAAAGTCTAACTCAATAATCTCTTCATTTTGTCCAATCAAGCAAAAATGACCATCAAGAAGTAAAGGATTATTACGAAATTCAGTCAACCCAAAAATAAGTGCATTCTGATTTGCTTCCGCTTTATCGACTACTTTCGAATTCTCAATATATACAGAATTATCTTTAATTATATCGCTACAAGATTTCACTTTAATATAAAGTGCATCATTTATCTTACCACACAGCGTTGATTTTCCGACACCATGAACACCTGAAATAAAAACCAATTTATTCATTCCATTTTAAATTCTTTAATATGTTCATTTGACAAATACATAAATGACTGTGGAGCTGTTACCTTTATTTTAATTTCATTTAATTTAAATGGGCGTTCATATTTTTTGACATCGCTAATTTTTATAGCATACCCTTCAGGCCTACCATTAAAATACTGTTTAAAAAAATCTTTTTTTATTCCAGAATCATTCTTTGTTTTTTTCCAAATATCTCTTGGCACACCCTTAATTATTCTATCAATAGAAAATTCACCAACTATTTTTCCTTCAGGAAGAGTCGAGTAAATAATAACCTTTGTTATGCCACTACGTCGAAATATGACCTTGCGATATTCAAATTTTTTCTCCCCAGAAAAGATTTTTTCGACAAACTCTGGCTTAATTGATAATAAAACGTGCATCCACTTCACCTAAACAAAGCATATTATTAAACTGCTCGTCTGTTAACTTCATTACTCCCCAATAAGCATCTTCGGGAAGGCCTACTACTTCGATTAGTTTTTCACGAATAACCCGTTTAGTCATCGCTGTGTTATACATAAATCGAAGAATATGAGGGTAACGCTTGCTATTAAAGAAACTGGTTAGTTCCTGTTCAGTAAATACTGAATATGACGACGCATAATCTAAGAACGATTGAAGATTGTTGAAATAACCTATATTTTTATATTCTTCGACAACACATACAGAAGTAATTACTGAACGAAATCGTGCATTACCCAGCTGATCCGAAGTTCTGTATGTAACGACTATGTCACCAGGTTTAAATTCGGTTAACCCTTCCATAGCACATAAGTAAATTTTGTGGATACTATTAGAATGTGAAACATCTTGGATTACATCGTGCGATTCACTACAAAGAATAGAATCAGGTAACATACGAGTATGAAACTTTGGATAAATTGACAGTAAATATTTATTATTTGAACGAACATCAAACTTAGGATAATCATGCATCATATTACCAGACACACCACGAATATCCCGTAATAACACGTTCTCATTTCCATTTATAGTGTTTTTAGTTCCGATTATATTAAAGCCATAACGCTGCATTAATTTAATGAGGTAATCATGCTTATCAAAAATTGTTACATAAATGTCGTCCACACAAAATTTAATTGCATGATCAAAAATTTTCTTAATAAAACGTTCACCTCGACGAGTACCTGCTGAGTCAAATTTAAATGTACCAATTTTTAAATGAGTTGCATCACCTAAAGATGGAGTGGTGTCAGTTACAACACCATTCTCGATCTTTAGGTACATAAAACCTTCTATCTTATAGCTCCTATCACGAAGAACATAAGCACACTCTCGATCTTCCGATTTTTTTTCAAACCATCTAGGAAACTCTTCATAATCATTTTTTAACGTTAGAAAGAATGGATCATTTAAATCAATTTCTGAAAACTGCTGATAAGACAATGTTTCCACTTAAATATCTCCGATCAAAAGCATTGTTTTGTGTGTAATGATTTTACCATAAATATCAAAGTGTTGTAATTGATAAGCAAAATCACCTCAACCCACATCTTTTTATATAATCATTCACCGTCGATCTCGGCTCTTCAACCAACTTCGCAATCGCACTCAAAGATAACCCCAGTTTTAGATATTTCTTAATATCTTCTTTGTGTTTATCGAGCGGATAGCGTTTATTTTTCGCCCCTTCTGGCCGACCTAATGTGAA
>CAMQXY010000233.1 GCA_947039005.1 uncultured Photobacterium sp.
ACGACAGCTGATTTTATTAACCCAGCGGGCATGGAACCGATTGGACAGAACTTATTTTTACCAACGGGCGCCAGTGGTGATCCACAAGAAGGCACGCCGGGCTTAGAAGGTTTTGGCTCTATTCGCCAATCGATGCTTGAAACATCAAATGTGAATGTGACCGAAGAGCTCGTCAATATGATTGAAGCGCAGCGCGTCTATGAAATGAACTCAAAAGTGATTTCAACCGTTGACCAAATGCTAAGTTACGTTAACCAGCAATTATAACTTTATTGGCAAAGGAATGGCTGTGAAAGTACACCAAAATTATTATTGTCGCTGGGGCGTTATTGCGTTGATTTGTGGATTAAGTGGCTGTATGTCAACCCCTGATACTGTTGGTAGTGACATTGAGAAAGCCACCACTAATGTTGATGCTGTTGAGGGTAAGCAGACAGAATCAAAAAGTTTAATTGATCGTTTACGCGCCCGTGAAGATGCTCAAATGAACGATCCTGCATGGAATCCTGTGCGTCCTCAAGAGAAGCCAGATCATTATGCGACCGCAACGGGATCGTTATTTAATCAAGCTCAAGCGCAAGATTTATATGATGATACTAAGCCGCGTGGCATTGGTGATATTGTGACTATCTTATTAGAAGAAAAAACGGCGGCCAAGAAAAGCGCCAGTTCTGATTTAGATAAAAAAACCGATCTTAATATGCAGCCTATCGATCTTGGTGGTAAGCCTGTCACGTTGCACGATTACACCTTGTCTTATGCGATGGCAAATAATAATACTTTTGCGGGTTCAACGTCAGCCGATCAAAGTAACAGCATTAAAGGCTCTATTTCTGTTGAAGTTGTTGATGTACTCAGTAACGGCAACTTAGTGATCCGCGGTGAAAAGTGGTTAACGCTTAATACTGGCGAAGAATATATTCGTGTTAGCGGCAATATTCGTCCCGATGATATTGATCAAGATAACACTATTGCTTCAACCCGAATTTCTAATGCGCGTATTCAATATTCAGGTACGGGTGATCGCCAAGATATTCAGCAGCAAAATTGGCTGTCACGTTTTTTTAATGTCGCTTTTTAATGTCGATTTTTAATCTCGACGCTTAATTTTGTCTTTTAATTGTATTTACTTACATCGGAGAGTCGCTTGAAGTTATCGACTATATGTATTTTAGCCTTGGCTTTATTTACCACCACAGCTCATGCTGCACGAATTAAAGATGTTGCCGCGGTTGCGGGCGTGCGCAGTAACCAATTGGTCGGTTATGGCTTAGTGGTCGGTTTACCGGGAACAGGTGAAACGACCCCATTTACCGAACAAACCTTTAATGCAATGCTGCAAAATTTTGGTATTCAATTGCCCGTTGGCACCAAACCTAAAACCAAAAATGTCGCGGCAGTGGCTGTTAGTGCGACCTTGCCAGCGTTTACCAAGCAAGGACAGACGATTGATATCACTGTGTCTTCGATTGGTTCAGCCAAAAGTTTACGTGGCGGTACGTTATTACAAACATTTCTAAAAGGTCTTGATGGCAAAGTCTATGCGATAGCACAAGGCAGTTTAGTGGTCGGTGGTTTTAGTGCTGAAGGGGCTGATGGTTCTAAAGTTGTCGGCAATACGCCAACGGTGGGTCGAATTACTAATGGTGCGATGGTAGAACAAGAAGTCTCAAACCCTTTTGGTCGCGGTGATTACTTAACCTTTAATTTGTACGAATCTGATTTTACTACTGCCCAACGAATGTCAGATGCGATTAATCAGTTCTTAGGGCCACAAATGGCGGCAGCGGTTGATGCAACCTCGATTCGAGTTCGTGCACCACGTGATGTTAGTCAACGAGTTGCCTTTTTATCAACGGTAGAGAACCTAGAGTTTGATCCTGCTGAAGGCTCAGCAAAAATTATTGTGAATTCTCGTACTGGCACCATTGTTATTGGTCAACATGTCAAGTTACGTCCAGCGGCAATTACCCATGGCGGCATGACGGTATCAATCAAAGAAAATGCCCAAGTGAGTCAACCGAATGCGTTTGCTGGTGGTGAAACAGTGGTGGTGCCTAATTCTCAAATTACGATCAATGAATCTGATGCGCGAATGTTCAAATTTGAGCCGGGAGTGACGTTAGATGAATTAGTACGAGCAGTGAATCAAGTTGGTGCAGCACCATCAGATTTAATGGCAATTTTACAAGCATTAAAACAAGCTGGTGCTATTGAAGGTCAGTTGATTATTATCTAAATCACTTCGTGCGTCATTACTAGAAAAGAGATCTGCAATGAAACAAATAGAGCCTGGTTTTATTCATGATTTAAGCAACCTTGATCGTCTACGCGCAGGGATCAGCGAGGATAAACAAGGCTCTTTGCGTGAAGCGGCAACCCAGTTTGAATCTATTTTTACCCAGATGTTATTTAAATCAATGCGTGAAGCTAATAGTGCGTTTGAATCTGATTTAATGAGCAGTAATAACGGTAAATTTTATCAGCAAATGCATGATGAACAACTATCATCTCAGCTTAGTACCACGGGTAGTTTAGGGCTTGCGGATATGATTGTTAAACAACTGGGTGGTGAGCAGCAAGATTTAAGTCAACACCAGCCAACAACGGAGTTACGTCCGCAGCAGCAATCGCAGCCATTTGCTATTCGCCCCATTAATGCTGACACCGTTGCTTTGCCATTAGCCACAGGTTCGACGGATAAAGCCTTGTTGCAGCCGTTATCTGAGTTGAGGTTATCCCAACAAGTTGCGCCAGTGGTTGCGGTTAAAACCTTGCCTGCCAAACCAACCGAATCATCAATAAAGCCAACAGAGCCGACAAGTTTTGCCTCGGCTGAAGCCTTTGTCAGTCACATGAAACCCTATGCGCAGCAAGCAGCGCGCGTATTAGGCACCGATCCGGCGTTATTGATTGCTCAAGCGGCATTAGAAACCGGCTGGGGGAAAAAAGTGATCAATAATGCTCTGGGCTCCAGCAATAATTTATTTAATATTAAAGCCGATCCTCGTTGGCAGGGGCAAAAAGTTGCCACTAAAACATTGGAGTTTCATGATGGTATTGCCGTTCAAGAACAAGCGGCATTTCGATCTTATGATTCTTATCAACACAGTTTTGATGATTTTGTTAATTTCTTACAGCACAATCCACGTTATTCAAAAGCACTGACGCACAGTAATCAGCCACAGCAATTTATTCGTGAAATTCATCAGGCAGGCTATGCCACTGATCCTAATTACAGCAATAAGGTATTAGCAGTAATGAAAAAAGTGCAGAGTTTATTGTGATTCGAG
>CAMQXY010000234.1 GCA_947039005.1 uncultured Photobacterium sp.
TGATTAGAGACGGTAATCAGAGTTAATAGTGATCAAAGGGGGATCACAATAGCAGAATGAATCGTTAATACCGCAGCAAAAATATTACACCACAATATCAATGAGACTTGAGACCATTTTAATCAGATCATTACTCTCAAATAACGCCCCGTCTACTTCCTTATCAGACACTTGTTTTTTATCTTGTTTATCATCATCGCTGTCAGTGATTAACGGCACTACGATTTCTTTTATTGCGTAACCAATAAGTCCCGAAAGTAAAATGTTCATTAACGATATCCTTTGTTATAGGGGCTGTTTTGCCATTGCTTTTGTAGGTATTTTATCTATATCGGCAGCAACGGCAAAAGTATAAGTAATTAAATGCCAATTGATAGTTTTTATTTAAACCCTGATATTAGAGCCGTGTTTATTTAAAAGTGGTTCATTTCTTGCTTGTTTAGCCGCAGCATTATCGCAATATGTTGTTGATAATGGTTTAATTTTCAGTGGGGAGCAACAGGCGATGGCGGTAGATTTGATGCAAATTGGGGTGAGTGGCTTACGCACATCTCAAAAACAATTGGATGTGGCAAGTCATAACATTACCAATGTCAACACCCCAGGATATAGCCGCCAAGTTGTTGAACAAAAATCTGATGATGCGCAGTGGAACGGTAATAATTACTATGGCACTGGGGCTTACATTGATAACGTTAGTCGTGCTTATGACCAATTTGCTGCCCGCGAACTCACGCTTTCCACCACTCAGTTAGAAGAAGCCAACGTTAAACAACAGCACTTAGCCATGTTAGATGATTTTACCTCTAAAAGTGCCGTTAATAGCGTTAACAGTATGAACGATTTTTATCATTCAGTGCGTTCATTGGCTGATAACCCGAGCGATCTTGGTAGCCGTCAAACGGTGTTAGAACATGCTAATCAAGCGGCAGTGAACTTAAATAATGCCCACGAAACCCTCACCAATATTCGTACCGATGTTAATCAGCAACTGAGTGTTTCTCTAGAGCGAGTCAATGCGTTAGGGCAAGAACTTGCCGCGGTTAATACTAGTTTGCAGCAACAATCAAGCAGTGATGGCAGTAATGATTTATTTGATCAACAGCGCACGCTTATCAATGAATTAGCAAAATATACTCAAGTGACAGTGTTGGCAGATAAAGGTAGTTTAGCGAACACTGTAATAATCGGTAGTGGTGATACCTTAGTGTCAGGGGTAACTGCATCACAACTTAAATTAATTGATGGCGACCCTGATATTGCCAATAAACAAATCGCGTTAATCAATGGCAACAACAGCAAACCAATAAAAAGCGACACCATTGGTGGCAGCTTAGGTGCAATGTTAACGGTGCGTGATGACGTAATAGATAAAAGTTTGGATCAACTCGGACAAATGGCGATTGGCTTTGCGTCACAGATGAACGATCTCCAACAGCAGGGTGTTGATCTTAATGGTCAGCAAGGACAAGCATTATTTAACGATATTAATAGTGCCAAGGCGATGTCACAACGTGCCCTTGGTAGCAGTGATATTAGCGTTAAAATTGATGATATTAACCAGCTTAAACTGGGTGATTATCAATTAGTCAGTGATGCGAGTAGCCATACCTTGATTGATCAACAAGGTAATAAAACTCAACTAGAAACTGATGCTGACGGCAAGTTTTTTGCTAAGGTTGATGGCCTAGAAATTACTATTAATAAACCAGCAACGTTAACGGTTGGTGAAACGGAAACCATCATCATTCAACCTTTACGTCGTGGCGCAGCGGATATTTCACTCGCAATGACCGATCCGCGTGGGCTAGCGGGTCATCGTCAGTTAACCGCGATTGCCGCTGAATCGAATACTGGTTCAGCAACTATCACTAAAGCGACTGCTGTACCTGATAATGCAGCAGGGCGGTATCAGTTGCAGTTAAATGCCGCGGGCGATCAAATCACCGTTACCGATTTAAAAAATAATGCCGAAGTTGAATTAGTCGATAATAGTTATTCCGCTGATAAAAGTGCAACCATTGTGTTTAAACATGATGATCCCCCTTCTATACCCGTTATGACCTTATCAGCAGGTGCAAAAGCTAACGACAGCTTTGAAATTGAACTGGGCACTCAAAACTCGCAAGGTGGCAACGGTAACTTTTTAGCCATGCAGCAAGTCCAGCATCAAAAAACCATGGCAGACGGTAAATCAAGCGTGATTGATGTCTTTGAAAGTTTAGCCACTGATGTTGGTATGCTTAAAAAAAATGCCGATAAATTAAGTGAAGTGAATCAGCTTGATTTTGATTCCGCCTCAGAGCGAGTATCGAATTTATCCGGGGTCAACCTTGATGAAGAAGCGGCCAATTTAATGAAGTTTCAGCAATCGTATATGGCGTCATCACGGATTATGTCGGTGGCGAAAGAAACCTTTGATACCTTAATGCGCGCAGTATAACGAGGAGTTGTCATGATCAATCGCGTCTCAACCGCCAGCCAATATCAAAACTTGACCTCTAACTTAATGCGTAAGCAAGGCGAGCTTAATCAAACCAATGGTCAACTTTCCAGTGGCAAACGAGTCGAAACCGCAGGGGATGATCCAGTGTCCTCGGTCACGATTCAAAACTACCGCCAACAGCTCACTCAAATCGATCAATATAATAGTGCGATCACATTAGCGAATAATCGCCTTCAAACTATGGAAACCGCGATAGCAGGGGTTGAAGATAACCTTGGCGCAACTAAGCAAAAAGTGCTTGGTATGATCAATGGCGCGATGGCAAGTAACGACCGCACCGCATTTAAAGATGAATTAATTAGCTTGCGTGATGGCTTACTTGAATTAGCCAATAGCCGTGATGAAGCGGGTAATTATGTTTTTGCAGGTAATCAATCTGATACCAAACCGTTTATGGAAGCCACTGATGGTAGCATGGGTTATCACGGTGATAGCCAGTCACGTTATGCTCAAATAGATAAATCGGTTAACGTAAAAACCAGTTTACCCGGCGATCAATTATTCACTGATGTCCCTAATAGCTACGGTGATTATCGCCCTGTCTTTAGTGATGGTGCTGGTGGCTTAACCGATGGTTCTAAACTGCATTTGTTATCTGCGACCACCACGGATTTTTCTACGGCTGAAGATATTCAAGTGAGCTTTAAAGAAGTGGATGTGATCGCTGATGGTAAAACTACCAAAGAGATGCAATACAGTCTTAAAATTGGTG
>CAMQXY010000235.1 GCA_947039005.1 uncultured Photobacterium sp.
ACCGTTATTGTAATAATTGTTCAAGCGTCATCGGTGAGGACATTAACCTCAGTGCCTGTGCTGGAGTGAGCCCAGCTTTATTTTGATGACAAAGGTTATGCCAAGCTCGATAGATATCTAATAACGGTAATAAGCTGGCAGGGCGTAGTTTACGGCGTGGTTCATTAACCATATGACTAAATTGATCATGAAAACGTTGTTGATAAGCCGTTGCTGCTTGGTGGGTGGCAATCGTTAACCAATGTTGCTGATCTTTTTTATTGCCGCCAAGATGACAAATGCCTTTATTACCGCTTTTATTACGACTAAATGCCCATCGATCTCGCCACCATCCCATTAATACGATATCAATTTTTGCAACCTGCTGACCGTGTTGCCAGCTGTTATCTTCAACAACATAAAGAGGATCAATAGTATGGTTATTAATACGATCAATAAAAACAGACAGACAAGCCGAGCGTAATAAGGTTTCTTGAGGCATAAATACCGCTAAGCTAGGAATGCTTGGATTGAGTAATTCGCGTAAATATAAAAAATGGCTATATACCGTATATTGAGGACGGATCAGACAACCTTTGGTCGGATAGTTAATCGTCACTTCACCACTTAGCGGATTTTCCATATTTTTACGCGCTAAAATTTGGCGATAAGTGGCATCAATATGTGCTAATAGCCCCTGTGATGTTGTTGGTCGATCGTGAAGATGATGGTAACTATGTGGTGCGATAAAGCGTGTACCTGCACGATATGCATCATGGTGATCAACATATGTCGCTGCGGGTTGCGTTTGATAATTCACATGTTGGCTAATAATGTAGCCTGAATCTGTCTCGGCTGTTGCTATCCATAATACGCCATTATTACTGTGAGGCTGTAGCGGCGTAAGATCAGTGGCAAACTGACGCGCTAGTGCCTGTTTGCATAACCGCGCATCAAAAATGGTCAGTTGGCGACGACAGCGTGCTGCAATATTATTAAGTTGATCATAAAAAGTCTTTGGATTCATTGCGAGACGTCGGCAAATTTCTCGTACCGTATGCCCCGTAAATAAATACGCTAATAATTTTTGCTGTAATTGATGTTTGTTATTACTGCTTGACCATGGATCGACAAAGGTATGGTGACAGGCTTTACAGCGATAGCGTTGACGTTCACCGCTGTATCCAAACGCATGATAAAGCTGACGATAAGTTAAGACGGGAAAAGTGTGATGTGAACATTCAGGGTTAGTACATGCTGCTAGGTCACTGGTGTTTTCTTGTTTTAAGCGTTGTTTTTCTGCAACCACATCATAATTACTGAGCACGGGTGGAAAAGCGCCACATTCTCGGCAAATAAGTACGGGCCGTTGTAAATTACTATTTTGCAGTACATATAATTGTGGATCGGTACGACTGAAATTAGTACAAGCGACAGTTTTACAATAATTTAATTGGATGTTTTCACAAGCTGAAGGCAACTGATTCAAAATAGGTTGTGTCGAGGAGGCGGAAATCATAAAAAGTTGCTTTGCTGTATTTTAGGTTTGCTGATTATACCTAAGAGCAATGATGATGTTGAGGTATTGCTAATATTATTACTGTGTTACGTAATATAAATATTTGTGGATATAAAAAAGTGAAAAATGCAGCGAGAAGACGCATTTTTCACTTTTATAGCATTTTTGTTACAGACACATCGTTACAGGCGGTATGTTACCGTCGTAAGAAATTATAGATTGATGGCTGTTTCTAGTGCAACGTTCATCATTTCATTGAATGAATGTTGACGTGCATCTGCACTTAATTTCTCGCCACGTTTAATGTGATCAGAAACAGTAAGAATAGTTAGCGCTTTAGCACCAAGTTCAGCAGCAACACCGTAGATACCTGCAGCTTCCATATCGACACCCAAGATGCCTAATTTTTCCATCTTATCGAACAGACCTACTTCTGGGCTGTAGAATAAATCAGCAGAGAATACGTTACCTACACGAACAGCAACATTTTGTGCACGTGCTTGATTTACCGCTGTTTCAAGTAAGTGGTAATCAGCAATAGCAGCGAAATCATGGTTAGCAAAACGAATGCGGTTAACTTTTGAATCCGTTGAAGCACCCATTGCAATGATAACGTCCATTAATTTAACGTCATCATGAACGGCACCACAACTACCAATACGAATGATGTTTTTAACACCAAAATCTCTGATTAGCTCATGGACATAAATAGAGCAAGATGGGATACCCATACCATGGCCCATTACTGATACTGGTTTACCTTTGTAAGTACCAGTGAAACCGTACATGCCACGAACATCACACACACGTTTTACATTTTCTAGGTAAGTTTCTGCAATAAACTGTGCACGTAGTGGATCACCCGGCATTAAAATTGTTTCTGCAAAATCGCCAACTTCAGCATTGATATGTGGAGTAGCCATGAAGTGCTCCTAGGTTTATGAGTTATTCAGAAGCAAGGGTTATGCTTCAAGTTATGCCAATAGTTTATGAAATAAAATATTCTAATCTTGAGATCTGCGTCACAAAAACTAGGCTATTTTACTATATGTATAGCATTGATTACCAAATCTGTTGAAACCGTGAAGGGTATCGATTTCTTTTTTGGGGTTAATTAATCGCATAATTTAGTAATTCTCAATAAAGTTAATAGTTAATTCATTGATAATTAGTGATTTAGTTTTTAACTAATGGTTTTTCTTCTCTGAACTTAAAAAATATAGGTTCATTAAAATGTAATGGATTACATCGATGGGGATCATATTTAATGGTTTTTAAATGATAACAATAGCTATCAAAGAATGAGTATTGAAACAGGTTCTTCTTGACCATGATCTTGGGTAGAATTAACCCAAAAGGTCGCTAGAGAATACTATGTATAATTTAACCCAATTATCAGACAGTGAAAGAATGCGTATAGAGCTAGATAAACAAGCTTCTTACACGGTTTGGAAAGTGAAAAACGGTAAAGTCGGTTATGAGGCGTTTGCTGAATTAACCAATAATATTGAAGATGATGATGAGCGCGATTTTTGTCAACAAGCGGTGATGAAATACAAGACCTTAATGGGTGTTAATTAATAGACATAAAATGAACAGGCTATGCCCAGCGTACTGATATTACGTACGCTGGAGTAACAATTAACGTGAGGATGATATTCGGCGTAACCGATATAGTATTGCCTGCTAATGATGCTGCATAGCATGGCTGTCATC
>CAMQXY010000236.1 GCA_947039005.1 uncultured Photobacterium sp.
AATGGAAAGAGCTTGAGTTTTTGTGTCTACACTTATTAGTATGATTATTTTTATAAGGTGTGTGCTTTTATGTTTTATGCAAGCCAACATCAACTTCTGAATCAACAACAAAAAGTGAATGATCTTGCGTTTTTTGAGGGTAAATTACCTAAGAATATGGTACTTCATTCAACATTTGTTTATGTGGAGGAAGGTTACTTTCAGTGTCTATGGGAAGCTGAAAATATTGATATGGTGCAACAGTATATTGATGTGACAGTAGGGGATGACTGCCAAAATGATTACTATAACGTTGATCCCATTACTGCTATTGCATAATTTGTTGTTATTAAAATAAATGATGACTACTAATCATAGCATTAGTTAAAGTGCGATCTGGATGTGTTGCTGTAGGTACACGTAAGTTACAAAAAAACATAACAAAACTATTAGTCTTGTTATGTCTTATATCGTTATTTTAGAACAGTGTTATTTAGTGCTAGCTTTTAGATCACTGATTGCTTTCGTAAGCGCTTCAGGATTATAACCATTAATAATAGTTACATTATCTGTTGTGATATTGCTGCTTGGCATCACGATCAATGCAGGCGTTCCTTGGAAACCTAACTTGCTAAATAATTCAAAATTATTCATAAAAGTATTATTAGCATCAAACTTTGAGACATCAACACCAACACTGGTTGCGATAGTATTAATATCTTGTTTGGTTAACTTGCCTTCATCTTTACCCGTTGCAAATACTGCATTATGGTATTTAGCGTAAGTTGCTCCACCTTTTTGTTGGTAGATCCAGTTACCCATATCAGCGGCATATTTTGAAGCTTCCCAGCGCGATGCGAAAATTGGCGTTTCTTTAAAGATGAATTTCACATCTGGGTTTTTTGCTTCTAATTGCTTAACTGTATCGGCAATTTTAGAACAGTACATACATTGATAATCAAAGAATTCAATCACATTCACTTTTGCGTCTTTAGGACCAAGGAATGGTGTGGTCTTATCGTTTAAAAGTTGATCGGCATTTGCTATCACTGCTTTTTTAGCGTCAACTTGTTGCGCTTGCATTTGTTGTTGTTGCAACGTTTGAGAAGCTTTTACTAACACTTCTGGATGGTTAATAATATATTGGCTAGCAATTTGTTCAATTTGATTTTTTTGCTGAGCAGTAAACTCACCATTGCTGTTAACAGTTGTTGTTTCATTACAGCCTGTAAGCAATGCGCCCAGCATAATAGGTAGAAGCAGTTTTTTCATTGTATTATTAATCACTATAGATATTTATTGGTTAGAGTAATAGTAGAATAAATTAGTTCAACCTGTTTCGGTAAAATGTTAGTTCTTAATTATTGTAAGAAGTGTCGATAATTATATTCTTATAAATGTTATGAATATTACTGAATGTTATTTTTTGCGTTTGTATTTTATGTATCTTATATTTCAAATTAAATTATGAGCCAATGTGATAATTATCACTTTATAGAGAGAGATGAACCGTTAGATTATTCATTCAATTTTTTTGATGATTTATTCTAAAATGAAAAAGACATTTACTGCGATCACTCTTTCTTCTTTATTGGCTTTTAGTCTTGTGTCTAGTTCTGTAATGGCAGAGCCAAAAGTACCTGCAACACAAACAGGTTATAGTACTATTCAGTTAACACAAATGGGTGAGCCTAAAAGTGTTGATTGGGTAACGGTGGATCAAATTGCGCAACAGCTCAAAGGTAAGCCACCGATGGCTGTAGGCTTTGATATTGATGATACTGTGTTATTCAGCTCTCCGGGTTTCTATCGTGGCAAACAAGTCTTTTCTCCAAACAGTTTTAGCTATTTAAAAGATCAGAAATTCTGGGATAAAATGAATTGTGAGTGGGAAAAATTCAGTATGCCAAAACAAATTGGTCAAGAATTAATTGCTATGCACCAACAGCGTGGTGACGATATTTACTTCATTACTGGTCGTGATCCCTCAAAATGCGAAATTACTACTCAATATTTAAAAGATGTCTTTGGCATTAAGCATATGAACAAGGTTATTTTTGCCGGTTCGAGTAAAACAACCAATACCAAAACGCCGTATATAAAAGCGGAAAACATTAAAGTTTATTACGGTGATTCTGATGGTGATATTACCGCAGCTCGTGATGCAGGAGCCGTTGGGATTCGTATAATGCGACCAGCTAACTCAACCAATCGTCCAATTGCTAAAAATGGTATTTATGGTGAAGAGGTTGTGGTTAATTCACAATACTAATTTATCGCTATAAATAGCATATTAGAACGTCACTAATATAATGATGCTCAATCTATTATGAATAGGTTGGGCATTTTTTGTTTATTGGTATGATACTTGATTGTTTAAATGCCGAGTAGTGCTAAAACTAGACAGTCAGGTGTGTGTTGCAAGCTTTTGTTTACTTGTGGTGAATACTTATTAGTGTAATGAGTGTGATAGTATAGCGTTAATATAAATATAGCGTTGAAGGGGTAAATATCGATGCTAGTGATTTCTAATACTGTTAGTTTGGGTGATTGGGAGATTGAATTAACGGCTATTCGCGCTCAAGGTGCGGGTGGGCAAAACGTTAATAAAGTATCAAGTGCGATTCATTTACGGTTTGATATTAATCGGTCATCGTTGCCTGAGTTTTACAAAGAACGCTTACTGAAATTATCAGATAGCCGAATTACTAAAGATGGCGTGATTGTCTTAAAAAGCCAGCAGCATCGCACACAAGAAATGAACCGTGAAGAAGCATTGTCTCGGTTAAAAGAATTGATTCAAAGTGCGATGGTGATCCAAAAAGCGCGTCGAGCAACGAAGCCAACAAAAGGGTCTAAAGTGCGCCGGATGGATAAGAAAAATCAACGAGGTCAGACGAAGGTGCTACGCGGCAAAGTACAAATGTAGTTAGTATTAAGTGAAGCCGACTGAATTTAGCGCAACGAACGCAACATTTTTAACCTTCACGCTTTAGCTTTTCTTCACAGGCTTGTTTAACCCATTTAGCTAGAGGTGTTTTTCCTCTAGCCTTATTAATACGATCCAGTAGCTCTCCAAACCTAATTTGTTTTCTATCGCTATTGTCTCTTTTCACTTGCACGTACTGAAGTGGCGTAGCTAATATGGTTGTACGTACCATGTCACGACTAAAAGAGGTCGCACCAATGTTATTAGTTTATAAAATCGAACTGCGACACGAGTATTCATTCCG
>CAMQXY010000237.1 GCA_947039005.1 uncultured Photobacterium sp.
AATATTATTAACTTTTTTGCCAATGTTCGAGCGATACGTCAAGTATTAGAGCAAGGTGATCCACGACGTATTGCTTGGGATAAAACAACGCATGATTTTCCCATCGTTGATGACACTATACGCCGTATACCGTTAGGTCAAATACTAATAGAAAAAGGGCAGATCACTGAAAAGCAATTAGAACAAGCGTTGGTGGCTAAACCGGCGAATATGCTTTTTGGTACACATTTGGTATTAAAACATTATGTCACTAATGAACAATTAAGTGCGGCAATTGCAGTTCAGGTTGATGCCGAGTATCAAGCTTGTGATCCTTTTGAATTAGATCCTCGTACCATCGAACGATTGCCTAAAACGTTAGCTTTAAAATATTCAGTCTTGCCCATTAAGTATGACAATGGAACACTCATTTTAGGCAGTAATAAACGTTTAAATCCCGTAGCAATAAATGTTATTAAGCGTCAATTACAGTGTGATGTGTCATGGGTAATTATCACTAATGGTGCTGTTATGTTGGGATTACGCTATTGGTATTTAAATGATAAAGATATTAATCCTACGATTAAATTAGACCAAGCAGTGGTAGAGAAACAACTTTCGTTGTCTGATCGTCAGTATGTTATCGATCAATATTATGCTTCTCGTATGCAATTAGGTGATTATTTGTTGGCATTAAAACTAATAGAACCAACCGTATTAAATCAAGCAGTTTTGGCATTTTCGCGAACGTCAGATATTCTATTTGGTGATTTTTTAGTCTCTCATCAATATGTTCAATCACAGGCTATTGATGCAGCAATGACATTAAAAAATAAACAGGAAGTAAGTATCGACCGACTGATACAAATACGAGAAGTGATACTTAATGACTAAATATAAATTACATACGTTATCTTTATGTTTGATGATGGTATCAGCGACCACATTTTCTGATGATCTAGATTTAACTATTGGTGAAGGGATGACGAAATATCAACATTTCGTGACTTATCCTTTTATTGATAAAGCAATGCGTTACGAAAAAAGTTGTAACTATGAACAAGCATTTTCTGAATTAGAAAAGGCATTAAAAAAAGCCCCAAATAATAATAAATTATTAGAATATGGTATTGAATTATCATTAAAAATGAACGATTACCAACGAATAATGCCTTGGCTTGAAAAATTACCCCAAGCACAACAAAATACATTACGTGCACGTTTACAATTAATCCAACTGAATAAACCTAAGTTACTGACTTACTTTGAACTACAGCAGCTATTAAAAGGGTTGTCGATACATGATAAAGAGTTAGGTTACCAAACATTATTTTATGCTAACTTGCATCATTATGGCCCGAAAAAAACATTAGCCTGGAGTCAGGCGATTCCGTTTGAACTGAAGGTGCAATTTGCCGCTGAACCTGAGGCTCAACTTGCTTTTTCGCAGAAAGATTATGTCAGTACGGTAGATACGCTGACTCATTTGGCACAACTAGATAAGTTATCTGCTGATAATCGTTACATGCTTGCGGTTTCTTATTTACAACTAGGGCGTGTGAAATCAGCGTTGAGATTAGCAGCTAATGAACCTAACAGTACAGTTTCACACCGAATATTAATTGAATATGCATTTCATTTGTTAGGACAAAAAAAATTCGCTCAAGCAAAAGCTATATTTAAAGATCTTGAGCAAAAGAAAGGGTTAAGTAAGGAAGCTTTAATTGCTTATCAAGATCTTAAAGGTTTGAGCACTTATCAAATGGCACAAAAAGCCGATTTAGAATATACATCATGTACTCAGGAAGTTGCAGAAGCATTACCTAATAAATTACAGGCAAGAACCTTACTTGTGGGTTGTAATCCTGCAACGAATACACAGCAATGGCTTAATTTGGCTGAAGCGAGTAATGCTACAAAATTATTAAAAAATAATTATTTTGTTAATCACCGTTTAGAAGAAAAGCGGATTGATATTTTATTCAATTATTATGTAAAAACGTATAATTGGAAAGAAATTACACTGTTAGGTAAAAAACTAACTGATCCAGCACAATTATCAATGTTGGCCAAAAGTTACAGTAAACTTAAACAAGATAAAAAAGCTGCCGACATTTGGCTAAAATTATATTATGCAAAGGGACAGATTAATTCATTAAAATCAGCACTCTATGCGTTATCAGAAGCGAATGATCATGGTGCGATTAGTCAATTACTCTCTAAATTATTAGCAAACAATAATTCTGGATTACGTTATTCCGTAATCACGGATAAATTTTTGAATGATGCTTATATGGCGAACGAGGTATATTCGTTTTCACAAATAATGCAATTAAATCAATATGTATTAAAAAATAAACAAATAAAGAGTGATTTTTGGGTTAATGCAAAGCAGTGTAAGCAACTGAGTAATATTAGTCTGGATACTACATTTGCTATTATGGCATCAGCTCAATGCAAAGCTGAAAATAATAAGTTAGAAGCAATAGCAATGGTTGAAGCTGTTAAATCAAAAGGGATGATAGAAAATCAACAATTAGCTTCTTGGTATGCTGATGTTAATAATAATAAAAAATCGATTGCGTATTGGAAATTGGTACCAATAGCACAGTTGAACAGTTATCAATTTCATCAGTACATTAGTAGTTTATTAGCTCTGGATTTATTGCCCCAAGCCCAACATTTATGGGGTGAACGTTCAGTTAATAGCTCATCATGGCAACGTATTGATGGAAGTAAGATTTTTTTACGTTTAGGTAATACTGTGGAAGCTGAGCGATTACTAACACAGGCACATGATCCTTTTCAAAATAAAAATGAAGCAATTGCACTTTTCCACGTATATCAACAGACCCAACAAACACAGAAGTTAGTCGCTGTTTATGATCGAATACAAGCGCGATATGGCGATAATAATCAGTTAATGCAAGATTATGCATTTTATTTAAGCCGACATCAGCCACAACAAGCAGAGAACATTTTTAAATATTTATTGACTCAATCAGATTATAAACCTGATGTATTTGTATTAACGGCATATGGCGATGTGTTAGCTAAATTAGAAAAAAACAAGCAAGCGAAAATACGCTATCAGCAAGCGATAAATTTATTATCAGTTAGCAATAAACCATTAACAGATACAGAGACAAAATTGCGTCATTATCTTCAAGATTCACATCGTAATGTATATCAAGGATGGGCATTTTCGATCG
>CAMQXY010000238.1 GCA_947039005.1 uncultured Photobacterium sp.
TCAAATTGACCATTGCGGTTAAAGTCAAACCACGCCACTAAATTAGCAGCGGTCGATTTATCATTGGTGGCATTAACGGTGACAGTATAAGTATTTTCACCACTGAAGGCTGGGGTGAGTGTGACACCATCATCAACATCACCATCGGCATTAGTATTAACGTATGCATCGGTTTCAACTGTTGGTGCGCTACCAATATAGACTTCGCCATTATTGGCATGACGAGGGCCATCAAATTGGTTACTGGTGGTGTAATTACCCGCAGCCGTCGTACTATTGGCATCTGGCGCATCACCAAAATCCACCTCAACGCCACTACAACTTGGATGGACATTATTCGGATCATTGACCCAATCATTGCGATCTTCAAAACTAACTGGCTGCTCATAATATTCATAGATATAACGTCCTATTCCAGCACGATTATCTGCATTATTCGACACGTAGAATTGTGAAAAATACTCCGTCGTTTCTCCCGTTCCTAACCAAAAACCCGGTTGAGTTCGAGGATAACTATAGCCACCATCACTTTGAGGGTTCCAAGGCACTAACCAATCAGCAGCATGAATATCATTACATGACCCCGCAACCACTGGCGTTGTATATAAAATACTACGATGATCTAACCCTCGTACTGTTGAAAGCGAGCCTGTCGTAACAATCGTAGATTGCTTAGCAAGCCCACCAGCAGACGTTGATGGATGAAAACGAGGTAAATTATTTGATCCTGAATAAGCACCTGCTCCATTAGCGATAGCACTTGGAAAGCCAAATTGATTTGCCAAATAGGTGTTTACAAAGGTGCCACCACCAGTGATCACTAAACCTTCATGTTTGGTTATTAAAACACCACCGGCTTGTTGATAAGCAACTATTACATCCAAATCATCAGCCGATTCAACTGGTGTGGCTGCGCCAGTATAACCCGCATCATGGGCCACCATTTGATAATCAAATAAATCGGCTAAAACCAGATCAGTGACCGTCGTCATCGTCCACTTATCATAAGTCACATTGCCAATACCATACTGTGCCTCTAGCGTCGCCACTATGCTCGCATCAACTTCTTTATACGGACTATTGCGTAAAATATGCAAGAAGTGAAAGGTAACGTTATGATGATGATCTTCGACTTCACCATCATTAGCCGCACCGAGGGCTCTTTCATCCACATCGGCTGTGCCTACATTATCTGGCTGAGTGGTATCTAAATCATCGGTAGTAAGACGTAAACGAACAACAGAATCACCGATATCACCACCACTGCCACCGGATAAATTTGTCCAATTTAGTGTAGCTGTAGTCGTACCATCAGGAACAGCAACAAACGTCATTTCATCCGCTTGGAATTGTCCATCTAGATCATGATCAACCCAAGCGTATAAGGTAGCGGGGTTGCCTGTGGTATTGGTGACTGGCACATCAAACGACCATGTTTTCATTGAAGGAGAAAGCACAGGTATCGTTAACGTATCTTCATCATCAGAACCTGTTAAATCATCAGCATCAGCATTCACTGAAGGTTGACCATTAGTATCCATATCAGGTTCAGTTGCCCCGATAAATAAACCAACTAATGGGGTATGTTTAGCGCCATTATCTACTTCATAGGTACCATAACTTTCAGGCGCATCACCATAATCGTCCGTCGGTAAAATGGCAGTGCCTAATGGAGCGTTCACAATTAAAATACGGTGATCTTCTATTTCACCGTCACCACCGTAGCCCACAAAGCCAGTATCAGTTAATGCAATATCACCTAAACGAATACGAATCGGGTAATAAGCCGGCACTAATGGCGATAAGCCTGACCACGTTAATGTTTTTGAGGTATCGGATGGTGCAACTGTATCGTTAACATGTTCTGACGCGTCAAAAGTCCCATCTAAATTCCAATCCACCCAAGCGTTTAAATAAACATTCACCCCCGTGCTATTGGTCACTGCAATGGTGGTGCTGTAATCGGTATCTCCTTCTTGTCCACCGCTAATGGCCGCATCTTCATCATCCCCATTCGCATCATCACCTAAGGCCACTGAACTGAGTTGATCTATCGTTTCAGCATCTGGTGCTGCTACGCCAATGAATATTTGCCCACCATCTAGCGTATGCCAAGGGCCACCAACCGCCATTGAGGTCAAATAAGTGTCTTCTAAATCACCTTTGTCTGCATTATTAGTGACAATAATCCAGTGATCTTCCACTTCACCTGATGAGGTTGCGCCGTAACTGCGTGGATCTTCGTTTGCCCCCGTGGCAGCATCATCAAATAACTCATGGGTTAAACGCACTCTTAAATAGATATCGGTATCATTAATGCGACCACTCATACTGCTCCACGATAAGGTGTCTGATGTCACACCGCTGTTCGCTGCTATGGTCATAACACCGCTATCAATAAATTCATCCCGATCAAAACGGCCATTTCGATCAAAATCTATCCAAGCATATAAGTAAGCGGGATCTGAACTATTATTGGTTATGGTTACAGTTGCTGAATAATCAGATTGTGTGGTTGAAAGTACGCCATATCGCACCCCATCTTCATCATCCGTTCCGCTATTATTGTCATCCCCTAACGCAAATGCATTCGGCGATGCCGCATCTGTTTCACCATCTGTTGCGTTGGTGCCAAGGTATAAATCGGTTGATGTAATATGACGCGCACCGTCATCACTCAAGGTGGTGCGGTAGTTATCGACGCCCACATTAGCAGCACTGTCAGGTGCATCACCGTAATCGGTATCACCGACTAAATAGAGGTAATCTTCCACTTCACCATTACTGGCAATACCATACCAATCGCTTGCACTCAGCTCATCATGACTGAAACGAATACGAAGAGCCATTGAACCATTGGTTAATCCTGAGATGCCACTCCATGTCAATTTGACGTCTTTATTCGCCGTATCATAAGCAATATTATTAATAGCCCAAGGTTGATCGCCTGTGCTGTCATAGTCGACCAAATCAACCGCTTCATCAGTGCTAAATGTTCCATCTTGATTGGTATCTAACCATGCAATTAAGGTCGCCGGTACACTGGAGGTCGTACTATTACGTACAGGGATCGTCACGTTGAATGTTGTACTACTTGCAGAAATAATTGGTAATGGCTGAGCGATACCGTTTTCATCATCACTGCCATTAGTGTTATCCCCTGTTGCACTGGTACTGGCGTAACCATC
>CAMQXY010000239.1 GCA_947039005.1 uncultured Photobacterium sp.
AGTACAATCAATGGTTCTATATCACTGTCTTTTTTGATCACTAATGAGTTATCAGAACGTAGACAAACACCACCGTAATTACCATCAACAGTAAACGTACAAACCTGAATATATTTATTAGCAACGTTAGGTAAGCACCATAATTGCTGATAAATATTTTTCTGGTCGTTAAATTTACCGTCCGTTTTATCTAATACTGATTCATTGTGGCTAACTAAATCTATATTGCTACCACACCGACCAGCAATAGGTTTGATCGCATAGCCAGTGCGCTTTAACTCATCAGTGACGGTAAAATCAGTATCCAATAAATAATGATGATTAGGGAACAAAGACCACAGTACGGGTAATATTGCTTTATTGCTTGGGATCACTGTCCATAGTGGCTCAAACACTTTGATTTCAGGGCGTAATAACACATCAATCAAGCGTACTTTGGTATCAGGATAACCAGTATGAATAGGCACTGCCGCATACTCAGTGCTGCTGACTTCACGTACTTGGTCTATTGCGGTTTCCCATGCCCATGTTTTCCACACGCATTCAATCAGACGTTCATTATCATCAATTAATTGACCCGCTGGGTTCCAGTGAATGCAGTCTAAACCTTTGAGGATTTTGCTTTCAATGCCCGCTAAAGACAGTGCTTTTTGCATGAATAATGCATGATAGTCTTCTTCTGCATCATCATCTTGCATAATGTGAACAAATGAATATTCTTGGCTATATTTCCATACACTAGCAAGTTCATTGAGTAAGTCTTCTGCGGGGCTATTTTCAGCGATATCACCCCCTTGCTCTGCCCATTTTTGAATGATTAAACATGCTTCGGTATGGCAAGATGCGGAGTCTGCATTATATTCGTAAACTTTTAATCCCTTGTCACTCATACAGAAATCAAGACGACCCGTTAACATACTGTGACGGTGTTTTTGCCATGATAGACGTAGGCGAGGCCAAAGAATTTTAGGAATATCAAACAGTGCTAATAAATTATCATCTTGGAGTACTTTATCAGTGGCATGTAAGTACATTAAATGTAGTTCGTTAGTTGCTTTTGCGAGTTCATGTTCAGCACTTTCTGAAATGGTAAAATAACGATAAATATCATCATTAAGCAGTTTATTCGCATTAGTTTGTAAATAAGTCTGCTCAAGTTGATCTGTGCTATCTAACCAGCTAGTTTCAAATTGACCACTATTTAAACGTTGGGCGCATTGAATGTTTAGTAATTCAGGTGAGGGAGAGGGTTGCGGTAGGCTATACGTTGCATCGGCATTGTAAGCCATCCAACCTAGAATTTCAGAATCATCAAAGGTATCTTCAATGGTGTAATAGCCATCTTCAACATGTAATGTTAGCTCTCGTGTCCATTGTTGACCTAATGGTAGTGGAGCAAAAGTAACATTTTGTTCGGCAATCATTACTTTATTATTTTCAATATGCGTAATAATGGCAACGTGGCCGGTGTCTTGAAATTCGCCGCCTTTTTGCCAAATCAATAATGATCCGACAATAGGTTTTTGGTGTGAACCATTTTCAAAGGCATAGAGAGGTAAAATTTTATCGTTAACTACTTGGCGTAAAAAACGTAACGAGAAAATTTCATATGCCATTCCAACATCGGTAAATACCAGCCCATAGTTGATATATAAAAAACGACGTGCAAACTCAACACACTGCCATTTGTATCCCATGTATTCACCATGAACATAACTGCGCATCGCACAGGCGTCGGCATATTTATCCTCATCAATGGTGCTGTAATCTGAAGAGTAGATAGCAATGCCACCAGGGGCATAGCCGAGTAAAGCACCAAAAGGAGCATTATTTGAGGTAGTGTCTGTATTCATGATCTTGGCCTAGTTGATGGTTTAACCTTTTTACGACCGATGATGTGGCTCAGAGAATTGAGCGTTATTGAAATGCATACGCATCAGGGGAATATTGAAAATAAAGGCTTTGTCATAACCTAAAACTTTTACTATGACGTTTCAATGATAATTGTTAATTAGAGCTTATATTTCAATGAATTGGGCTGTTTTATGAAATGCTTTATATCAGTTGAAGTTTACGCTTCATTTTTTATTCTGATTAATTCAGAAGGCTTATTAATTACCATGGATTAATTCTAAACAGGCATAAAACATAAAAATAAGCGTCTACACTGTAATTATTCAGATTAATGCTAGAGGTTTATATGTTTAGAATTTCACTTATCTTTGTACTGATCTTGAGTTCTTTACAAGTGTTTGCAGCAAAGCCTATGGATAATGCTATTACAGCCATGTGTGATAATTTAAAAAAATGCACCATTGAACATTTAGCAATGAAGCAAAAGGTTGATGATAAAGCAAAGGCATTGATTGTTCAGGCGTTTGATAAAAAATGTGATGCGATGAAAAGCCATTACCATGACTACATAGAAAAAAAGCCTGAAATTCATGATGATGCTGTTGCATGTATACACGAACTTTCAACAACAAGTTGTAGTGATTTATTGAATAAGCGAGAAAATGTACATTGTTTAGTCTTTACAAAAGATAAATAAAGGAAAGAGTTTTGAGTAGAAGAGATGCCAATAGGTTGGCATCTTTAAGTTTTAACACTTCACACCGCTTTTTATTGATATCAACCATTACCGCATCAGAAAAAACAAAGGACAGCCATAACCTTGCGCATCAACCATGCAAAAAACAAAGGACAGCCATATCCTTGCACATCAACCATGAGCTACTACACTTAAGCTTCAAGTTGCTTATGGTGAAATAAATGACAATCTCAAGACGCAAATTGATAGAGCCTCAAATCACCCCTTTTTATCATGTAATTAATCGCTGCGTACGGCGTGCGTATTTATGTGGGGACGACCCGTATAACGGTAAAAGCTATCAACATCGTCGTGGTTGGATAGTAAATAAAATCAAACAATTAGCATCTGTATTTTGCATTGATGTGTGCGCTTATGCTGTGATGAGTAACCATTATCATTTGGTGCTAAAAATAGATACGGAGCAGCAGAAAAAGCTAATCCCAGAAGAAGTTATCTCACGTTGGTTACAGTTATTTAATGGTCAGCCTATTGCGGTCGATTTTTTAAAAGAGGGACAAATAGCCGCAGATAAACAACAAGCATTATCAAATTTAGTGGCTGAATGGCAAC
>CAMQXY010000240.1 GCA_947039005.1 uncultured Photobacterium sp.
TACAAGTTGGTCGTGAGCAAGGTGTTCAAGTTAAAGATATCGTTGGCGCAATCGCAAACGAGCTTGGCTTAAGCAAAGAGTTCATCGGTGCAATTAAGCTTGCTCCTTCACATACTTTTGTTCAACTTCCTAAGAAGATGACTGCAGAAGTAGCAGAACAACTGAAGAAACTACGTATTCGCCAGAATGACGTTAAAGCAGTTGTTGTTGAAGGTGAAGTTCTACGTGAACATCGTCCACGTACTGGTAACCGTGATGCTAACCGTAGTGGTGAGCGTACTGGTCATCGTGGTAGCCGTGACGGCAATCGCGAAGGCAACCGTGGTGGCGAGCGTGGTGGCGAGCGTCGTTTCGATCGCAACCGTGGCAACGACACTCGTGGTGGCTACCGTGGCAACCGTGATGGTGCTGCAGCACGTCCAGCGGGCGACCGTAAACCACGTACTGATGCATAATTTGCGCTAGTGTGATAAAAAAGCCAGACGAAAGTCTGGCTTTTTTGTATGTATTTTTTGATAATATCAAGTGACATTGCGACGCAGGTTTATCTCAGTGACACGTTTTAGTAAATGATCTTTAAAGTTCGCACAGCGAGCAGGCATGTGTTTTCTTGGTTTGTAATACAGGCTTAGTTCAAATTCACTACTGATATAGTTATTTAATACTGAGACTAATTTATTTTTCTGTAAATCATCCTGAATTAAACTGTAAGGTAAATACGCAATTCCCCCCCCCGCAAGAGCAATATTTTTTAAAATTTCACTATCATCAACCTCCACTGTACGTGAAATTTGTACTGAGTTATATTCGCCATCTTGTTCAAAGATCCAACGGTTCCCCCCCACAAGCGTAGTGGCAAATAAGCATAAATGTTTTTTTAAATCGTTAGGTATTACAGGTTGTCCATAACGTGCTATGTAAGCTGGAGAGCAACATGCTTTCAGTGGCTCACGTAACAAAGTTCGTTTTACCAATAAGCTGTCTTTGTCTTGAAAGCCTCGATAAGTCGCATTAGCACGTATAGCAAAATCTACTTCATGTACATTATCGACCTCAAAGGCTGTTTCAATGACTACAAAATTAATATTCGGATTCTCACTTACGTATTCACCGATAATTTCACTTAAATAATATTTAGCAAACAGTGGGGTACAAGCTACTTTAATGGTGCCACTATCTTCCTGACTTAAATTTTGGATTTCATTGAGTACATCAGTGATTTGATTATTAATTTGTGTGAAACGTTGAAATAAATGTTGCCCAGCTTGAGTGACCGAAATTTTTCGAGTGGTTCGTTTAACAAGGCTTATGCCCATCATTTCTTCAAGTTCAGTGATCCAACGGCTACCAGCAGATGCCGAAATACCGTATTGCTTAGCTGCTTCCGTGACTGACTGGCATCGCACAACATGAAGAAAAAAAATAATTTTATCTAGCATTGCTTTCCCTGCGTCATCGTTTTATTGATATTAGATCCTATGATCAAAGTATATGTAATATGCGTTATGTTGCTTTTATTAATGATTAAATTTGAGTGTAACTGTCTTATTTTTGAAATTGTGTCTTGCGATATTGAGCCTAATGTTTAGGTCAGACTTATCTAAAATAAAGATTAAGCGCTTAATCTTTATTTTCGCTGTAGGACGATAATAAATATAACAAGGGGAAAAATATGCTAACAGATAAGGTTTGTCTTGTAACAGGTGGAGCCCAAGGAATTGGTCGTTGTATCGTTGAAACATTTGCGCGTCAAAATGCAACTCGCGTGATTGCTTGTGATATGAATATGGGCATGATGGCGGACTTAGAACAGCAATTTTCTAATGTTACCGCATTGGAACTCAATGTTTGTGATCGGGATGGTGTGGCAGAAGCCGTCAGGAAAATCACCGAACAATATGGTCATATCGATGTGTTGGTTAACAATGCGGGGATCACTCGTGATAATTTGATTGATAAAATGACAGAGACTGATTGGGATCTGGTCATGGATGTTAATTTGAAAGGGGTGTTTAATATGACCCAAGCGATTGCCCCGATGATGATGCAAACGGGCAGTGGTTCAATCATCACTATGTCATCTGTTGTGGGTACTGATGGCAATATTGGTCAAACGAATTATGCCGCGACTAAAGCAGGTGTGATTGCAATGACAAAATCATGGGCAAAAGAGTTTGCTCGTAAAGGTGCACAAGTACGTGCAAACTGTATTGCCCCAGGTTTTATAGAAACACCCATGACGGTTGATTTACCGGAAAAAGTGATTAATCATATGACATCAAAAACACCACTGCAGCGTATGGGTAAGGCACAAGATATTGCCAACTGTGCATTATTCTTAGCCAGCGCTCAATCAAGCTTTATTACTGGGCAAGTATTAAAAGTGGATGGTGGGCTTGTTATTTAATTCTCTATCTATGGTGCAACGTTACTATAAAATCATTGTCTCTGTTGGTAACTCATACCGACAGGCACAATGGTTAGTCAGTATAAATCGTTCATATAAGCAACATTAATTTCTAGAATATACTTTATTGCGTCATTTTTTTGTCAAATAAGTATATTTTTGAAATGTAACAGGATAATTTGCAGAAAAAGCCTTAAACTGCTATTAATTCTTAATTGTAGTTGAACGGTTATTTAATGGTATTTTCATCATCAACATTGTGGTTCATTAGTATTGCTTGTGTACCATTATCTGTCGCATTTTTTTTATGTACATTAAAGCAGCAAAAAATGTGGTTGAATATAATGACATTAGGGTTTGTTTTTATTGCTTGTGGTTTGCTTATTATTCAGCAATATGAAGACTATGCTAATTTTACCGACTGCATTAATAAAGGTTTTAACTACAATGCATTTTCAACCAAATGTAGTGTAGAGTCATAAGAAATCCCCATAATATACGCTCACTCCTTTGAGCATGGTGCTATGACCGAATGTTATTAGTACATGCTTGCCACAATAACGTGAGTTGAATGGAATAGTGCATAAATCGGCATTCCTAAGCGTAAGGTTTCATCCATCAGATCTTGATTATCAACAAACGCACAAATACTGATTTCGTCAGTTAAGTTGATCGTGATTTCTGTTGATTGGCGGTCTTGTTTCATCGCAGTAAGTGTACCTAAGAGCTGGTTATCAAATCGATCACGTTT
>CAMQXY010000241.1 GCA_947039005.1 uncultured Photobacterium sp.
TGTTATTTAATATTGTTATTATTTATTTTTAACGTGTGGATGTTAATTTCTTGGTATGAATACTACGTAAGGGTTTGTGTGTTGTCATGGCTATTTAACAATATTGCGGATCTGATCAAGATATCAATCATTGGCTTTTCCGTTCGTGTTGTGCTTTTGGTAGGGTAAAACAATCATTGGATAATATCTGTTGCTATTGGGAGTAAATCATCATGTCTCAACCTTTATTACATACCCCGTTATATGATCTGCATCTCAACATGGGCGCTAAAATGGTGCCGTTTGCGGGTTATGATATGCCAGTACAATATGCGTTGGGTGTTAAAAAAGAGCATCTTCATTGCCGTGATGCAGCAGGATTATTTGATGTATCGCATATGGGACAGTTGAGATTACGCGGTGAAAATGCCGCTAAAATGCTCGAAATGTTAGTCCCTGTTGATATTATCGATTTACCTGTTGGTAAGCAGCGGTATGCTTTTTTTACCAATGAAGTGGGTGGCATTGAAGATGATTTGATGGTGACAAATTTTGGAGATCATCTGTTTGTTGTCGTCAATGCGGCATGTAAAACAGAAGATATTGCCCATTTGCAGGGACATTTGTTGGCAGATGTTGAGCTTGAAGTGATAGAAGATCGCGCATTATTAGCCCTCCAAGGACCAAAAGCCGTTGAAGTATTAGCTAAATTAAATCCTCAAGTGCGTGAGATGGTATTTATGGATGCTATTCGTATCGAACTGTTAGGTCAGGAATGTTATGTCAGCCGTTCGGGGTATACGGGTGAAGATGGCTTTGAAATTTCAGTACCGAATTCACATGCCGTCGCGCTAGCCACTGTATTAGTTGAAGATCATGATGTGGAATGGGTTGGGCTAGGGGCGCGTGATTCTTTGCGTTTAGAATGTGGATTGTGCTTATATGGGCATGATCTTGATAATACCACCACGCCGGTAGAGGCGAGTTTATTGTGGGGGATCAGTAAAGTACGTCGTACTGGAGGGGATCGCGCTGGTGGTTTTATTGGAGCTGATGTTATTTTAACCCAGATGGAAACTAAAGCGGTTGATCGTAAGCGGGTAGGGTTAATGGGGCAAACTAAAGCACCGGTGCGAGAAGGTAGTCCATTATTTGATGCTGATAATCATCAAGTTGGGATTGTGACCAGTGGTACTTTTGGACCTTCAATAGCGATGCCCGTTGCAATGGCATATGTTACAACGAGTTGCAGCCAGCTTGATACGGTTTTATTTGCAGAGGTACGTGGTAAGCGATTACCAATGACTGTCACGAAAATGCCTTTTGTTGCTCAACAATATTTTCGTGGTAAATAACCTCCTATAGTGAATTGGATTTTATATTGAGGCGTATAACTGTACGCCTCAATGTTTAATAATAAGACTTACGTTATCTTATTAAGATCTTTATAAACAGAACGAAACATTAATTGAAACCCTTCTTTTGTGAGTTCTTTTGCTTCGATTCTTGCTGCTTTTAGGCGTCGGTAACATTCAGCTAATGTTTTAATAAATAAATCTTTTTCTTTGGGTGTTAGATGTTGCATTTCCATCGTTAAATCTTCTTTTTAGGATATTACGATCTATATCGGAGATAAAATTATTCTGATTAGATATAGAATTTAGCGATTATATCTTTCGTTCAATAATTGTAATAGCAATATGAATTCTATGGAGTATATGCTATTCAGATTTGTTCGAATAGGAACTTATTCTAATCGAATATTGATATAATTTGTAAATAATATTAAGTGGTTGCGGGGTTTTATCAGGTGAATGTTTAAACAAAGCGCCTTACTGTTATTTTTTGTACTAAAAAGAAGTAAGGCATTATGATTTTTTGTTATTAATTGTTGTTTTTGTTTGATTTTCTAGTCTTTGGTGGAAAGAAAAGTATACATGAACTCGGTAATTTTTGTCATATCATCAACAGTAATAAATTCTTCAGTTGTATGAACTTTACTCATTCCTGTTGAAAGATTGACTGTTTTTAAACCGTTACCATTAAAAACATTAGCATCGCTGCCACCACCAGTTGATTTAGTGAATGGAGTTAAGCCATTAGTTTTAAATGCTGCCATGATTCTTTGTACATGTGGGTCATTATCTTCAATATGGTAAGCATTGTAAGAACGGCTTGATTCGATATTGATTTGAGCACCATGTTTAGCTGCGGCTTGTTCAAATGTCTCAATCATATGTGCCGTTTGGCGTTCAAGCTTAGTATCATTTAAAGAACGTGCTTCTGCGGCAAGATAGAGTGACGGCATCACGATATTAGTCACTTGTCCGCCTTGAACAACCCCAATGTTCGCGGTGGTTTCTTCATCAATACGAGATAAACGCATGTTAGTGATCGCATCAGCCGCAACGGTTAGTGCATTAATGCCTTCTTCTGGTGCTAAACCTGCGTGGGCGGGTTTGCCTGTAATGGTAATTTTTAAACTTTGCTGACCGGGCGCTGTGGTAACGATTGCACCAATGGCACCGCCAGAATCTAACACTATCGCCTTATCGGCTGTAATGTAGCTCATATCAAACAGTTTAGAACCTTGTAAGCCACCTTCTTCATGAACAGTAAAAGCCAATTCAATGGTTTTGTGATCACGGTTGTCTGCTTGAATACAACGCACTGCTTCCATAATAGCCGCAATACCTGATTTATCATCACCACCGAGAATAGTGTCGCCTTTTGAACGAATTACACCATCTTCAATAATCGGTTCAATATCATTACCTGGGTTAACGGTGTCCATATGACAACTAATCGCGATAGTGTCATTGATGTTACCGTCTAAACGCGCATAGATATTAAAGCCGTTAGATACTGCTTCCGGTACAGGTAGGCGATGAACACTGAAACCTAACTCACCTAATTGTTCAGCCAGTGTTTCGGCAATGGCTTTTTCATTGCGTGATTCGCTGTTGATTTTGATCAGTTCAATGAAATGGTTAATAAGGCGTTGCTGATTAATAGTAGACATGATTTTAGCTTCAAGTAGTCATTGGATATCATGACTGTAAACGCAAATAGGCGAGTGATACTTGGGGTTAAATCAAGTTAAGTGAGGATTTATTAATAAAAATGTCAAATTATGTTGGGTATGTCTTGTTTTGTGATGATTCGGGGGGCGAGGT
>CAMQXY010000242.1 GCA_947039005.1 uncultured Photobacterium sp.
TGGAGACAGTTAATCAGATCAAAAAAAAGAATTTGAGCTAAGTTGTCGTAAGGTTTGTAGTGGTCTAATGATCCCGGACACCATTTAAGGTGGTAATATTTCCACCTTGCAAAAAGAGGTGTTCAATGGCAAAGCAACGTCGTACTTTTTCTACTGAATTTAAATGTGAAGTCGCCAGTCAAGTTCTTGATCAAGGTTACTCATTTTCCCAGGCGGCCTGTTCTTTCGGTGTTGCTGAAACGATTATTCGACGATGGGTAAAACAGCTCAAACAAGAGCGCAACGGTGAAACACCATCAACTAAAGCGCTGACTCTTGAGCAGAAGAAAATTCAAGAACTAGTGCAGCTAAGCTCAAATACCCATACAACATAAAAATATGCAGAAGGCATTTATATGGACTTACACAAGCCGAATATTGCAACTCTAATGTGCTTGCGTATAAACGCTTAGCTGCACTAGTGCAGCTAAGCGCAAATACACGAACACTTTTCAAGCCTGTAATACTCGACCTTTATAAGTCCATTTATATGGTTTCGCCATATTCTGATTAAAAAAGGTCACAAAAGTGTGAAGTTTTTCCTTTAGATTTTCTTTTGATGTATGTAGTGGTCAACTATTTCCGGACATAAAATTAGTTTGTTTTTCAGCTATTGCAGGCGGTATGCCTTCATTGTATTTATGAGGGCGTCGCCAATTGTAATAACCCATCAAATATTGGTTCACCTCTTTTGCGGCTTCCTCCATTCCTCCATTCCTGCATTCCCCTATATCCATTAACAGGAATCCATTCCGTTTTTAAGCTTCGAAATACACGCTCCATCGGGGGCATTATCCCAGCAATTTCCACGACGACTCATGCTTTGTTTCATCTTGTAACGCCATAATCGTTGTCGAAAGATTTTGCTTCCATATTGAGAGCCTTGATCTGAATGAAAGAGTACACCTTTAGGTTTTCCTCTAAGTTCATAAGCATTGTCTAATGCCTTGATAACCAAGGCGGCATCAGGATGTTCAGACAAAGCCCAGCCCACAGCGCGGCGCGAATATAAATCCAAAACAGTCTCCGGTGTCGCAGGGATCTACAACGGTAGCCACTATATCAATGAAAAGAAGATTGCGCTTGAACGGTGGCTAGATGAGATACAGGGGGAGGCTGTAGTGACGAGCGAGAAGGCTTTGTAGTTTGTTTTAACGGTTCTAGCAGGTAAAGTTGATTTTACCTGCTTTAGCGTGTAAAGCTTGATTTACCTGTTATGGCGTGTAAAGTTAGGGAGGGATCGAGTGCATAGATGGGCCAATAATGAAGGTGACAAACTCAAAACAGCTTAGTGCGTATTTAAAAGATGCGCGATTGAACATGAAGCTATCGCAAAGCAAAGTGGGCAATAAGGTTGGTATTCGTCAGGATACAGTTTCAAGCTTTGAGCAAAACCCTGATTCTACGAAATTAGAAACGCTGTTTAAGATCTTATCTGCACTTAATCTTGAGTTAGATATCAAGGTTAGAAATCCCGAGCTGGCCCATTCTAATGTGAAAGATAAGCCTCTTGATGATCAAACCCAAGCCTCTGCTCAAAACCAAGAGTGGAAGGAGGAGTGGTAATGGCTGTACTCGATATTTATATGAATGGCTATCTGGTGGGGGAACTCAGCAAGTCGACAACAGGTTCCCACTTGTTTCAGTACGCACCGCAGTGGTTAGAGACACAGGGTGGTCGTCCAATCTCCTTATCTATGCCACTTCGAAAGCAAGTGTACAAAGGCGATGAAGTGTATAACTTCTTTGATAACCTATTACCTGACAATATTGAAGTGAGAAACCGGATTGTTGCTCGTCACAATGCTCAATCGACACAAGCATTCGATCTACTGAGTAAAGTCGGACAAGATAGTGTTGGTGCGTTGCAGCTAGTGCCGCATGGGCAAGAGCCTTTTGAGGTTAAAAAGATTGAAGCCAAGCCTTTATCTGATGAGGCATTGGAAAAGGTACTAAAAGGTTACCAGTCGGACATTCCGTTGGGCATGTTAAATGATGAAGATGATTTTCGGATCTCCATTGCGGGCGCGCAGGAAAAGACAGCCTTACTTAATCTTGATGGCCAGTGGAAACTCCCTATAAAAGCAACACCCACAACGCATATTATTAAATTACCTATTGGTGATATACAGAGCCATTCATATCGGATTGATATGTCTGATAGCGTTGAAAACGAATACCTTTGCATGATGATAGTCAGGGAGTTTGGCTTAGCCGTACCGCATTGCTTAATAATCAAAGTGGGCGATATAAAGGCACTTGCAGTGGACCGGTTTGACCGTAAGTTATCAAGTGATGGCCAATGGATTATGCGCTTACCGCAAGAGGATTTTTGCCAGACATTAAATGTTCCGCCCGCTAAAAAATATGAAAACCATGGTGGTCCCGGTATTGAACAGATCATGCCTTATCTAGTTGGCTCTACCAATGCAGATCAGGATAGGCTTGATTTTATGAAGTCTCAGGTCTTATTTTGGTTGCTAGCCGCGACAGATGGTCATGCTAAAAACTTTTCGTTATTTATTGATGCGGGTGGGGGTTATCGGTTAACGCCCTTTTACGACATTATATCCATGTATCCCGTGATAGGGGGTAAGGGACTCAATATTCGAGATGCTAAGCTTGCTATGGGACTTAAGGCCAGTAAAGGTAAGAAGTATTCGATAGCACAGATTTTTCCGAGGCATTTTATTCAAACAGCAAAGGCTGTTGGTTTTGATACTGATGTCATGGCTGCCATCTTGATAGAAATAGAAGATAGAGTCGATGAGGTCATTGACAAGGTGCGAGCTCAGCTTCCAGAAGGCTTTCCATCACATATTAGGGACTCGATTCTCGATGGCTTAAAGAGCAAGGCACTGCGATTGAAGGATCTTGAGTGATATGTTTAGAAAGACATGATTGTGTATTACTCAGATTCTTATGTCAGTTTGTAGCCTTTCGACGACAAAGTGCTTGGGCAGTTAAAGAGCCCTGAGTCGGTATATCAACGAGAAGAAGAGAGCGCTTGATAGGTGGCTTGATGAGAGACAGGGAGTGTAGTGCTCAATTATTCCGGACATAAAATGAGTTTGTTTTTCAGCTATTGCAGGCGGTATGCCTTCATT
>CAMQXY010000243.1 GCA_947039005.1 uncultured Photobacterium sp.
CTGCTCCCGGTGTTTGGGGACCGAGTATTGTTAATTTAACCGTTAATACCCCTGCTGAATTTCTTGCTTTTTATCCTCAAGCGTTAACGGTGAATGAAGTATTGTGGCGTACGTTAGCGTATCCCGCAGTGGACTATGGTGATGCCCCTGATACCTCGGCGTCAACAGCAGCTAATAATTACCAAACGACTGAATCCAATTTGGGGCCTGCTCACTTAATTGATACTAATTTATATATAGGCACGACAGCACCAGATATTGATAGCGGCACCCTGCAAGATGCCAATGCAACCGCAGATGATACCGATGGTAATGCTGATGAAAGTGATCTTAATCTTCCGCCGATCCAAGCGACGTCCACCGATTATAAAATTTATATCCCTATTACTAACAATACTGGCGCAACAGCAACACTCGTTGGTTGGATAGACTTTAACCGTAATGGTCAGTTTGAAGAGAGCGAAGGGCAGCTTGTTCAAATTCCTTCTGGGATAACTCAGGTAAATACAGAGCTTGAATGGAATGGTATTTCGCCAAGCAGCAGTACCCATTTATTTATGCGTTTACGCTTAATTAGTCGCGTCATCTCAGAGATGAGCGACGTATTATCATTAGGTGTTGATGGTTATGGTGAAGTAGAAGATCACCGTATCGAGATGAAAGGGATTGATTTAGGCGATGCCCCGACCAGTTATGGCATCGATCCCTCTTTAGGCGGCGCTTACCATGTCATCAAAGATAATACGATCTTGTATCTAGGCTCCTCGACCATTGATACCGATGTCAGTGGGCAGGCATCCAGTGATGCACTAGGCGACGATAACAGTGGCAGTGATGATGACAATGGCGTGACCTCCGCTTTAATGCCGTTATCGCTAAATAGTGTATTTTATCCTGTTGAATTAACGTTAAGAAATACCACAGGCAATGATGCTTACCTCGTGGGTTGGATTGATGCCAACCGTAACGGTACTTTTGATGCAATAGAAGGGCAGGTTGTGACGATCCCAACGGGTCAAAATGGCACCTTTATTTACACTTTCAATAGTACCCAATTACAATATATTACCGCAGGTAATAGCTTTATTCGTTTCCGTTTATCGACCGATCCATTGACAATAACGGACATGAACGGCAGCGCCAGTGATGGTGAAGTCGAAGATTACAGTATTTTATTAGGCGGCGGTGATTTTGGTGATTTACCGGATACGACTAGCGCCACTGCGGCCAATAATTATCAAACTAATTTGGCTAATAATGGCCCCTATCATAGTGTAGATGGCTTACCTTCACTGTATTTAGGCAGCATTGCTCCTGATATTGATAGTACCGATTTGCAATCGTTAACGGCTGATGGTGATAACCTCGATGGCATGAATGATGAAGAGGGATTATTAACCCAAGCCTTACCTGTGCTGACCAATGGCGCTGGGTATCAAGCCAATGTGTCGGTAACCAATAATTCAGCAGAAGATGCGTATTTATATGCGTGGATTGATTGGGATCGTGATGGCAGCTTTGAACCTGATGAACTCATTCAACAAGCGGTGACAGTACCATATGGTGTTCAACGTATTCCTGCTAGCAGCGGTACTCAAACCTATTCATTAAGCTGGCTTAACGATGTCGCCACAGTTAATAACCGTACTTATGGTATGCGACTGCGTGTCACCACCGAACTATTAACCGACGATAGTGCAACTGCAACGATCGATGAGCGTTCATTAGGGTTTGCTGCTAACGGTGAAGTGGAAGACTATTTCTTAACTGCGAACAATCTCGATTTAGGCGATGCGCCCGACAGTTATCACACCCTGATTTTGAGCAATGGCCCAGCCCATGCGTATGTCAGTAACCTCTATTTAGGTGCAGCGACTATTGATAACGATGTTACCGTTACCCCATCTATAAATAGTGACAGTGATGATAACACCAGTACCGATGATGAAACGGGGATTGAGCAACCTTTACCATTAGTCTCTGCCAGCACGACATCATTCAGTATTGAACTATCTGCATATAATGCGTCAGGGTCGATGGCAACACTGGTGGCATGGCTAGATAAAAACCAAGACGGTACATTCAGTGCCGATGAAGTGGTCGATGACCTCAATGTTGCCGCCAATGGCACGCCTTTCACTAACGCAATATTCAGCCCTGATAATTACCCAACTGGCAGTAATAACCGCACCAATAAAGTCACTCTGACATGGAACGGGCTAAGTGGTTTAACCCAAGGCACCATGGGGCTGCGTATTCGAATTGCCAATACCAGCTTAACCGATACCGATTGGGGTGGCTTTGCTGATGGCGGCGAAGTCGAAGATTATACCGTGTCGATTGGTGAGTTTGACTTTGGTGATGCAGAAGACGGTGCCAGTGGTACCGCATCGGGCGCAGGCGATTACCGTAGTACCCTCAGTGATAATGGTCCGTATCATGGTTTAACGAATAATCTCTTTATGGGTGCGGCCATGCCGGATGCTGAGGGGGATGCTAATGCTAGCTCTGCCGCCACTATGGCAGATGGTGATGATACCAACGGTAGCGATGATGAAGATGGTGTGACTCTGCCTGCGATAGATAACAGCCCTGCTCCGAGCAGTTACACCGCCACCGTGAATGTCACCAATAATACAGGCAGTGATGCCACCCTATATGGTTGGATTGATCTTGATCGTAATGGCCGTTTTGATGCTGATGAAATGGCAAGTGTTACAGTCCCAACAGGTACAACAAGTAGTGATGTTGCCGTTACATGGTCGAGTTTCCCTGGTATTGCAACAGGGTATACATTAAGTCGATTCCGCTTCACCACCGATACCTTAACCCATTCAGGTACAGCAACAGCAGAAGATGAACGAGCACTCGGTGGGGCAACTAACGGTGAAGTTGAAGATCATCGTATATATATCGGCGATCATGATTTTGGTGATGCGCCCGACAGTTACCAAACTACCTCAGCGGCACAAGGTCCTGCTCATGGGTTAATCAATAAATCAACACTTTATATTGGTACCAGTACCATTGATGCGGAAGCAGATGGTTACGCCAGTACCAGTGCAACAGGGGATAACACTAATGGCAGTGATGATG
>CAMQXY010000244.1 GCA_947039005.1 uncultured Photobacterium sp.
AGCAATTATTACGCGAAACGCTGATTATTACGATTAATAAGCATGCTTAAATAATACTGAGACAACACCGTAGTGAACTACTCGTAGCTAAAGCAGCGAGCTTCAAAAACGGTGTTGTCGCTTTGCCATTACAACGACAACTACAACGTAATCGCAGTTTCAAGAGCTAAATTAATCATATCATTCAAGGTCGTCACACGATCTTCTGCATTCAAACCTTCATGACGAAGAATATGATCAGTTACCGTACAAATCGCGAGAGCTTTTACCCCAAATTGTGCAGCAAGGGTATAAAACGCTGACACTTCCATTTCAACACCGTAAATACCGTATTGTGCTAATTGCTGATAAAAATCTTCATCTGGACGGTAAAATAAATCAGATGAGAACACATTACCGACTTTTACTGATAACTGCTTTTCTTTTGCTAGATCAACAGCAGTACGTAACATGTCATAATTAGCTAATGCCGCAAAATCATGATCACGAAGCCGTGTACGATTCATTTTGGAATCAGTACTTGCTCCCATCGCCACAATTAAATCCATCAACTGCACATCATCATGTATAGCCCCACAACTACCGATACGAATAAAGTTTTTCACTTCATAATGAGTAATTAACTCTTGGACGTAAATAGACGCAGAAGGTGCGCCCATGCCATGCCCCATTACTGATAATCGCTTACCTTTATAGAATCCGGTAAAGCCAAGCATACCGCGAACATTCGTCACTTCTTGTGCGTTTTCTAAAAAGTTTTCTGCAATATATTTAGCGCGCAATGGATCGCCCGGCATCAAAATAGTATCAGCAAAGTCATGAGCTTGAGCATTAATGTGTGGAGTCGCCATGAGGGTGTCAATTCCAAATAAAAAAGAGGTTGAGATACGCGCACTGTAAAGATAAGCTCCGCGCTTGAAAAGGACACTTGTCCATCTTCAGTCTCAATATTCGTCACTTACTCGATTATAATGAAATTAACTTATGCCCCAGCAACTGCATCTATCGCTGTATCAACGTTTATTACAATTACCCTGCTGTCGTCCGGTTAAATTAACCGCCAACCAAATGTTTATTGCCCAAGGCGAAGCTAGCGATACCCTGTATTTAGTGCAAGACTGTGATTTTTTAGTATCGTACCTAAGCCCTGTAGGTAAGTGTTATATTGTTAATGCTCAACAAGGTTTTTCAGGCATTTTAGGGGAAATGGAAATATTTCGAGAACAAGGCACAAGCGTGTTCAGTGTTTCAGCATTAACCAACGGTATTGGTCATCAAATTCCGCGTCACAAACTAATAGATGCAGTCCTTAATAATGCCGATTTAGGCTTGGCTTTTTTACAATTAATTTCTCACCGTTATGAAGAATCTATTGGTCACACATTGGATAATATCCTACATAGTTTACGCTTTAATACGATTCGATTATTGATTAAAAAATCACACCTAAACGCTCAAGGATGGTTTGAATTTAATATAGATCAACATGCAGGCGAACTTGGTGCTACCCCTCGAGCATTACGGCGAGTAATCAAAGATTTATTGAACGCAACCACATTAGAAAAACAACATAAGCAATACCGCTTATTAGAAACCGAGAGCCTTACACAAGAGCTAAAACTTATCCAAAAATAGCAAAATGCCACTTTATTGAGTCATTACGCAAACGTTTTCGTCAAAAAGGACCAATGTCCTTTTTTTTTGATTCCACAATAGATAAAACGCATCGATCGCTGTTGATGTTTACGCTAAACAGCCCCTTCGAATCTATTGAGATATTATCGTTATGAGCATTGTCACCAGTATTATTGGCATGATCGTTTTGATCGCTATTGCAGTATTGTTATCGGAAAATCGAAAAAAAATTCGCTTTCGAACCGTCTTTGGTGCACTTATTATTCAAATAGGTTTCGGGGCATTTGTAATGTATGTTCCTGCTGGACAAATGTTACTTCAAGCTATTGCGACAGGCGTCAATAACGTTATTAGCTATGCCAATGATGGTCTTAGTTTTGCTTTTGGTGACTTAGCACAATATAAACTTGGCTTTATATTTTTAATCAATGTGCTATGTGTCGTTATCTTTATTTCAGCGCTTATTTCAGTATTGTATTACCTTAAAATCATGCAAAAAATTGTCGGTTTTTTAGGTAAAGGATTAAAGCGTCCTTTAGGCATCAGTTATTCAGAAGCAATGTCTGCTACCGCCAATATATTCGTAGGTCCAATCGAAGCGCCAACAACTTTACGTCCATTTATTGCAACCATGACTCGATCGGAATTGTTTGCCATTATGACAGGTGGATTAGCCTCCGTTGCAGGAGGAACCATGATTGGCTATATCAACCTTGGTATCGATGTTAAATATATTCTTACTGCCTGTTTTATGACTGCTCCTGCCGGATTATTATTTGCCAAACTAATGTGTCCAGAAACAGAAACACCACGCCAAGATCTGGATCAGATTATTGAGCAAAGTGAAGATAAGCCAGAAACACTGTTAGATGCGATCACTCAAGGAGCGATGATTGGCTTACATCAAGTGGGCTGTGTAACCGCATTGTTGATCGCGATAGTGGCTTTAATGGCGATGGTTAATGGCATTATTGGTGGTACTGCTGCAATGTTAGGCTTTGATGGCGTAACCATTCAATTACTACTAGGGTATTTATTAGCACCACTCGCGTTTTTACTCGGCGTGCCATGGTCTGAAGCAGTACAAGCAGCATCGTTCATCGGTCAGAAAATCATTGTGAATGAATTTATTGCTTATGTAAGTTTTATTGAAGTAGCAGATCAACTCTCAGAAAAAACCCAAGCCATTGTCATATTTGCATTATGCGGTTTTGCTAATATTGGATCATTAGCCTTAGTTATTGGAGGGTTACGTGCCATGGCACCGAATAGAGGAAAAGAGTTGTCTCAAATTGGCGGGCGTACACTCATTGCTGCCATTTTGGCTAATTTAATGAGTGGTACAATTGCAGGATTATTAGTTTCGCTGGGCGGTGCAGTCTAAACGACTCAACTTTACCCCGTTAATGGCTAACGGGGTAACTTTCTATTTAAGCTCAATAACCGATTTT
>CAMQXY010000245.1 GCA_947039005.1 uncultured Photobacterium sp.
TTAAATAACTTTGCCTTCAAGGGCAAGGTTTGACATGTATTCGTCAAATGTACCGTGGAAGTTAACCACTTGCTTGTCACGAATATCAATAATACGGGTTGCTAGTGATGATACGAATTCACGGTCATGGCTAACAAAAATCAACGTACCTTCATACACTTTTAGGGCGCTGTTCAGTGCTTCAATCGCTTCCATGTCCATGTGGTTGGTTGGTTCATCCATTACCAATACGTTAGTATTTAGCATCATTAGCTTGCCAAAGATTAAACGGTTTTTCTCACCACCAGAACAGTTCTTCACTTTTTTGTTGATATCATCAGCCGTGAACAATAAACGACCTAGAATACTACGTACAGCTAGATCATCATGATCTTTAGTACGCCATTGTGAAATCCAATCAAAGATACCTAAATCATTATCAAAATCAGCTGAGCTGTCTTGAGGGCAGTAACCGATTGAAACATTTTCAGACCATTTGATCACGCCGTGGTTGTGTTTTAGTTCATTCACTAAACAACGCAACATTGTTGTTTTACCAACACCGTTTTCACCAATGATCGCTAATTTTTCACCCGCGTTTAAGATTAAATCGCCAGCTTCAAATAAAGTTTCGCCATCAAAGCCATGACCCAGTTCTTCTAGAATCAATGCTTGACGGTAAAGGGCTTTACCCGGTTTGAACTGTAATGATGGCGTTAAACGGCTTGACGATTTTACTTCATCAAGTTTGATTTTATCCATTTTTTTAGCGCGAGAACTAGCTTGTTTTGCTTTTGAAGCATTCGCACCGAAACGGTTTACGAAGTCTTGAAGTTCATTAATTTCAGCACTTTTCTTCGCGTTTTCTGATAATAGTTGCTCTTGAATCAGCGATGATGCTTCAATGAATTTTTCGTAGTTACCAGGGTAAATACGTAGCTCACCGTAGTCGATATCTGCCATGTGAGTACATACAGAGTTCAAGAAGTGACGGTCGTGAGAAATAATGATCATGGTACATTTACGCAAGTTCAACTCGCCAGCAAGCCAGTTGATTGTGTGGATGTCCAAGTTGTTGGTTGGCTCATCGAGTAGCAAGATATCTGGGTTAGAGAACAATGCTTGTGCTAGTAACACACGTAATTTCCAACCAGGTGCTACTTGTGACATTAAGCCGTAATGCAGTTCTTCATCGATACCAGCATCAAGCAATAACTGTCCAGCACGACTTTCCGCGCTGTAGCCATCCATTTCTGCGAACTCGCTTTCAAGCTCAGCAACAGCCATGCCGTCGTCTTCTGTCATGTCTGGCAGCGCGTAAATACGGTCACGTTCTTGTTTTACTTTCCATAACGCAGCATCACCCATGATCACCGCATCAATAACTGTGTATTGTTCAAAGGCAAACTGGTCTTGGCTTAGGGTACCTAAACGTTGTCCAGGAGAAACTGATACGTTACCTGAACTTGGCGGTAGTGCACCACTAAGAATTTTCATGAAGGTTGATTTGCCGCAACCATTAGCACCAATAAGACCATAGCGGTTACCGTTACCAAATTTAGCTGAAATGTTTTCAAATAACGGCTCAGCGCCAAATTGCATTGTAATGTTTGCGGTAGATATCAAGAGGTATTCCTAGCAGTTTTATTCGATGATTTTTTGGCAGCAAAGCCAAAAGAAGATGCACGAAAACAGAGATAGATGTAAAGGGGGCGCATTATACAGAGGTTTGCTTGTAAATGTCGAGGGCGAAAATGTAACCAATGAAGATAACAGCCTTGTAAAAAGAAAGACTAAGACTGTTACCCTGAGGGAAAGGGACTAATTTGAGGTGATTATTTTGTTACATTGGCAGTATCAAACAATAAGAAAGCGTCATGGATACCTTGGATTAACATTTGCATTCCGATGACTGTCAAAATTAATCCCATTAGACGCGTAGTGATCGTAATGCCAGCTTCACCGACTTTATCAACCAGTTTCGGACCGTAAAGGAAACACACAAGGGTAATTAAACATAAGGTCGCAAAGGCAACAATCGTGATAATAGTGTGTAAAAATGATCCTGATGCTGAGTAATTCATCGCGGTAGCGATAGTGCCAGGACCCGCTAAAATAGGTAATGCTAAGGGTGATATAGAAATATCTTTTTCTTCGGTAACGTCATCAGCTTTAGATTCTGAATGCAGCTTTGAACTATCACCTTGTAACATATGATAGCCGACTAAAAAGACTAAAATCCCGCCAGATAATCGCAGTGCAGGCAGGGTAATACTGAATAACTCAAAGATCCCTTTACCTAAAAGACAGAAGGTGGCGATAATAAAAAAGGCGGCGGTAAGGGCTTTAAAGGCGGTTTTTCTACGCTGTTCAGGGGTTTGATTTCCTGTCATTCCGACAAAAACAGCAGTATTAGCAATCGGGTTCATCATGGCAAAAAAGCCCATAAATACTGTAATTATCATTGTTGTAATATCGTGCATAACCATCCTTTTGGTTAATTTTTTGTTATTTATTTGATTACAATAGCATGGATTTTTCGGGGGTGAATGTAAATATCTGTACAAAAAGGGTAATCAACAGAATTACCGTCTAAATATTATGATTGTCTTATTTTGTATACGGTGAATATTGATTGTGCTCGATGAGTGAATGCCATGAGAACCGTGTTTTTAGCATGGGTTTGAGTTACTATGCGGACAAGAAAACATGGCGATGATTAAAGATGACCATTGATATAACCAATATAAGTACCGAACCCGATCCAAGTATGACTTGCAGCACTTGCCAAGCATGTTGCTGTCGTTTAGAAGTGATGATCATTACTGATACGGGTGTACCTGAAGAATACATTGATATTGACGAATGGGGTGGTGAAGTAATGCTACGCCTTGATGATGGCTGGTGCGCCGCTGTTGATCGCGATACTTTGCTATGTACTATTTACGAAAATCGACCGTGGATTTGCCGTGAGTTTGAAATGGGCTCGTATGAGTGCAGCATTGAACGAGCAACCATGCCACCACGATCACCACAGCAAGATTAAAAGTAAGTAGCTCGCTATTTAGATAATCTTTCAAACAATAACCAAGGTATATT
>CAMQXY010000246.1 GCA_947039005.1 uncultured Photobacterium sp.
CACGGCACTCGGCGTCGCATCCCCCTAAAAAAATGAAGAAAATACATTAACAAAACTGTCATTATTGCATTTGAGAGAACTTGCTAATCATATACAATCATTTGGAACAATTTGTTTTGGCCAATGCACACAAAATTAAACTGATTTAGAATAAAGTGTACCAACCTCCTCCACAGCAGTGGTAGGCACGGGCTCCGAGGACACGGTCAAGGCAGCAGGAGGAGTCGCACCCCCCTAAAAAATTTTTCAAAATACATGAACAAAAGTGTCATTATTGCATTTGAGAGAACTTGCTAGTCATAGCAATAATTTTGTATGTGTATTACACAATTTGTTTTGGCCAAAGACACATGCACATAGAATTGAACTGATTAAGAATAAAGGGTACTAACCTCCTCCTCTGCTACCACAACACTGGCACGTGTCAGCCTGGGAGACACCCCAACGCTGGGTGCCGCCTTGACCTGTTTACACGAAACAAAACCATGTATTTTATTATCGTTTTCAATAATTGCCAAAGTACTAAACAAGTAAAGCAAAGAAACGATTGCATTATTGGTGCCTACCATTTGTACTGCGCAATTCAGTGATTACATTAATGAAATGAAATGAAGACAAACCTGGCACATTGCAAGTCTCCTCTTGCAGGCAACACGTGTCGGACGCTGCTCCACCACACACGGTGTCTGATTAAAGAAAATCAAACACACTTTTAGAACATATATAGGAGTGATTTAAGGGAGAGGATAGAGTTTTAAAAGACCTCAATCAACACATCACATTTTCAGCTTACCTTTGTGTGTTGTGGAGCAGCAGCTGGAACCACGGCGTCCATCGCAGCCAACATGGCGGTGCTGAAGATGACAGGGTTGAGTGGGATGAAACACTCCTTCAGCACCATGGGACGTCCGTCCACCTGTGAAATAAATACAGAAACAGAATATTAGTCACAATTACTGTTGAGTAAATCAATGTGCATAGATATATAATCGATATACATATGTTAACAATTAATGTTACAATATACTACAAACCTGATGCCGAACCAGGCGCCTTTTTGACGGGCTGAAGAGCCGATCCGCAGCTTGGATCCTCTGCAATGACAAATAACAATTATTTGATTAAAATGAATGCATGGTGAACATTTTTGAATTTGAACTATGAACTGTTTTGCAAATATCAGTGGGGAAACACAAGTACTGTATGCGAATATTACCTTCTTGCCGTTCACCACTTCCATCCAGACATACGGGTCAGAGGGGGGGGGGGAAGGGGGAGAATCCCTCACAATCACCCTGGGAGGGGTGATTGGACCCGGCGATGCTGGTCTGGGAACATCCGGCGCCGTTGGCGCCGGCGCCGGCACTGGGACGTCCAGTTGCGTGTAGGCAGCATGCCACAGCAACTTGGCAAAGATACCCATGCCCTCCTCATCGCTGAGGTGAACCTGAAAATGATAGAATAATACATTCACTAACAATAACATTAACTTTCAATTAATAATACTATCAATTCAGCTACAAATAAGTGTAAATGATCAACCTCCTTTGCACACAGTAGGCTACTTACACTATCTCTGACCCAGAGATTCAGGTTACTGAGGGGGAAGTGGTCGAACGTGGCGTAGTACGCGATACCTAAGAAATGAAAAAAAAAATTATATATAAATATACTTGCATATATCAACAAATAAAGTAAGCATAAATCTGTTTGTAATACATGAGAAAATATGATTCATTCAACATGTAACATAAACATCTGTTCGAAACATACCCATCGACTTCGCCACAGAACAAAACTCCCGGCTCATGTACTCCTGCAGTTCTGGCGCAACTGTCAGGCGTGGAACAAAGTCCACCACAAACACCTACACAATAACAGAATAACAGATTTTAAATACAAATCTAGTTTTGTTCAAAATGACATTCCATTTAAACACATGTACGCTGTACTGCAACACCTCATTTACGCATTTTAATAACTGAACAAAAATTGGCACGTTACACACAATCAACAAAATAACTTACATTCTCCCAACGCTGACGAGCGCTGATCAAGAGCTTCCCAAACTCTTGTCCAGCCACCTCGTGGGTAGGGCTGGTCGTCAGGTTGTTACCAGGGGCAACGATGCAGACTGCATCAGGCGTCCGCGGCAGCGTCGCGTGGATCAGCTCCGTCCTCAGATGAGACGCGCTGGCCCCCGGGGTCGACATGATTCCAAAGGAAAGCCTTCCTTTGGAAATCCCGACCGTCCCATCCGCAAAGGCACGCAGATGGGAATCTCCTATGATAAGAACAAACTGGGAAGATAGAAAAACCTCTTTAGAAATCACGTTTTTACTCTGAACATTTGTTAACAAATTCTTAAACAATAAATTACCTTCTTATCAGGAGAAGGAGCCGGAACAACCAGCTTGTGCGTCTTCCCAGAGACAGACACAGGGTACTGGCTCACACGACGGCGTGTCCCTGTACCACGGCCTATTCACAGAAAGAAAAATATTACTCATCTTGATTACACAAATATTGACCTAATTTACTAAACAACTTCACTGTGCACATAGAACTTGATTAAAAATGGAATAAACCAACTGCTACATACTTGGCACAAACTCGGGACTTGCAGGCAGCAGCTCCACCTCTGCTGGCCGTCGGCCTTCCTCTCTCCTCCTGGCTGCCTGAGAGAGGCGGTACGACTTGCCGCGTGGCATCTAAAAACATATAAACATAAGATTATAAAAACCTAATGAAACCTGTTATGAAACATTGTGTTGTATGTTTAACATTAACCACTACATTTGTTGTAGCCTACATTAGTTTAAAAAAGTAAAAATGTATTCAAATGAAACATGTCCACTTGTAGTTAATAACTATGGCAATAACTAATAATTACGTGTATACTAATCAATGTTTCTGATGATACTGTGAGAATTTCATTCAACTGCATTTATTATGGTAAGGGTTTCCATAAATAGATACATACATACATACATAGATAGATGTACAACAAATCCGCCACACATTGCTACCTGGTCTGTGGGACCCACTGAGAGAGAGAGAGAGAGAGAGAGAG
>CAMQXY010000247.1 GCA_947039005.1 uncultured Photobacterium sp.
GTAAACTACCAAGAGCGTACTTACGCTGCAGGTAAAATCCCTGGTGGTTTCTTCAAGCGTGAAGGTCGTCCTTCTGAAGGCGAAACACTGACTGCACGTCTAATTGACCGTCCAATTCGTCCGCTATTCCCTGACGATTTTAAAAACGAAGTACAAATTATTGCAACAGTGGTTTCTGTAAACCCTGCAGTTAACCCTGATATGGTTACAATGATTGGTACATCAGCAGCATTAGCTATTTCTGGTATGCCATTCAATGGTCCTATTGGTGCAGCACGTGTTGGTTACATCAACGATCAATTCGTTCTTAACCCAAGCAATGAAGAACTTGCAGAAAGCCGTCTAGATCTTGTTGTTGCTGGTACTAAAGACGCAGTGCTAATGGTTGAATCAGAAGCTGATCGCCTATCTGAAGAGCAGATGCTACAAGCTGTTGTTTACGGTCACGACCAACAACAAGTTGTTATCAATGCAATCAACGAGTTTGCTGCTGAAGTTGCAACTCCTGCTTGGGATTGGACTGCACCAGTTGAGAACACAGCACTTAAAACTAAGATCGCTGAGTTAGCTGAAGCTAAGCTTGTTGAAGCTTACCAAATCACTGAGAAAATGGCTCGTTACGACCGCATCCATGAGATCGCTGCTGAGCTAAACGACGTGCTACTTGCTGAAGATTCTGCAGCAAACACTAAAGAAATCCACACTATCTTCCACGATTTAGAGAAGACAGTTGTTCGTGGCCGTATCATTGCGGGTCTTCCTCGTATTGATGGTCGTGAAAAAGACATGGTTCGTGCGCTAGACGTTCGTACTGGTGTACTTCCACGTACTCACGGTTCTTCACTATTTACTCGTGGTGAAACGCAAGCACTTGTTACTGCAACACTTGGTACACAACGTGATGCACAAATCATTGATAGCATCATGGGTGAGAAGAAAGATCACTTCCTTCTTCACTACAACTTCCCTCCATACTGTGTAGGTGAAACTGGTTTCGTTGGTTCGCCTAAGCGTCGTGAAATTGGTCACGGTAAGTTGGCTAAGCGTGGTATTGCTGCTGTAATGCCATCTGTTGACGAATTCCCATACACAGTACGTGTAGTATCAGAAATCACTGAATCTAACGGTTCATCTTCAATGGCTTCTGTATGTGGTACTTCACTTGCTCTTATGGATGCTGGTGTGCCAATCAAAGCGTCTGTTGCGGGTATCGCAATGGGTCTTGTGAAAGAAGGCGATGATTTCGTTGTTCTTTCTGACATTCTTGGTGACGAAGATCACCTAGGTGACATGGACTTTAAAGTAGCGGGTACTAATGACGGTATCACAGCGCTTCAGATGGATATCAAGATTGAAGGTATCACTAAAGAGATCATGGAAATTGCACTTAACCAAGCTAAAGGCGCGCGTAAGCACATCCTTAGCGTAATGGATAACGCAATTAACTCTCCTCGTGAAGATATCTCTCAGTTTGCTCCTCGCATTCACATGATGAAGATCAACCCTGAGAAGATCAAAGATGTTATCGGTAAAGGTGGTGCAGTTATCCGTGCACTTACTGAAGAAACTGGTACAACTATTGAAATCGAAGATGACGGTACAATCAAAATCGCTGCGACAGAAGGAACTGCTGCACAAGAAGCAATCCGTCGTATCGAAGAAATCACTGCTGACGTTGAAGTTGGCCGTGTTTACACTGGTAAAGTAATGCGTATCGTTGATTTCGGTGCGTTTGTATCAGTTATCGGTACTAAAGAAGGTCTAGTACACATTTCTCAAATCTCACAAGATCGTGTAGAGAAAGTGTCTGATTACCTACAGATGGGTCAAGAAGTTCAAGTTAAAGTACTTGAAATTGACCGTCAAGGTCGTATCCGTCTAAGCATGAAAGAAGCAGTAGAAGCGCCAGCCGCAGCTCCTGCACAAGACGAGCAGCCACAAGGCTAAACGTTTTGTTAATATCATGATATAAAGGGGCTATTAAGCCCCTTTTTTTGATCTAAATATTATCATAGACGCTGGATCGTCATTGATGCCACAGGGAGAACTGAGTTGATAATACGCCATATTCGATATGCTGTAATTGCTACTGCGCTGGTGCTGAGTGGATGTTCTGCGATGCCAACCAAATGGAGCCAGCCACCCATGGCGATCCCTTATCAACCTAGTTTGCAGCAGCAGATTCAGTTGGCGCGGATTGAGCAAATATTACACCAACCCAATATTCCGCCAGCAACATTAGCGACCATTTATTATGATCGTGGTTTGCTGCATGACAGCTTAGGTTTACGTGATTTAGCCCGTCTTGATTTTAATAAATCGCTGGATCTTAATCCTAATCAGCCTGATTTATTTAATGTAGCAGGGGTGATCTTTACTCAAATGGGGATGTTTGATTCTGCTTATGAATCGTTTGATTCAACCTTAGATTTAGCGCCTGATCATCCTTATGCACATCGTAATCGCGGTATTGCACTGTATTATGGTGAGCGTTACGAGTTAGCCAATGATGATTTATTGCCGCATTACCAACAGGATATTAATGATCCTTATCGGGTGATTTGGTTGTATGTTAATGATTTAAAGTTTACGCCTGAGCAAGCCAATAGTTTGCTTCAACAACGTTATGCCGCCAGTGATAAAAAAGACTGGGGTTGGCAGATAGTACGCATGTATCTTGGTGAAGTGAGTGAAGATCAATTTTTAACCGAGATTGCAGAGCACAGCAAAGACAATGAAGAGTTAGCTTTGCGACTGACTGAAGGCTATTTCTATTTAGCACAACGCTATCAACAGCAGCAAGATTATTCAACAGCAGTGATGCTGTATAAACTTGCTTTAGCGGGTAATGTGTATGAATATGTTGAACATCGATTATCTTTGTTAGAACTGAACCGTATTTTTACGGCGGAACAAAATGCAGTGTCAGTAGAATCTGCTGCTCCAAGTGCATAATGATAATAATTTTCTATAAAAATAGCCGCTATTATTAGCGGCTATTTTTTATTCTACTTGAACTTGAACTTGAACTTGAACTTGAACTTGAAC
>CAMQXY010000248.1 GCA_947039005.1 uncultured Photobacterium sp.
CAAGGTGGAAATATTACCACCTTAAATGGTGTCCGGGATCATTAGACCACTACAACCTTTCTGAAATTAATTTTACGTGATTTATGTTCAATATTTCTTATAGTTATCACTCTTAGGTGGAAAGTCGTTCGTATCTAATCTGGGAATTAATAACTTAGAATGACTCTCAATATCTGCAACCTTAACTTCAGTTGTAAATGCCAATTTACAACCTTGAATCTCTAACTCTTTAACAACAGAATCACTTGAAGAACCATAAGGATAACAAGCGGTCCAGTGCGACATGTCACACCCCATAGACATCAAGAACTCTTTAGATCTAATTAACTCAGCTTTTAATGAATCGCTATCTAACTTATTCCACCAATAATGATCATAGCCATGACATCCAACATGCATACCATCTCTAACTAGTTGCTTGATTTGACTTTCATTCATATAAAGTTCTTTCGCAAATGTCTTTTCATTCATACCTACATACTTTTCAAAGTACTTACTAGATAGTAAATTCCTTAATTCTTCTGGTAGAGCATGTTGAAGCATTCGTTTAACAAAAATAACTTCTTTTGTATCAAAACGATTTGCTAGTGCTAATTCATCAAAGTAATCATCAAAATCTTTTAAGTTAAACTGTACCTTATACGTTAAAACATCCAGTCTAATGTCATTAATTATATCGTTAACATTATGTAACGAGGCAAGAATGAAGTGTATTTTGTTTACATCCAACAATTCATGCTCAACAACAGCTTTCACGGGAATAAAAAAAGAACCTTGAATATCAAGATCTCTAAGAGCTGGATAAACTAAATTAAAATGTTCTGCATAACCATCATCAAAGGTTAGTAGTAATGGTTTAGGTGGTAAACTTTTTCCACTTAACGATAAAATTACATCTTCCATAGTAACTACGTTATAGTTTTCCTTAAAAAAGGATAACTGATTAATAAAACAATCTAACTCTAATCCTTTTACCTCTGGGTATCTTGATTCTTCTATATTTCTAACGTAGTGATACATTACAACTGTTAATTTATTCATAAATTAGGCCTATCTTGATCTGAGTCACCACGATATATAATAAAATCGTCAGTAGATTTATAAGCATAATCAGTTTTAATATTTCTCTTTTCAAATGGTTCAAAGTAATTAGGTATTATTACATCATCACTTGAACTAACAAAACCACTACCTTCCATACGAGTTATATTAGAAACCAAATCTAAATACTCATAACCATACTCTTTCAAAAAACATGAAATATTATAACTAAACAAAGGATTTGTTATATTCTCACCAAACCCATCGACAATCCTACTTATTTTTGTTCCATCAATATTAATTTCTCTAAACACAGAAATAGAAAGAAGAACGTCATCCCGACATATGAGAAGAAATTTATAATTATATCTAGGATGGTTCACATACCTATTAAACAAGTATTCGCTATTTTTTTTTGGATGACTATTAAAAAATGATTCATCAACATGATTGACTTCATCAGAAACTCTATATCTTAATTCGTTCTTCTTAATTACGTTATTACCATTAAAAACTGGAGAACCGATTTTGAAACATTTCACATCATCATTAAAAAAGGCTAAATGAGATAAAACTCCCACCTTATATTTAAATGCTTTATAAATTGGTATAACTTGCTGACTAAGTCCCAAAGAGCATATGGATGGATTATTATATGTTTTATTCAAAAATTTCAACATCATTAACCCAAGACCAGGTTTGTTAACTCCGTCCTTTACTTTCCATATAGCGAGCCATAATTCATTATTTTCAATCAATGAATCAGAGTACTGAGATAAAGGTATGTAACCTAAAACACCAACAATATCATTATCATTTTTTGCTAAAACAAAGTTATAATTATTTTTCCCTTTATGCTGCCAATCAAAAAGCTTTCTATCTCTCACAAAGATATGATCTTTTTTCCAGTCTGAGTCTATAAATGCGATTAAATCGTCCACTTCAGAAAAATCGCATAAACCGATTTTAATTCCCATATCACGCAGTACTCCCTGCATCAACAGTAAAAGTGGCCCCAGTTATACCAACGCCCCCTTCTGATAATAAAAATAAAGTCATGCTTGCTGCATCTTTAACATTAGCAAGACGACCTAAACAACTACGTCTTTTGATTTTTTCTAACTTATCTCCAACAAGACCATCAGTCATGTTTGTTTCCATATAACCAGGAGCAAGCGTATTCACTGTTATTTGAGATCTACCTAACTCTCTTGCTAGTGATTTGGTAAAACCACCAAGAGCTGACTTGGTTGCACCATAAACACTTAAACCATTAAAGCCTGTAGAGCCAATAATTGAACCAACATTAACAATTCGACCACCACGATTAAGGAGCATGGAGCGAGATACATATTTTGTCAGTAAAATAGGAGCTTCAACATTGACTTTTAAGAGTGATGAAATATCAGACTCATGCATTGTTGCCAATACGCCATCATGCCCTAAAGCAGCATTATTAATTAATCCAAAAATACGCCCATGCTCTTTAGTAACCAGCTTAACCAACGCTGATATTTCTTTTACTTCAGCAAAATCAAATTGATAAAAAAATACTGTTTCAGGGTGGCTTGCTTGTAGTTGTTGGTATTCATTCGTTGGTGTACGGCTAATACCAATTACTTTGTATCCAGCTTCTGCAAGCATTTTCGATGTTTCTAAACCAAGCCCTTTCGCACAGCCTGTAATGATGACATTTTTCATTAGATTCTTACCTTTTTACCCGTCGCATTGGTTGCTATTGTCTCAACAACTTTAAACAATGCTGGTATTTCAAATGATTGAAGACTTTCTTTACAAAATGATAATACTTCTCGTTTAACATCTTTAGGAGATAGCTCTTTTGCTTTATCATCAATAACAACCTCACAAGCGACGAGGGCTCCAAGTACTGGGTTAGCTTTGGAAAAAACCTTTGCCATTACCACATGTGAGTGCTGTTCAAGTACAGACTCCACTTTTTCAGGCATAACCTTATTGCCGCCAACGTTAATTGATCCACTTTCACG
>CAMQXY010000249.1 GCA_947039005.1 uncultured Photobacterium sp.
TCAGTGCGCATTATGTACCTTATGTTAAATAGGATATCAGTAATTAATGCCCATAACTGTATCAAACTAGCTCATTGATTATTAAGGTTATAAACACACTCTCCGTTGATGGCTTGAATGTGTTTAATCGTATTATCTATTTACCATAAGATATAATCATTAATACCAGCCTTAAATACCACTACACATTACATGTTGCTAAACACTTAAATTTTACGTTAATTACTCAAATCTATAATTGACGTTGCTAGCGTATTTGGATGGTTTGAGTTTGCGATCCATTGTGGGCAAACATAACATCTTTCATTTGTGGTGCCCCTGTTAACAATGGATTGTTTGAATAACCAAAACGTTCAATTGGCATGCCATCTTGGCCTATCGTTAAATAGTAATTGCTGTCGTTATCTTGAAATACAAACACTGCATAGTTACCCGATGGTAATGCGTCAATTATGATCCCTTGCATCAATTGTTGCGGCGCAAAATTCTTCACATACACAGTGGCTCTTTGGCGTAAATCATCTTTCTCGTCATAAACCATGACGAAAAAAGGTGTTTTGGGATCATTAATATTGGTAACTTTTATCGTTAACGGGGAAACACCCTCTGCACTGACAATATTACCAACAATGATAAAACTCAACATTACACTAAGACCACTCACCCAATGTAATCGACTCACAGTATGAGTATTCCATTTTTCAGAAAATAATGCCGCCAGCCATAATGTAGCGACTATCATTGCCACAATCACAATATAATAAGGCGCTAACCGTAAATTGTGCAGTAACGGCGCACTTAAATAGACCACTATAACTTGCCAGCTAAACACCCTTAATGAATGCCGACCAATATAACTTAATGCCTTAATATGGAGCGCGTTCGGATAGCGTTGAATGATGACTGCAATTAGATAAACCCAAACGGTAATATTTAAGGTTCGTAACCAACCTAATTCAGGTTTATCAGCATACGTAGACAGTATCCAACGATGAATGCCAAAACTAGAGAATACTCCGTTGTGCGCAGCAAAGAGCCCAGTCGCAATGATCGTAGCTATAACCGTCAATGCAGGATGCCGCCAGCGTAAGGTTTTATTTTGTAGCATAAAGCCAAGCGCTGAACCCGTTACGAACAATAACTGCCAGGCAAAGATATTAAAATAGCCAAATTGGATCGTAGAATCTGAAAATATGAATCTAAATAACGGGATCAATGTTGCTGTATTAATGGCATGACTAAAACCCCACACACCAATACTGACACTAATCACCAACCACCCTAGCCCTTTACGGTATGCGACAACTAATAAGGGTAATAACAACATGAAGATAATATAAAGAGGCAGAATATCAAAATAGTTCGGCTGGTTAATCAGAGCTGCGCTTGCTATGAATGTTTTAATCGGTGCTGCTAAGACATTATTCGCACTTTGCTGAAGTATTGGCACCGCAGACGGTAACAAGTGTGAAGCAATAAAAACCCATCCAAAGACAATCAATAAACACGCAATATGATAACGATAAATACTGAATCCGCGATACCATGCTTTACGGGTAAGCTGTGAATTTGTAAGTGATTCTCTGCTATATATTGCCCCAGCAAGTAGCCCCGAAATAAATACAAAACACTCTGCTGCACCAAATTGCCCTAGAGGTTGTAAAGTCACCGTTTGAATGATTGAGTATCCACCACTGATCCAAATTAAGTGATTGATTGTCATCAGTAATAGTAACAAACCTCTGATACTATCTAGTGCCGCGATCCTTTTCATTATTGTTACTCTAATTCATTGTATTAACATATATTTATCAAAAATCATGGGGGTTTTATATTGTTAAATAATGATTTAATCTGATGTTTGGAGCTAATCACTTAGTTTGGCTGTAATCATCTGCTAATTACACGTTCCGTTACAATAAAAAACCGTATCTTCAGCATTAAATTGGGTATATTGATAATTCAATCTGTATGGAGATAACAATGATAAATTCGCCTTTAGCTACAAAGAAAACCATTGGTTTAACCAGTGACAACATTGCGGGTGTTTCACCGCAAATATTACAGCATTTAATTGAATTTAGCGCTGGCGATGCAACACCATACGGTAACGATGAATTATCATTAGAACTTGATCGTAAAATGAGTGCATTGTTTGAAACTGAGGTCGCGGTAGTTTTAGTCCCTACGGGTACTGCAGCTAATAGCCTGTGTTTAGCTGCAATGTCTCCAGCTTGGGGCGCGGTACTTTGTCATCCAAATAGCCATATTAATAATGATGAATGTGGTGCGCCTGAATTTTTCAGTAATGGTGTTAAGCTACTGACGATTGATGGCGATGATTGTAAGATCGATCCCGAAAAATTACTCCAACGCGCCACATTAAAAATTGGTGATGTTCACACAGTGCAACCTGCTGTAGTTAGCGTGACTCAAGCAACTGAGACAGGCAGTGTTTATACTCTTGATGAACTTCGCGCAATTGGCGATGTGTGTAAAAGCCATAACTTAAAATATCATATGGATGGCGCACGCTTTGCCAATGCGGTTGATGCTCTTGGTTGTACGCCGGCAGAAATGACGTGGAAAGCAGGTGTCGATGCCCTTTCTTTTGGTGCCACTAAAAATGGTGCTTTTGGTGTTGAAGTGATTGTCTTATTTGATACTAGCTTAAAGAATGAGATTGAATACCGCCGTAAACGTGCGGGTCACTTAATGTCTAAAATGCGTTTTCTATCCACACAAATAGATGCTTATATCAGTAATGATTTATGGCTGAGCAATGCACAACACGCGAATGCGATGGCAACAAAATTGCGTAATGGTATTGCAAGTATTGATGGTGTTGAACTACTCCACCCATCAAAAACCAATATTGTATTTTGTAAAATGTCACCAGTGACAATTGCAACGTTACATGAACATGGCTTTGAGTTCTTAGCGAATCGCTGGGGTGACGGTGTCGCACGTTTAGTCACTAATTTTGCAACTAAAGCAGAAGATATTGATGCCTTTATC
>CAMQXY010000250.1 GCA_947039005.1 uncultured Photobacterium sp.
ACATACTTGCTTAACAAGCCAATAACAGGTAGAAATATGCCCAGTTATTTTTATCTATAAACAGGGTGTTTATTCCATGATTGATACACCAGAGCAACAACGTTCAAAGTTAGACGAGCATAAAAAGAAACCTAATAATGCTTTAGACGCTGAACAATATGCAGCATTAGTCCATAGCCGTCGTTCAGTACGTAAATATGATGCTGATAGTACTTTTGATCATGAAGCGGTGACGCGTGCACTTGAATTAGCCACCCTTTCACCTAACAGTTCCAATATGCAGCTCTGGACTTTCCATCGTGTTGTTACTACTGAAAAACGACAACAACTCGCTAAGTTATGCATGGGACAAAATGCAGCAAAAACTGCTCGCGAGCTAATTGTTATCACCACTACCCCATATAAGTGGAAACAACGTGCAAAAATGAACGCCGCGCAAATTCGCCAAGCCTTTGAAGGACGTGAAGATGCTACATCAAAGCGCGCTTTAAAATATTACGAAAAGCTGATCCCATTTTTATATCGCAATGATCGCTTTGGCTTACTAGGTGTAATTCGTAAAGTGATTGTGACTTATTTAGGTCGTAACAAGCCGATGGTGCGTGAAGTAAGTAAAGCAGATTTACGTGTATGTTTACATAAAAGTACATCACTTGCTGCAATGACCTTTATGACAGCAATGCGCGCTGAAGGTTATGATACCTGCCCAATGGAAGGTTTTGATTCCAAGCGTGTGAAACAACTTCTCAACTTAAATGCTAAAGATGAAATCACTATGATCATTGGTTGTGGTCCACGAGCTGAGGATGGCATTTATGGTGAACGTCATCGCGTTGATAACAGTGAAGTGATAGTAAGCCACTAACAAAAACACCACGATAAATAGCAGAAACTTAGTCATCCGCTATCCCACCTTAACCACATATGTTAATTCATTCTTCTTATATCTAAGAGCTTTAAAAATTGCCACATAAAACCAACATTGGACAGCCAAATGTTTTGTTAAATTGAGTCTAAAAAAAACAAACCATTCCACAAGCAACAGGCTTTTTACATTATTGGTGAAAAATTATGGCTGTCCTATGTTCTTTTGTCCCCGGGCATTCACAGCAGGGAATGGCGAGGGGGAAATTATGGGTGTCCTATGTTCTTTTGTCTAAAATGTAGCTTGACCTGTCTAAAGCTTTATAGTTTATGATGCCGCATCTGTTGAGAGGACTTCCTTATGTACCATATTTCTGAATTAGCCCAACAAGTTAATTTAAGCCGTTCGACGCTGCTTTATTACGAAAAACTCGGATTAATTCAAGGTAAAAGGCAAACTAATGGCTATCGGTATTATTCTAACAACGATCTCCAACGCATTAGATTGTTACAGCAATTACAAGCAGGTGGACTCACCCTTAAAGAATGTCAGTCTTGTCTTGACGGTAAAATAAACCGCGACATGTTAATGGATAGATTGCACGTACTTGAGCAAGAAATCGAAACCAAACAGCATGCTAAACAGTTGCTCTCATCAATGCTGGGAATGAATGCATCATGTCATTGGCATGAAACCCTTGAACGTACAGCTCCTTTAGCGCATTTAGAATGGCTAAAACAACAAGGCTTCAATGAAAAAGAGGCTTTAAGACTCAAATGGCTCTCAAAAAACATGAATGATCATGAACAATATATGGCTGACTTTGAAAGTATTTTTTATGGGCTGGATCGGCTTGGCCCTAATGATAATGAAGACTCACTAAAAGCCCTACAGGCATTACCCATTAACACAGGTAACGCATTGGAAATTGGTTGCGGTAAGGGGCTCACGACTTACCTACTTGCTCAGCGCTCTGATTTTACATTAACGGCACTTGATAACGATGAATATCACTTAAGTTGTTTAAAAGAAAAGATAAAACATCAGCCAATTAACGATCGGATTACAACCAGTTGTAACAGCATGACGGCGATGCCATTTGAACATCAACAATTTGATGTCATTTGGTCTGAAGGCAGTGCTTATATCATGGGTGTGAAAAATGCCCTGAAACAATGGCAGCGATTTCTAAAACCTCATGGCTACTTAGTCATAAGTGATTTGGTGTGGTTAACAGATACCCCTGACGTTGAGGCATTTAAGTTTTGGCAGAAAAATTATCCCGAAATGGTCACTAAACAACAAAGAACCACAGACATAATAAAAGCGGGCTATGAGATTATTGAGAGTTTTACGCAAAGCGAGCAGTCATGGCTAAATTATTTAGAACCGCTAAAACAAAAACTTAATAACATTGATGATGACGATTATAAGTCAAATTCAGTCAATGACTTACGTCAAGAAATTCAGATTCATGATCAATACTTGGGTCAATACGGATACCAACTATTTGTATTAAAAAGCAAAGGTAACGCATGGAAATTAGAGCAGAAAAAGTATCAGACATCGAAAACATTACCGCATTAACTTATCGTACATTTGAAAACCACCCCCACCATGAACCAGGGGCAAAACCAACTGAGCATCTGATAGTTAATAGACTACGAGAAGCCAACATGCTGGCACTTTCTTTAGTTTGCGAAGATGAAAACAACATTATCGGCCATATTGCTTTTTCTCCAATCTTGATCAATGGGAAGCAATCAACTTGGTATGGATTAGGCCCACTATCAGTAACATCGGAACACCAAGGCAAAGGTATTGGCAGTGCACTGATTCGTTTCGGATTATCGCAACTAAAAGCACAAGACATTGAGGGTGTGGTATTACTTGGTGAGCCGCAATATTATGAGCGCTTTGGGTTTGAGTCACAGCCAAATTTAACATTAGCTGGTGTCCCTGCTGAATATTTTATGGCTAAGGCACTCGCAAATAACATTCCTAAAGGTGAGGTTGGCTACCACTCGGCATTTTTTGAAAGCTAACAACAAAAAAAGAACCCTACTTCAACAGCAGGGTTCTTGATTATTTACAGCTAATGT
>CAMQXY010000251.1 GCA_947039005.1 uncultured Photobacterium sp.
TCGTGCTCATTGTTAAATATAGTAATAATGAGCTAACTAAAGAGCAGAAGTAGAAGAGGGGGTATTTTTTGATTTTTTTATCACATGATATTCTTTATTACCTGGATGATGAAATTTAGGGTTTATTATCCCCTTGTTATCAATCGTCGCTGGAGAGACCTTTTGTGTGGTTTTTTTATTATCAGGATTGTGGAATTTTGAATTTAAGACATCAGTATTATTAGCTAAGACTGATGTCGAAATGAATAATAGAGAGAGGACAAGATAATTTCTCATATTAAGACGCCTTTTATTAAAACTATGCTGAAAAATCAGGTATTTTTGGTGTTGTTATATGCTTATTTAGAATTTGAATGTAATATATTGTTATTATATTAAGTTAACTATGATTGGGATAATAACAGTAATGACATTGGATATAAAATTTATAGCAACAGATATGGATGGTACTTTACTGAATGATGCTAATCAGCTTCCATGCGACTTTTATGATGTATTTCATGCGATTAATGAAAAAAATATAATATTTGCAGCAGCTTCTGGGCGTCAATATTTTACGCTATTAAATATGTTTGATTCGATTAAAGATAGCATATTGTTTATTGCTGAAAATGGCACTTTAGTTATGTATCAGGGCAAAGAACTTTATAGCGCAACGATCCCTAAGTCTGAGATTGATTTAATTATTGAAACTGTGCGTAATATTAAAGATAGCTATATTGTGTTATGTGGTAAAAAATCGGCTTATACCGAAACAAAAGATGAATATGCTCAGCAAGAAATCATGAAGTATTGCCATCAAATAAGATTTGTTGATGACTTATTAGATGTTGATGATGAATTTATTAAAGTATCAGTATTAAATTTTAGTGGTACTGAAGAGCATGTTTATCCACTCGTCGCTCCTTTGTTTGCTGAAACGCATCAAGTGGTTGTTAGTGGTAAAACGTGGTTAGATTTTATGGATAAACACGCATCAAAAGGGCAGGCGATTAAGGCAATGCGTGATCAATTTGGATTTACATTTGAAAATAGTATGAGTTTTGGTGATTTCTTCAACGATGTCGAAATGCTTAATGAAACCTATTTTAGTTATGCGATGAGTAATGCCCATCCTGAGATCAAAAAATTAGCACGTTTTATTGCTCCTAGTAATAATGAGCAGGGCGTAATCACCGTGATCAAACAAAAGGTGTTACGTTGTCACTAAGTGATATGGGTAGCTATACAAAATGATGCTAAAATTACGGTTGATAAATATTGGTAATGAGTTACATTCTTATTTACGTGATCAGTAAGTGACACAGATAAGGAGATTTTATGAATACCGATGAGCTATTTCCTCTATATATCATTATTTCTGTTGTTGTATTTTTATTCTTTATGTTTTTTCTATTTCTACAATTATATCTAAAAGCGAAAAAAGAAAATATTGGCGGGTGTTGTAGCACTGACGAAAAGTCGACACCAAAGTCTAAGGGGAATGATGATCATCTCTCGTAATATCAGCAAAAACACCACTATGTTATGTAGTGGTGTTTTTATATGTACCTTTAATGCCATTCATTTTTTATGGGGTAACTAATTGGTATTTTAGTGAAAAGTAGCATCATTAACAGGTAGAATGGAGGGCATTAATAATAAAATGGCGGAGTAATAACGGGTTATGACATCTTCAATAAAATTTATCGCAACAGACATGGATGGCACATTGCTGAATGATGAGAAAGCGCTTCCAGCTGATTTTTATCATGTGTTTAATGAGCTTGATGCTAAAAATATTTTATTTGCAGCCGCATCGGGTCGTCAGTATCAGAGCTTAGTGAATACCTTTGAACCTATTAAAGACAAAATGCTGTTTATTGCTGAAAATGGTACGTTAGTGATGTACCAAGGAAAAGAACTCTATAGCTCGACTATTCCGACACCAGAAATTCATGCCATTATTAATAGTATTAAAACTATTGATAATACTTTTATTGTTCTGTGTGGTAAAAATTCTGCTTATACCGAAACAACGGATGAACAAGCGCTAGAAGAAATCAAAAAATATTATCATAATCTTGAATTTGTTACTGATTTACTCGATGTTGATGATGAGTTTATCAAAGTTGCAGTCCTTAATTTTAATGGTACAGAGCAACAGGTTTATCCCATTATTGCACCCTTATATGCTCAAACACATCAAGTCGTTATTAGCGCAAAAGTTTGGTTAGATGTTATGCATAAAACAGCATCTAAAGGCGCTGCGATTAAAGAATTACAACGTATTTTTGATTTTACATTTGAAGAAAGTATGAGTTTTGGTGATTTCTTAAATGATGTTGAAATGCTAAAAGAAACTTACTTTAGTTATGCAATGGATAATGCTCATCCTGAAATTAAACAGTTAGCTCGTTTTCATGCCCCAAGTAATAATGATCAAGGTGTAATGACTATTATTAAAGAGCAAGTATTAAAATAGGCACAGAAAGGGGGTATTGGTCTTACGCTTCCAGCTTTAAGTGTGGTGGTACAAAACGTATTGCCTCCCAGAGATCGTGGTATTGGGATGTCATTGTCTAATTTTGACCGTGAGTTAGGTGGCGCAATTGGTGTTGCAGTATGTGCTGCTATTTCCCATTATCAATTACCTGATGATGTATTAGCCGATAGTACTAATGGTTTAGCGGGTGTTGATGTTCGACTGCTAGCGTCAGGATTTAATACGACTTATCTAGTTATGGCTGCTGTTGCGGTTATTGCATTTATTATGGCGATTTTCGCATTGAAAACACAGTCACTAACTGATGAATTCGTATTAGATGAATAATAAATACCGCAGTAGGACAGTGATATGGAAATATATTCGTATAATATTTGAACATTATGCTTGCGCAATCTCGCCCTTTTAAGGGCGAGTCAAGCAAGAAG
>CAMQXY010000252.1 GCA_947039005.1 uncultured Photobacterium sp.
GATTAGGTTTCAATCTGTTTTGGTTGTTAGCCGTATGGGGACAATATCAGTATGTTGGTATCTTAATATCATTGTTAATTGGCTGCTGGTTATTTTATTGCCGTAGTTTTCCGTTTGCTTTAATCGCGAGTGTTGTTGGCATTGGTGGTGATTATGTATTGTTCCAATTGGGAGTGATGCAGTTTCCATTACCCACCAATCCATTGTTTGCCCCTTTCAGTGCTTTTATCCCGTTGTGGCTAATCTTATTGTGGCTAGGGTTTACTTCAATGGTCTGGATCATGCGTGATCAACTACAACGGTTACCTATATGGAGCGTGATAGTCGGCGGAAGCCTTGGTGGTGCATTAAGTTATTGGATGGGATTAACCTTAGGGGCGGTGACATGGCCTTATGGTGAACAGATTACCTTTATTGGGATTGTCGCTGTCTGGAGCCTGTATAGCGGTTATCTACTATGGTTATTACAGATGATGACCAAGAGGGGAAGAACATGAAATACCCTAAACTGCGGCTACAGTTAATTGGTCAGTAACCATCACGCTATATTGATGATCACGTTCAAAAGCTAAAGAGGAACAGATTATGTATTCTTATCGCAAACATACTCATCATCTTTATTTAATAAAGCATCAATCATTGCGTTGGTTATTGGGGTTCGTATTATTGTTATTAAATGGGTGTATGACATCCATTGAAGATTATGAGCATGCGGAACCTAAGTTTGATTTGTTTCAGTTCTTTGATGGTAAAAGCCAAGCATGGGGGATGGTACAAGATTATAAAGGGCGACAAGTACGCCGATTTGATGTCGAGATGAATGGGGTGATCACGGGTAATCAACTGGTGCTTACTGAAGATTTTGTGTTTGATAACAATGAAACCCAACAGCGTATATGGACTATTACTCAACAAGAAAATGGGCGCTATATTGGTACTGCTGATGATGTTGTGGGAGAAGCTGTCGGTTATGGAAAAGGTAATGCATTACATTGGCAATATGTATTAGCTATCGATATTGATGGCACGACACAGCATATTGATTTTGAGGATTGGATGTTCTATCAAAATGGTAATCAATTATTTAATGTCGCAAAAATGAAAAAATGGGGCATTACAGTGGGTACTGTGACATTGTTTTTTCAAAAATAACGATAGCGAGAGACTTAAATAATCCCTCTTGCCATTATTATCACGCGTTTTAGTACCCAACGAATTAATAGCGGCATTTTATCTGATTCAGATTCTTGAGTATATTTTACAATAGCTAGCGCAATATCAGGTTTAGCATGTTTTTTTAAGGCGCGATAAATGATTTTTCGAATCGGCATTTGATCGTTATCTGAAATATTGGCGAGTTGACGAAATAAGGGCTCGTAACCTTTTTTAAATAAGAAATGTTCGATATCTTTAGCGGGGAGTACGGTTAAGCGTTCACGTTCGCTATCAGCATCTAATAGCAATCTCACTTTATCGGCATATTTTCGCCCTGCAGGATCACCATCAGCCACAAGATGCCATTCAATACCTAATAAACGGGCAAGTTTAATCAGTGGCTTCAGTCCACTTTGTGCAAACTCAATCACATGAATGCCTTCTGCTGCAAGGTTATAGCCTGTCAGGTGTGCCATTTCATTGAATAACCAAACTTCGGTTTCTCCTTCAACTAACAGCCATACTCGCGCATAAAAAGCACTAGGGCGGTGCATTCGGACATGAAAAGTGACCTTACGAATATCATCTTTGTTTAATTCACCGTTATTAATGCTATGTACTACGGTTTTTTGTGGTGTCCTTTGTAAACGCTTAATCGTGGTAAGAGGAACGACACTTAATAATTCAGGGCTATTGGTGGTTAAGACTTTTTGCATTGGCATATTTTGAACAAATGCCCATGCTTGATGAAGCATTATAGGGTGCAAACGTCCTTCAGGATTTTCTAATATCATGATCGGGCGTGAAATTCGCTTAAGATCGACAGGACCTCGCGCACGAATATACGCATTGAGTAAACCCATTAAAATCAGTTTTGCTTGCTTGGTCATTTTAGGGTGCACAAGTTGATCAAATGGATTGAGGTATTGATTGGTATCTTTATTGTGTAACGGATAATAAGAGTGGGACTGTGCTTTACTGCGTTTGTGTGGCGCAAAAGCAAAGTAATGCTCGACTAGAGAACGGAGTGTATGAATACTGCTTTTTATTTCAGCGGCACTCACATGCCCTGGCTGCGTCATTAAGCGGCGACAAGTATTATCAAGTCGGCGTTGAATACGATCTGATTCGCGATTTTTTGCTGGTGGTATGGTTGATATGTTATGTATAGCTGCATGATGATTGTCATATTCTAATTGGCGTGCATCTCTAATTCTGACAATGGGGTGTAATACCATTAATTGCTGTAAACACTTATCAGTATCTGGATGTTCAATCATTCGACCATCAGGATGTAAAAAGTGCCGGTGAGTAATTATTTTATCATTTTCAATATGGCTATCTATCTGAACATAAAGATGCTTTAAATTGGTTTGTTCAACCCAGAAAGGGTCAAAAGCACGATAACGGCGTGCGTTATATTCACCTTGATAGTCTTCATGCCAACGTAACACGATTTGTAGTGAAGAAGCCCGTTCATGTCCAATTGCATGATCCACATGGAAGTCTGAGAATTTCATTTCGTAAAATTCAGCACTTGGGCATAAGACTAAACTTAAGGCATCAAGCAGTGAAGATTTTCCCCATGCATTTTCTCCGATAAGCACGGTTAATTCATTGAATGACAGTGACAGTCGTTTGATGCCTCGAAACCCAGCGATTTCAATTCGTTCTAAATGCATGAATGTTCCTTCTTCTTTCTTTACAACATAGCGCAGAGATCATAGGAAAGGGATCGTTTT
>CAMQXY010000253.1 GCA_947039005.1 uncultured Photobacterium sp.
TATTCAGTGAGTGCCCACACAGATTGCATGGTCAAATTGTTAAAGAACGTTGACTCAACACTTGGTGTTGGCCGGGAAGCGTATATTACGCAATCTCAACTTAAAGTCAAGAAGAAATTTTATTTTCTAAAACATCTTCTTGACTCTCTTTTTGCCATAACAGCTAAAGAAGAACACTTATTAAAAACAATCACCTTGATATTCATCGAATTACAAGTTAACTATCAGATTGAATCTAAACATCAAAAGTTTGAACTTGATCGGCTGTTTAACCGTATTTACTTTCGATGGAGCCGCATTATAGAGACTTTGATCACTCTGACAAGCCTTTTTAAAAAAAAAGAATGTAATTGCTGATTATTTCATCTAATGTGAACAATGTGACGGTAATAAGCACATGAGAGTATATTTATACTCAATTATTATTAATTACAGACCATTAAAATTGGCATCATTGTAAGCTTGATGTTAAAACACCAATTAATGCATTCTTCTCTTTCCCTTTTGAGATGTACTTTAAATATGAAATCAAATAACCAAACCACAATAACCGTGATTGCTATCGCTATCATTGGCGCCTTAATCTTTAGTATGTTCAGTAGCACTCCTCCAGCCATTAGTTTTGCGCTTGGTGCAATGCTAACAGGATTGGCGTTACACCTTATGCAAGAAAGTAAACATACCATCCTCGATGAATTAGATCCTTCTCAGAGTAGTAAAACCCTTTATGTTGGCAACCTTCCCTACCGTGCTAATGAGAGTGACGTAAAAAACCTTTTTGCTGAGCATGGCGACGTTTTTGCCGTACGCCTAATGAAAGATAAACGCACAGGAAAACGCCGAGGTTTTGGCTTTGTTGTTATGAATAGTCAAGATGCAGAACATGCTATTGATCAACTCAATAATCAAGAATATGGTCAACGCACCCTAAAAGTACGTGAAGCCAATGAACCTAAGAACGCGGATAGTTTAGATCTTGAATAACATCTAACTGCATTTCTTTTAAACTTTCATTCAGCGCCGCGGCATCATATGTTGCGGCGCTACTGTATGTAACATTTTTCATCGTATCATCTACTGCGGCAATTTCAGCTGATAAGTCTAATAATAATGCGACCCGTTTCGCAATGGCTTTACCTGAGTCAACTACGATAACATCATGTTTTAGCGCTGCCTGAATTTCTTGTTTGATCAGTGGAAAATGAGTGCAACCTAATACAATACTATCAACGACACCTTGCCATGGTTGCAATATCACTGCTAATTCATCGATATCAACAGGTTTACCTCGTAGCTTTTGCTCTGCCATCTCAACTAATCGAGTTGATCCAATCATCTTAACTTCACAACCACTAGCAAATTGTTGTACTAATTGATGGGTATAAGCTCGATTAACTGTCGCTGGTGTTGCGAGTAAACCAATTGATTTAGTTTGACTGACTAAGGCTGCTGGTTTTATCGCAGGGACGACTCCAACTACTGGTATTATTAATTGCTGACGTAAAGAAGGTAAAACTATTGTACTAGCGGTATTGCATGCGATGACGACTAAGTCTGCCTGATATTTATTGGCTAATAATGTCACAATATGATTGGTACGCTTTATTAATGTCGTATCGTCTAATTCACCGTAGGGAAAAGCCGCATTATCGAAAGCATAGATATACTGTACTTGAGGTAGTAAAGCATGGATCTCTTGATAAACAGATAAACCACCTACGCCTGAATCAAAAATGACAACTTTTTTCACTACCACTTACCTTATTACGACATCAAACCATTATGATACTGCGATATCAGCATCTGGAAAAGACTCAGTCTCGACGAGTATATAGCGCTGATAACAAAATCTAGAATCTGTTTCACACGCTAACCACTCAAGATCTAAAGGTTGTTGGTAAAAAGGGCCGTCGATAACCAATGAATGAAACTCACCATTTTCACCACACGGATCGATTGTGATGGGTAATTCACTTAATAACTGATGATCAAACCAACGCCCACAAAACTTAATATCTAATTGGGTACTATCAATTGTGACTAATTTTGTTTGAATGCCAGATTCAATAATTTCATTAGCTAACTGAAGACTTGATTGCCCTAATAAGGGAAAAATACACTCCCAACCTGCTGGTTCAATGTATTGACGCCGATAATCTGCAATACCATTACAAAACAAATCTCCGAACGCGATACCATCAAATTGTAATCCACAATTTTTCAAACCATCAATAATCGTCTGTTGATAGGTATCATGGGCAGGAAATACTTCAGGTAATGCAATCAGCACTAACGGTAAACCAATTAACTGCGCTTGTTTTTTAACAACTGCGATAGGTGTTGCTTGAAAAGGGACATCGTTATCAACATGGGTTGTATAAAGCCCAACAACCTCATAGTTAGGATCATTCATTAACCGCCATAACGTTAAAGCTGAATCTTTACCTGATGACCAACTAATAATCACTTTTTGTTTCATATTTATCACCATCAAAAAAGCCGCACAATGGCGGCCTTGAACTATAAAAAATCACACATTAGAACTGATAATTAATGCTGGTGTAGTAAGTTCGACCCGGCATGGCATAGCCGCCAGCTGTTTCGTAATCTTCATTTAGAAGGTTCGCTACTCGTCCTTTCAAAGCGAGCTTAGGTTGCAACCAGTATGTTAGTGCGATATCCCATGTATCATAGGCTGGTAGTTCAACCCCAAAATCAGGACGCTTACCGTGATACTGGTATGTCACAGCAGTATCAAGATCACCATAACTCGCCGTACCTACCCATTTAAATGAAAACTTCTCACGACGGATAAGTTGCTGACCTTTACTATCTCGAGGATCTTTAAAATCAAAATTCAACTGATGAGTAATAATACCCGTATCAAAGCCCGC
>CAMQXY010000254.1 GCA_947039005.1 uncultured Photobacterium sp.
ACATGTAAGGTCGCATCATTGGTCGGGTGGGAATTATTGACATCGACCGCTAAGGTATAAGAGGTATCAGCAACCACATCAACATCAGGCAATGTTGCAATACCGTCTTCGTCATCAATACCACCGGTTGGATCATCAACCGTATCATCATCGCTGGCATTGCCATTATTATCAGTGCCATCGCCCCAATTGCCTGCATCATAATCAATGGTGGCACCTAATTGCACTGTTTCAGTATTTAAAAAATGTGAAGCGCTGCCATAACTGGTTGGTGCATCACCATATTCGGTGTCATTTACTACAACAAGATGATCTTCTACTTCACCATCACTTGCATAGCCCCCAATATCACTAGTGGTTACACCATTAGCACTTGGCATTAAACGGGCACGAATGAAGTAATTACCACCAGTAATCGGTGTTAAACCCGCCCAATTTAAGGTGATATCGGTAAGGGTATTGTTGCTGGAAAGACTATTTTGTTCTTGGGCTTCACTGGCTTCAAAGGTACCGCTTTTATCCCAATCTACCCATACAACTAATTGTGCATTAGCTCCCGTATTATTAAACACTTGGGCGGTTATGCTCGCAGTAGTCATACCGGCATTGATAGTAATAACACTGAATCCATCTTCATCATTATTAACACTGTTATCATCCCCATCAGCTAATGCACTAGCAACTGCGGTCTCTACATCAACATTATTACTCCCCAGATACAATGTAGTGCTCTTTTCATGATAGGGACCACCGACAGCAAATGTAGTCTTATAACTTTCTGGCGCATCACCACCATCGAAAATACCACTTTGAACGACCATTATGGCGTAATCTTCTACTTCACCATCGCTAGCGGCACCGAGCTCACTACTCGTATCAATAGTATCAGTGGTGATCCTAAAACGGGTATAATAAGTGGTGTTATTAACCAGAGAACCCGTCAAATTAAAGGTAAGAGGATAATTTTGTGATGTAGTATTCGGTGGCACTACTTGAGTAATGCCCTCAGACGCTTCAAATTGGCCATTACGATTAAAATCAAACCACGCGACTAGATTAGCTGGTGTTGATTTGTTATTAGTCGCGTTGACTGTGACAATATAAGTATTTTCACCACTAAATGCAGGAAGTAGAGTTACTCCATCATCGACATCACTATCAGCCATTATTGAAACATAAGCATCTGTTTCTAATGTCGGGGAAGTACCGATATACACGTCGCCATTATTAGTATGATGTGGGCCATTAAATTGATAGGCGGTAGAATAGTTATTCATCAACTGATCAGCATCAGTATCAGGCGCATCACCAAAATCTAATTCAGTAGTAGAACAGGTTGAATTCAGATTATTTGGATCATTGAGCCAATTATTACGGGCATTAAAAGCGGTTGGTGCTTCATAGTAATCGTAAACAAAATTAGCCAGCTCTTGATATACCGCTGTATTTGTAGCATAAGTCCAATAATAGTTGGTGAAATAAAAGACCCGTTCACCTGAACCTATATATGGCCCCACTTGACCTTTAGGGAAAGAATACCCCCCTGTTGATGTCGGATCGTAAGGGACTAACCATGCCATCGCTTTTATATCATTACATGAAGCATCCACATCAGGCGTTGTATACAAAACACTGCGATGATCAATACCACTTACCGTTGACAGTGATCCCGTCGTCTTGACAGTAGGCTCAATAGATAAGCCACCCGCCGATGGCGATGGATGGAATCGAGGCAAGAAACTCGCCAGAGTATATCCAGCAAATGCAGTTGCAGAAGCACTAGGGTAGCCCATCTGTTGAAGAAGATAAGCATTCACTCTCTCAGGAGAATCAGTAAATATGCCACCTTCGGCAATGGTTAATAATACGCCACCTTGATTTCGATAAGCAATTAAGGCATCAATTTCAGCAACACTGTCTCCATTTGCATTATTGCGATTATCCGCCTTCCATAGCACCATTTGATAATCCGTTAGGGTATAATCTATGGTGATATCGTTAGTATTAATTAACGGATCCCAAGTGACATATCCTACACCATATTTCTGTTCAAAATTTTCAACAACACTTTTATTACTTGTGCCTGTCGCAACATAATACTGCCCACCACTTTGTTGCTGAATAAGTAAATGGAACGTGACTTTATGATGGTGATCTTCGACTTCGCCATCACTTGCCGAACCTAACGCCCTTTCATCAACATTGGTTGTAGCTGCATTATCAGGTAAAGTGGTATCCAAATCATCCGTTGTTAAACGTAAACGGATCACCGAATCACCGACATTACCCCCATTATTATTCGATAAGTTATTCCAAACCAGTGTTACATTGGTATTGTTCGTACCATTAGAGACGGCAACAGACGTCATTTCATCGGCTTGGAACTGTCCATCTAAATCATGATCTATCCAGGCATATAAAGTTGCAGGGCTGCCAGTAGTATTAGTTACAGGTACATCTAATGTCCATGCTTTCATTGAAGGAGAAAGTACAGGAAAAGTTAAAGTATCTTCATCATCACCGTTTACATCATCCCCATCAGCATTCGCTGTTGGCTGACCGTCAGCTTCATCATCAGGCTGAGTCGCACCGATAAACAAGCCAGCAGATACCTCATGCTTCGCACCGCTTGACGCGTCATTGGTACCATAAGTGTCAAGGGCATCGCCAAAGTCAGATAAGATACTTGGATAGTCAGCGTATAATTCTAAGTGCTTTGAAGAAATACGCTTGGATAACTTTAATGTTCGCATGGGATATGTATATTCTAAATCCCAATCACCACCGAGCTTAGATTGTCCTGTTTTATCATCCGATGCGGCAACACTAGCTCCGATATATTGAGAA
>CAMQXY010000255.1 GCA_947039005.1 uncultured Photobacterium sp.
CACCGTGTGCATATGCAGAATCTGTGTATATATTTACAATTTTTCCAGTACCTTCTTGGCAGGCAGCTATCAGAGCCTTCAGTTCAGCCAACTGTGCTGAACATGGCTGTTTACAAGCAGAGCTTTGAATGACAGCAAAGGTTTTATCAGGATTCTGTCTCACCACTGCAAACCCAGCGTGATTACCCAAGTGGTCTTTGTAGCACGAGCCATCTACAAAAAGTTCTTCTTCTGCCCCATCTATTGGTGTAGACAATAGGTCAGGTCGTAACTTGGTATATTTCAGTGAGTCTGCAACACAATTGTGTGGTGTACCTTCAAAATCATGTGGAATTTTTTCTGCTGGGTTTACTGTGGAACAACGTTGTATGCTGACATCGGGAAAAGTCAATAATGCCAGATGTTGTAACAACCTTGAGTTCGTCAGTACAAATTTTCCTTGATCAATCAATTCAGCGACTTTGTGATGCGTGAAAATAGTTACTGGGTATCCCATCGTGATGGTTGAAGCTTTGTCATAAGCATATTGCACCGCAGCCAAACCCTGATAACACGGTGGGTAGCCTTGCGCTACTGCATCTAATTTAGAGCTATAGTATGCTATAGGTTGTTTTTGCCTCCCACTACATGACTCCTGCATCAACACTGCTGAGGCGTACCCCTGACTCCTATTTGCAACAAAGAGTAGGAATGGTTTGGTGTAATCTGGCAATGCTAGTGCACTTGATCCCTGCATTTCTTGCTTTATGTTCTCAAATGCTGCTATTGCATCTGCATTCCATGTTAATTTGGCTTGTAGGGTTGTCGTCCCTGCATTTTTCATAATTTCCCTCAATGGTGAGGTTTTCAAGGCATAGTCCTCTATCCAATCTGAACTGAACCCTGTCATTCCTAAGAATGTCATCATTTGTCGTACAGTTTGCGGCTGGGGAGCTTGACTTATCCCTTCCAACTGGCTAGGTGCTATTAATTTGGTCTGATGTGCGACTAGCCTTCCTAAGTACTCTACTTCTGACTGGCAGTACTGCAACTTTTTCTGTGACACCTTGTGTCCTCCTATAGCCAATTTGTTCAATACAGCCATAGAGTCCTCGTGACACTGCTCCAATGTAGGAGAACATATCAGAAGATCATCCACGTACTGTATTAGCGTCCCATGTAGCACCAATTCCTCCAGATCATTTTTCAAAATTTTGTTAAACACGTGTGGGGAGTGTTTAAAGCCTTGTGGCATCCTCGTGTATGTGTATTGCTTACCATCATACGTGAATGCAAACAGATGTCTGCTCTCTTCTGCAAGTGGCACACTGAAAAATGCTCCACATAGATCAATAACAGTGAAGAATTTTGCATCAGGTGGAACATTTGTCAACAGCGTGTGAGGGTTGGGAACTTCAGCCTGCATTTCTTCTACTATTTCATTTACTGCTCGTAAATCATGCACCAAACGCCATTTTTGTTTGTCTGCTTTTAGCACTGGAAGCAAAGGGGTATTACAATTACTTTTTGTTTCAATCAGCACGCCTGCATTTATTAGACCTTCTATGGTAGGTGCTATTCCAACTACAGCTTCGGGTTTCATGTAGTATTGGTTTCGCCATGGTAGTTTAGCATTTGGTGTAACCTGAATTTTTACCGGATTGGCTGACTGTACCAAGCCCACATCTGTGTCAAATTTCGACCATACCTGTTCTGGTATTCTGGCTAGCATTTCTGTCTCCAGCTCAATTAGTTTATTAATGTGTGATTTCTTCGTAGTTAATTGTTTTTTCTGCTTTTGAACCACTTCCACTTCCTCTAAAACCCCTGCTACATACGTAGAACACAAGATCTTTAAGTACTTTCCGCAACATGATTGCAGAATTAGCGGGTTGTCTGTTGACTCCCATTTTAGTTGCTTTTCATCAAGCATCATTTTGCCCAATTGTTTTGCTTCAAATCCCTTATTAATTAATAAGGTAATGTGAGGTGCTGCATGTGTATTTTTAAACCAATCTTTTATCGCTGATGATTGATCTGCATCTTCTGCTGTCATGGCTGCACCTTCTGGTCCGATAATGATATACTGTGATTCTATTTTTACCTTCTTTCCTGCAGCTGTCTTTTGCCATTCGTTTTCGAGTTCGGGGTCCTGCTCTGGGTCATACATTAGAGTGCAATGATAACCGATCCTTGATTCTTTTGCTTGAGGGATTTGAGCTCTGATGTAACCCCCCCACTTTCTCATTGTTACATTTACCTGATCCTCCATGTCTCCGACCCAATAGACATTTGCTGTCTTTGGTCTTGACATCGTCATTTGAGATACTGTCCCTGCAGGTTCAATCAGTATACCTTCTGATGTGCACAATATTTGTGTTCCTAATTCACATAATGCATCTCTTCCAATTAGATTAGGTTTCTGAAACCAAGATGGGTAGTGTGACTGCACGTCCGTGCAGTTTTAGCGTAACTGGAGCGGTCAAAGGTATTAACTGCGTCTGTCCCGAGAATCCTACAGTTTTGGCGAATTTTCTTGCCATGGGGAGGTGAGAGGCATATTTTGAACTTACACATGAGTAAGCTGCTCCAGTGTCAACCATCATTGGTGTGCCTTTATCATTTATCAGAACCTGCAGTATTGGTTCCTCATCAGCCTGTTTTGTTATTACTACAAGCTGACCCTCCCCCTGTGAATTCTCTGGGCACCCCTAGTACCCTTGACCCATCCAGGGCCCTCCCTGGTTCTGGTAGCTATCCCGCTGCTGTTGCTGTCCTTGTCCCTGCTGTCCCTGTTGCCTCATTGAGTCGGAGGTTGCCATACAATCCCTTCGCATATGGCCTTCCTGAT
>CAMQXY010000256.1 GCA_947039005.1 uncultured Photobacterium sp.
TTAAATTATCTTCACGCCATTGTTCTCTTGTTCATTTTATGAATAATCATCATGCACGCCCAGACTCCTATCGGTCGATTGATGATCCCATGTACTGTGATCCAACAACGGCAGAAATTACCGAAGTTATTGATCATTTAGCGTCGGCTTATTCTATTGGCAGTGTGACGAAACAATTGGGCTTACAAAATAAATCGAATCCAACAGATTCACTTAATAGATGGAAAACAGGAGAGAGCAGAATTCCTTATCCTGCTTGGCGGTTATTGCTTATTCTTGATGGTCGAGTTGTCGAGGTCAATCGCATTCCTGAAAGTGATGGTTCTCAACCTTGGAAATACAATTACAATCGTTAAATATCGCCTTGGTGCAATACGTTACTTTCTCAGATGTCTTACAGCCGTCTAGATAAAACAACGGTCGCAATTCGTGCGACCGTTATAGACTGAGGATAGGGGGCTATTAGTGTGGATTAACAACTAAATCGGCTGATCCAACTTATCGTAACTACGCAGCTTATAATTGAGGATAGACAGTACCCAGCAACCAATAAATATCGCGATAACACCGATACCAACCATCCCAAAGTGATCGGTCATAGTATTAATACCATCCCAAAACCAACCGCTTAATTTCAAACTTGACGCTAGTGCACTAAGAGCTTCTAAACCCCCAATGATCAACGCTACAATCACTGAAATACCAGTAATGGTCATATTGTAGTAAAGCTTGCGTGATGGTTTTGAGAATGCCCACCCATAAGCACCGATCATAACCAGATTATCAAGAGTATCAATCAACGACATGCCGACCGTAAATAATATTGGGAAGATCATGATCAGCCAGATATTCATCCCTTGAGAAGCATTGGTTGCTGATAGTGCTAATAAGGTAATTTCGCTAGCAGTATCAAAACCTAATCCAAATAGGAAACCAATAAAATACATGTGCCAGCTTTTATTGATAAATTTAAATGAAAAATGGAACAGTTTATTTAATGGACCGCTTAATTGAATATTTAAATCCGCATCTGTTGGACGAACACCTTGTTTATAGGCATTGAATTTTTTATAAACAGAGAGGAAAATTCGGAGGTTGATGTAGGCCATTATCAATAAAAATAAGATTGATACGCTAGTACCAATAATGCCGCCAATATCACTAATAAACGGAATTTTGGATTTAAATGTCCCTACCGTTAGCGCAATGGCAGCCGCAGCTAACATCACAATCGTTGAATGGCCTAATGAGAAAAATGTACCGATGGTGATCGGTTTTTTACCTTGCTCCATCATTTTACGGGTAGTGGTATCAATGGCAGCAATATGATCTGCATCTACCGCATGGCGTAAGCCTAAAGACCATGCTAATAGTGACATACCGAGCATTTCAGGGTGTTGATAAAAGGCTACAACAGCAATAATCCACACGGCTATATTGATTAAGATAAGGCTAGATACCAGCCATATCGCATTTTTTTTGGTGTTATTGCTGATTTTCATTAAATATAGTCTCTAAAATGTATTGATTATAATAAGGAAGTTACGCTGAGAGGATGAGTAAAATTTAATGTTTATCAACAACACAAAGTAAATATAATATCTCTGTTTTTAATAATGGTTATCATTCTCTTTTCTTTTGGTTTTTATGCTGATTTTAATATCAGTGTAATGTTATTAAATTTATTTTTTTCATAGGGTTATCTATTATCGGTGATATTTTTTAATGCCATAATTTGTGTGTGGCTTCTTAGTTGTTTGCCATTATAAACATACCCAGTAAGGATGTATTTAATTTTTGAGGGTTGTTATATACCTAAAAGTAGCACAGTATATTTTGGCTCGATAAATGTAATCAATAATTTAAAATTAATAAATAAAGGTGAATGTTATGTCAGTAACTGCTGAAGGTAAGAAAGTCTCAATTTCCGGTGTGTTTCCACAAGCTGGACAACCAGCGCCTGCGTTTACACTTTGTGGTGCCGATCTCAGTGATTTGACACTCAGTTCATTGAAAGGGAAGAAGGTTGTTTTAAATATTTTCCCAAGTGTTGATACCCCGACATGTGCGATGAGTGTGCGTAAATTTAATCAAACTGCCGCTGATGTTGATAATACGATTGTGGTGTGTATTTCAGCCGATCTGCCATTTGCAGCAAGTCGTTTTTGTGCTGCGGAAGGGCTTGCAAATGTTAAAACTGCATCATTTTTCCGTGCACCTGAATTTACCCAAGATTACGGTGTGAATATCAACGCTGGTCCTTTAAAAGGCTTAGCAGCACGTGCTGTTGTCGTTTTAAACGAAGACGGTCAAGTTACCTATAGCGAACTTGTTGCTGAAATTAAAGATGAACCAAACTATGACGCGGCAATGGCTGCTCTACGTTAATTTAATATTTAAAGCCCCCATAGCTTAACTAGAAATAGCCTAAAGTTAGAGGGGCGCTTCTGTGTTATTATTTCTGCTGCATTTATCCCTTTTCTTTATCTTCTCGTACAAATAAGCCTTGCTATCGGGTGATCTAGTATCACTATTTTGAGTGTTTTTTATTCCTAAAAAGTAATTATTATCCCTGTTTATTATATTGATTAAAATCATAAAGCAAACGTTTGCCTTTGATTTTTTTTTAGGTAAAATCCCGCCATATTAAAATAATTCTGATTCAAAATAATATCCAGATGTTATGCAACACATTGAGTTTTAAGTGTTTGTTGATTTAATTTATTATTTATTGATATGAATAATATTTATTCAATCTCAATTGAGAATAATGGCTATTTTACATCATAGCCGCCTTTGCTAGTTTATTAATTGGTATATAAAAA
>CAMQXY010000257.1 GCA_947039005.1 uncultured Photobacterium sp.
AATAACATGTTACTGGTAACTATATTGACCGAAACCATTAGAGAATGTCCAATGGTTGCCATTTGACCATTTAATACCAGGAACTTGAGTACATTGCCCACCAGCATTTACAAAACCGGCACCATAAAAACCGCCGCGGGTTACGCTACATAAATTAGCATCACTGCCTTCAACCGCTTTCACACGTTGGCCAACGTGTTTAGGATCATTTAAAGACATCCACTCAAATTGATTAACAACCGATAATAAAGGCTGTTCACCTTGGCTATCTGCTACCGTTATTTCTGTACCGCCAGTACATTGGAAATCACCGTTACCAAAATCTTCAACGTAACCATGAACAGTTTGCTCTACGCCATTAATCGTTAATGGGAATCGACAAACATTGGGTCTTTCACTTCCCATGCTCAAGGTGGCTAATGAGCTACGATCTCGATTTGATAATGTCTTAGAATCAAATCCTTCAGTATGTGCAAACCAACCCGCAGGAATTGCAGACTCAAGTACTTTATAACCATGTTCTTGACCTACAATTACTGGCCCTCTCAGATTAGCAACAGCAGGATTACGCGGTGTCGCCACGGTATCTAACACCGATTCAGAGCCTGTCGCTGACGAACATTGAATTGTAATACGAGCTGGGTGGTTATCCGCAGGTAAATTAAGGTGCAATTTATTACTTTCATTACTGTTATGGCGAGAGCCACTTAGCGCGATATTCGTAATGTCACCATTTTCACCTTCAACCACTAGCTGACACTGCTTTTGTGAAGCAAAACTATATTGCTTGATGCCACCTTGGTGAGTTGCATAGGCCCAAGTAGCGCCGTTGGTATGCTTAATATTGGCAATTTGTGTACACTTATTATTCTCACTAAATCCAGCGCCATCATGCGATGTGCCTGATTTATCCAATGAACACAAGGTCTTTTCACCTAATTCAACTGTTGGCGTATAAGTAACATTACCTAGTTTGTCACCTTTAGATGCTAACAATTGGTAATCATTAACGCTAGAAACAGGTACTTCACGTTGATTATTAACCGACCAGAACATATCTGCTGATACTTGACATGTCGCTGCTTCAGCATTTTCAAAACCGACAAAATTTGCGTTCTCGCCATTACTATTGGTATAGCTAAACTGACATAACGGCAGCCATTGATTGTCTATTTTGATCTGTTGCCATTCGGTATCGTAACGTTCAGTGTCACTCATATCAGCGACTGATACCCAACCTTCACGTTGCGGAGTTGTGGTACTCGGCGCTGGTAGATCAAATAAGTTACCATAATTTGAATACGTTAATGGGTATATCTGGCTCGAGTTTGTTTCAGTTGGATCATAAATTCCAAGTACAGTGATCACTGGCACGCCTTGTTGTGTAGCTGCCGCAAAACCTGTTTCTGATTCAACATAACGTTGGCTTGTTTGATCCCATTTCACAAAACCTGTTGAGCTATCCATATCAAGATTATTAGAGCGATTAAACCAATCTTGAGTCACTCGCGTTGCCATTGGGTGCTCTAAAGTATAATTACTGATCAAACCTGTTAATGCATTTTCACCGCCGCCCATTGCTTCACGCATAAAACGGAATTCATTCGCAAACGGCGGTACAGTTTCACCACTATTGGTATTCGTCATTGTAACCGCAGCATCAGACCAATGAAGGTTACCAATGAAACGTTGATAACGCGCATCCCAACCCCAGCCAGATTCCATATCATGAATAGACGCATTTTGAGGATGATGACCACGGCCAAAATTATGCCCAAGTTCATGTGACCACTCATTACCACGGGTAGAACTTAGCGTGACAATACCACCGCCACCGCTTAAACCATGGTTAACAACAGTAGACGTAACAACCCCATCTTTATCTTTAGCTAAATAACGACCGCGGTTATTATGGGCAGTAATATGACTAAATGGGCGCGGCCAACTAGAATTATTACCTGCAGTATCAACAATACCGAAATTTGCATTATTTATACCAATAGATACTAAATTCTTACCGATAGATTCACGCATATCCCCAGCATAAATTCCCGGCGTTTCATATTCACTGGCTTTGGTGTAAACCTTACCATTTGGCAGCGTTACTTTGCGAAGGTGCAATGGCGTATAATCAGCCACTACCATTTTAGAGACAGGAATTTTCTGGAAATAATCAGTGGCTAACTGTTCCATATTATTGATCATGTCATATTGATTACGCGGCTCAACAAGCATACCGATATCAATATTTTGAATAACCAACTCTGGTGCACCGCCAAAGACAAACATATCTTGACTCAGTTCACCTTCACGATTGCGATTATCACTAAAACGTAGTGCTAACCCCGGCTTCATCCATTCCCAACTTAATGGTAAATTCCATGCGTGATGAGAGAACATCACTTTACTTTTGCCATTATCGAGTTGATCTGTATCGGGTAATGCACTTGGCGGATGCATAAGGAAACGGCCCACGCTAACGCCATCTAGCTCAACATCAACCCATAATTGGTTAATATTTTGACCTTTAGGCGTTACAAGTAACAATGCTTCACGATCCATCACCAAATTAGGGTGGTTAAGTTCATCATTACCATAAGGGGCAACACTGGTATGGGTTTGTGCTAATGCAATATTTGCCTTTAAATTGCCCACTAAATGATTAACCGCTTTACGGCTATCGTTATAACTTAAACGTGATGATAAGGTATTAAAAGAAAAGGTTTTTTCATCACATCCAAGTTGATTACATTCAATAAGCTTCACACCATATTGTGTTTCAGGCTCAAGAT
>CAMQXY010000258.1 GCA_947039005.1 uncultured Photobacterium sp.
ATTGTAATTGTAATAAAAAGCCGATCATGAAAATGATCGGCTTTTTTTATGGGGGTATTAAACGACTACGCGTTAATTTCAATCAGTAATTGTTATACAGCGAAGTATAGTACTGTTTTTCAAATTGATTGATGGGTGGTAACGGACTGTCTTTTAATTCAGCATCAGTAGGGTAGTAGTTGGTCACCAACTGCACAAACAATAATGGTTCACCTGATTTGGTTTTAATAATACCAGCAAGGTTATAAGTACCAAATAATGAGCCTGTTTTAGCCATAATATTATCTTTTAACGGCGCATTTCGAACACTTTTGCGGTATTGAAGGGTGCCACTTTTACCTGCAACGGGTAAATCAGTGATTAATCCTAGTTTAGGATGATGATAAATGTAAGTAAGCACTTCCATTAAATCATGCGTATTTAGGCGGTTATTCCGTGAAAGACCTGAGCCATCAACCATAATGGTATTAGATAAATCAATATTGGCTTTTTGTTTTAGAATTGCCTTAATAGCAGCAACACCATTGGTATAACTACCCGCTTGATTAAAGTATTTAGCGCCCATGGTTTTAGCAAGGTTATCGGCAAATAAATTATCAGAACGTTTTAGCATGATATACAGTAACGTCGTTAACGGTGCTGACTGATGAGTTGCAACAATCTTACCGCTGATAGTGTCATTACGTAAAATTTTGCCATCTAAACGTATACCAGCACGTTTCAATTGTTGTTTGATGATTGCTGTAGAATATAGGGTGGTATTTTGAACCGCAAACCGAAGTGGTAGTGGATCTTTCTTTGGTTGAATGCAACCAGTGATATGGTAGTGATTGTTATCATTCGCTTGCAGTGAAAGTTCACAGTATTGATCTTTTTGCTGCGCTTTTGTGACTACGATTGCGTCATTGACGGCGGTAACAGGCTGGTGGCTAGGAATATTCAAGCGTGTTTTGGCACCAAAGGCCATATTTGAATATAGCGCGCCTTCAAAACAGTTATGTTCTAAAGTAATGCTACTTGAAGGGGCACTGTAGCACTGTGTTAGCATATCCCATGGTGAACCAACTGCATGTTCAAACCCTGTAAAATGACCACCATTAAGATAAAGGTTACCTTTAATGGTCGTAACGCCTTGTTGCTTGAGTTGACGTAATAGGTTAGCAATATCACTGCTTTCTAAGGTTGGATCACCATTAAAATCTAAAATGACATTATTACCTTGGGTCTCAAGGTTGGTGCTAAAACGGAAGTCATTACCTAAATATAATTTAGCCGCGAGTGCTGTCAGTAATTTTTGTGTGCTCGCAGGGGCTTGAAGATGACTCGCTTGGTGCTGGTAGATAACCTTATTGGTAGCAGGGTTAACAACCAATAGTGAGGCGTCACTGCCTGTTGGTAATTGCTTGAGGGCTTGCTGAGGCGCAAACGCTGCAAATGATGGCATGCTTGTGAGCAGCAAGGCGGAACAAATAAGTCGTTTAAGCATCGTGGGGTATAGTTATATAAAGAAAATGAGCAGCAATGATAGCTTTTTTAAGGTGCTGAGTAAAAATGTACCGCTGAGTGTTCAGCTGCGATTAAATAACAAAAAGCGCCGACCGAGGCCGACGCTTTTTTGGTACGCTTTTAATCGCGAGGATTAGAAGTCGTAACGAGCACCCAAGATGAATTGATCATCGTATAGGCTTGCTTTTGGTGTCGCATCGATCTTTGTTGCATCAGCTTTATTTAGTAGGTTAATAGTGTAACCAGCATAAGTGCGGAAGTTTGATGTTAGGAAGTATGTCGCATCAAAGTCAAGGGCATTAGCCATCTTGATTTTTGAATCAGTATTTTCCATAAAGTTATATGTAGAACGTAAAACAACTTTATTGATTGTGTAGCTAGATGCTAAAGAGAAACCTTGGTAAGTGTTGTCTTGGTTTGATGCATCGTTGTGCTCGTATGTGTATCCTACGTTCTTCGCGTATTGGTACAGACCTGCAACGTATAGATTGCCAAGTGTGTATGATGCAGAAGCAAATGTTTGTTTTGCAGTTAGGTTATTTACTAACGTATTTTTATCATTAATATTTTGGTCATTTTGTTGACCGTAACCAATACCTGCAGCAAGACCATTGTTGAAATCGTACTTAGTTGCTACAGAAAAACCTGTAGTATTTGGTGTTGTATCGTCAGTTTTACCATTTGCAACGTAGTTTGCCTTAACCGTTAAGCCACCCAAAGTGTTAGAGTATGAAAGGTTGTTGCTTGTACGGTCTGCGGCAGCAATTTTGTTACTTGCTTCAGCACCAAAGTTTTCCATGATATCGGTAAAATCAGTGATCATACCTAGAGAGCCATCAGTTTTACCGTAAATTAACTGACCATATGTATCACTTCCAACACCAGCATAAATGTAACGGTTATCATGACCGTCATCACCTGTCATTTCAGCTTCATAGTAACCTAAAGCGTATAGACCATCGCTGATTTGAGTTTTACCTGCAACATTTACACGAGCTCGAGAGTCATCACTAATATTACCATTTAAACCAAGAGCACGGGCTTCCATACGGCCGCCAATATTTAATGATGATGAATCATCTGAATAAACTGTTGCTGCTGATACTGCGCCAGAGAAAGTCGCGGCCGCTATTGCTAGAGCAATTAGGTTCTTGTTCATTACCGAATCCTTTTATATGATTTTTTTATAGGTTGCATTTCAATGCCAAATGCTATGGTGTTCTTTTTACTTGTGTCATTGGTAATATGTTAGTAAAAAAAACTGAAAAATAGT
>CAMQXY010000259.1 GCA_947039005.1 uncultured Photobacterium sp.
GTGAGCTTTGGTTTAAGTGTTAATACTAACTTTAATCAACTTAAAGCCAGTTGGTTAGATGAGCCAATGCCATCAGTAACCACCACGCCAACAGCAACTGAACTAACGGCTGAACAATGGCAACAATTAGCCCAAGATGTTAATAAAATTGCTGGCTATAAAAATCCGACGATTTACCAAGATGGCGATAACAGTATTACCGTGGTTGCTGAGCAAGTTAAATATCGCGATCGTGATCAAGCCCAATTACGAGCAGGGATCTTACTGAACAACCAAGCACCTGCGGTAGAACAATTCCGAATTGTTGAAACCGTAGCGAACCAACCAATCACAGAAACTGTTCTGAATCGTCAGCAACTGCTACAAGTGGCAAATAATGATTATATCGGCAGTAACATTGCAGATAATCGCACCACCGCCGCACCACAAGATATTCAAGGTCAGCCAATGGTTGATCTCAATAAGAATTGGAATGTCGGTGTTGCACCAACCCTACAGCAATCATTAGGTGGCTCTGAAGGCTTCTATATGTTTAATGTCGGTGTGACCGCCAGTGCTGATTATTGGTTTAATAACCATTTCACCGTTGGTGGTTCGGTTTATTTAAACCTTTACGATACCTACGATAAATTTAAATATGATATACCGCCAGATGGTACCCATAATAAGCGTGTCCGTACTTTAGTTCGTCAGTACATTACTGATAACACATTACGGATGAATAACTTACAGCTAACCTGGTTAGATCAAGTATCAAGTGATTGGTATGCACAGGCATATGCAGGTTATTTAGAAGTGATGTTTGGTGGTGTCGGTGGCGAGGTGCTTTACCGCCCTGTTGGCAGTAATTGGGCATTGGGGCTAGATGTCAATTATGTTAAGCAGCGTGATCCGCATTCAGCATTTGGCTTCTTTAAAGATCAGAACCAATATGATGATCATTTAGGACGACCATACGAAGTCCAAACAGGCACCACTACCGGTAATTTAACTGCGTACTACCAACCACAATGGCAATGGTTACCTAATACATTGTTAAAAGTCAGTGCTGGGCGTTATTTAGCTGAAGATACTGGCGTGACTATCGACTTCTCGAAGCAATTTGATAGCGGCATTATTGCGGGTGCTTTCATTTCTAAAACCAGTATGTCAGCAGAAGAATATGGCGAAGGCAGCTTTAACAAGGGGTTCTACATTTCGATTCCATTCGATATTTTAACCGTTAAACCAAGCACCAGTCGTGCTCATATTTCTTGGTTACCGATGAACCGTGATGGTGGTCAAATGTTAGGTCGTCAATATCATCTTTATGACTTAACAGATGGTCGTCAGCCATGGAGCGGACGTAAAGCTTTTAGTAACTAGACATTAATTGACATCAATAAATCGGTAGCTCATTTTTTGAGTTACCGATTTTCGTCATCATTCGACTCATTTTTTATAAATAAGCACTTTTAAAAATTACTACTGAAGCAATTATACATACAAAATATACCCAAAAAGCATATTAAGATTCTTAATTAACAGTTCGTTACACTAAAAACAACAAATAAAATGAAACACCGTTTAATTGCTATGTCATTCAAAAAAAATGCATTATTATATGTGAAAAATATATCCCAATAGCCGTTGTTATTGTAGGGTATAGACAAGCACTTTCATATAATAGTGCAAAAATTACCGGCTTAAGTCGGATCTATTACAATTAGGAAAATACGGCAAATATTATGAAAAAGACTTTTCTAGTACTACCTCTTGCTCTTCTTGTATCTGGCGCGGTAAATGCTGCAACAGATAACCCATTTTATGCTGGTGCTCGTTTAGGTAATAGCTTCTACGATATTAAAGACAGCACTAACAACATCGATCTTGAGAACAAAAACCTTTCAGGTGGTGTTTTTGCTGGTTACCAAATCACACCATGGTTTGCAGCTGAAGTTGGTTACACTAACTTAGGTAGCGCTACTGATAAAAATAGTGAAGGCAAATTTACAGCTCAAGGTGCAGATCTTGTAGGTAAATACTCTTACGCAATCAATGATAAAATTGATGTATTCGCTAAGCTAGGTGTTTTCTACTACGATTGGAATGCTAAAAACGGCGCAACTGGTAGCGACAATGGTTTCGCTTCAACTGCTGGTGTTGGTGCTGAGTACTACATCAACAACAACGTATCTACACGCGTTGAATACCAATACTACAAAGATGTTGGCGGTGCTGACATTCAATTCGCAGGCGTTTCTCTAGCATACCATTGGGGCGCTCCAGCACCTGTTGTTGCTCCAGAAGTTGTTTATGTTGATCAAGTATCTGTAGAAACAATTAACGAGCTAAAGCTAACTGTACCTTTCGCATTCGATAGCACAACAATCACTGCTGGCGATGCAAGCAAATTAGCACCTTTCGAAGCGCGTCTAAACCAATACCCTGATGCAACTATCACTGTTGTTGGTCACACAGACAGCAAAGGTTCAGAAGCATACAACATGAAGCTTTCTGAGAAACGTGCAGAAGCTGTTGCTCAAGCACTACGTACTCACCTAAATGTTGGTGAAGATCGCGTTCTTAGCGAAGGTCGTGGTGAGCTAGATCCAATCGCACCTAACGATACAGCAGAAGGCCGTGCTGAAAACCGTCGTGTTGACATCATCGTTCCTGAGCTAAACGTAGAAACAGTTACTCAAGTTGTTGCTCAGTAATTATTACTGACACAATAGCTTAGTACAGCGTATTTATTAGGTAACTAGTAAGCGCT
>CAMQXY010000260.1 GCA_947039005.1 uncultured Photobacterium sp.
TACACTTATTCCCATTTGTATTTCTATACCTGATTGACTGCTTGTTTGTTTCCACTTGACCCCTCTGAGTTACGGGAAGTTCCTCCCCCCTGGGGGTCATTATAAAAGCTAGCGCTTATGTGCCTATTCCTGCACGTGGCATATTGAAGCCTGATGAAGACCGAATAGGTCGAAACGTTGTTTCATTTTTTGCCGAATAAAAGAGTTAATCTCAACCTGGAATCATCTCTTTCATAAGTTACATTATATTAAGCCCTAGCTTTTTCAATTACTTTTTTTCACAAACATGAGCAATTGGACCGAGGTGCGCTATGGTAGGCGTCGTCGCCGCTCCCGCTCGCCACGAGGTGCTAGGCCTCAGCATCCACCTGCTAACTATGGATGGCGATGCTCGCCGCGGAGGGACCGACGCTCCCTTACACCACCTAGGACCGGACGGCCCTACTCACCGTCCCGGGACGGACGTCCCTATTCACCACGCGGGGACAGACGTCCCTATCCACCGTCGAGGGCCTGGCGTCCACCTTCACCACGGGGGCCTCGACGCCCTATCCGGAGGCCCGAATACTCACGCGGTCTCTCTCCACCCAGGGAGAGGCCTTCATACCCACCGTTCTGGGAGCGACGTCCCCTCTCACCATCGAGGGACCGCCGTCCCGACATTAGGTCCTGGAGCCGGGACCGCTGGATGCTTGAGGGTGCCATGGACCGTGCACTTCCCCCCCTCCATGCTTATCGGAGGGGGTCTCCCCTCCGTCGTCGGAGGGGCCCCCAAACTCTAAACTGGCCAGCGCCTCACCCGAGAGCTTTCCAGCGCGACCGCCCCGGGATCGGGACCAGAACCTATGCGGACGTTGCCCGTGGTCCGGACCTGGACCGGGACGGCCATGAGGTCAAGCGGCTCCCTGCTGATCGTGAACTAAGACTTTTGATCAGAGAGCTGTACGCCTTTATCAAGGCGGTACACCATTTGCATAATGTCTCATCTGTCTCCGGGGGGACGACACCCCGTACCATTGCTAGAATGGTGGACACGTTGTCCACCATGATCAAGCCCGCTGCCCCCACGCCGACCACACGCCTCCTTATTGAGGGGGCCGCGAGGGAATGGGGCCACAACATATGCATTCTCCTCAGACAGCACTATGAGGACTGCATTGAGGGACTGTTGGGCGGCCTCTCCGGCCTCCTGACGGACGCTTGGAGAGAGGCTTTCCGGGTGGCGACCCGATGGGCCAGAAGAAACCTCCCACGTCTCACCGAGGACACCGTCGCTGCAGCTGAGGCCCGACTCTTGGCTAGAGTGGGGGGGGAGAGCGAACCGACGCCTCCTTCGGTTCCGCTCGTCCCATCACCGGGACCCCTTGCCTCGCCAGTGCCGGCGCCACGACCCAGACGTGCGTCACCGCCTCTTCCTCATCATCCCCCTCCTCCCCCCCGGGAACAGAGGGTTCCCAGGACGTCCAGGAGGCGTTCCCTCCATTGCCCACTAGATGGCGGCATAGGACCACCGATGGCTGCAGATGACGGGGCGGGACCTTCATTCCTTTCTTCTCCTGCTCCCGTCCTCTCTTCTCCTGCTCCCGTTCGGAGTTACCCCACGTCCCAGTTCGGGGAGCTCGGCGACGTGGTGGGACACAGTGGACCTCCCTACACGTCACGGGACCCTGCTGATGCTGATTCCGAGTCCCAGACTGACAGCGAGGAGGAGCACCTGACCGACGAGGACGTTGAGTCTGTTACTTCGCAGACCTACCAGGTAAACACGCACCCACACACACAGCGCAAACTCATAGACTGGCACCTTGAGGTTTATTGCAAATGGCTGATAGTGGGAGACTCTAACCTTGCCCGTCTCACGGACCATGACGTGCCCGATCTTCAAATAGACAGTTTTCCAGGGGCCCATTTCCGTCATGCGCAGGCTTTGTTTGAGAAAACCGTCCCGACAGAGGGAGTGGTGGTAGAGACTATTATCCTGTCCTTCGGGATTAACAGTAGGGCTAACAAGTCCAAAGAGACGACCATCAGGAATGCACAGGCGGCTCTTAGGGCTGCGAGGAATCGATTTCCCTCAGCACAAGTGTTGGTGCAACAGTTGAACTTTTCTAAGAATCTCCCTGCAGAGGAACAACAGAACCTGTTGATCCTCAACGACCACGTCGAGAGGAACATGTCCTACATTCCTCCTCTTCCCGACGACCAGTTCTCCACTCAGGACGACAACATTCACTGGACCTCGGCTACCTGCAAGGCCTTCCTGGACCTCTGGAGGGCGGTATTAAACCGCATGTCCCCCTGATGTTGATACAGGTGGGGGAAGAGTTGACTAAAGTACAAACTGTTATTAACCTGTCTAAGACCTTTACCTTGTCCGTATCGCAGTCTGCTTTGTTGAATAAGGGCTTGTCTTTTGTTCCTACCTGACTTTGGGACGGGATTTGGAGAAACAGTTTAAATGTGATTTACAGGGTTATCATAGGCGCATCAAATTAATTAGTTTCTTCAAGGATGATACTCACACCATGTTACCTTTTGGTGGTCCTTCCGACTGGACGCCTCCTTCTGAGTTCATTCCTCAACACGTACACGATTTGATAGCTCGTGATAAATCAACTGTTAATAATCATTATAAGACCATCCTAGAAACCCCCAATACTTAACCTGACCCTTATCCATGCCTAATCATAACCATATTGCCTAATCATAACCATATCGCCTTACCATAACCCTGATCCTAATACTAATCTTAA
>CAMQXY010000261.1 GCA_947039005.1 uncultured Photobacterium sp.
AAAGGGGGTTTTTGTTCCATTGTTTATCATATTGCTCACCATTTTATAATTTTAAAACTTACTTTTTAGAATGCTTTTAAAATGTAAAAGACTCGTTTTTTCGACCCTGTTATCTTGTATAAGTCACAGCCTGTGTGAAAAAAATACAATGTATCAAAATGCAGGATCTCTTCGTGCGCATTCTAACCAATTTAACACCAAGATTCGCCACTTTTATTTAACCTAAAGTGATCATTTCCATTGTTTTAATTTCAAAAACATGAAAAAAATATCGAGGGCATTTTAATTATTTATAATTTCAAAAAAAAGAAGTCGGACCATTCAAAATTTTTATATATCTTCTTCTATTTGAAGATTCATCAAAACCGCAAGGGTGACAGCCTCTAAATACAGAGAGAGTCTTTGATTAAATATTGAAGCTGTACAATAAAAACCCTGTATTTTCTAAAGCGATGGGTATAATACCGCCTACTCAACCTCATTAAGGAATAAGACCGTGTCCGGTACGCATCGTTCAGATATTCACGTCGGATTATTAGTGCAAATTGTATTAAAGCAAGACCAAAGAACCGGAAAGTTAACGCAAGGGACAGTAGCCAAAATACTCACAAATTCCCCCACTCATCCTCATGGTATAAAAGTACGCTTAACTTGCGGTGAAGTGGGTCGAGTAAAAGAAATCTTAAGTTGAACCCATTACACTCAATAGATCACAGCACCTATACCCGTTGCCTTTGAAGCCAGGGATTGGCTACGCACGTTCAGCCCAATAACAGAGTCCATCAATGATCAGGGGCTGCACTTGCTTGCCGCCGGCACACATCTTCAATTCCTTTGGGTATATAATTTTCATTGATGACCCAGCATAAAAACCATTTAACGTATAACAAATGTAATACATTCGTAATAAATATACATTTATAATCAACAGGTTAAATGCACTCACTCAACAAAAGCAAACATGCATAATTTAGGTCTTAATCAAGAAGGAACACTTAGCTTGTGTCATAATTAGTTTCGTCGTGTCATTTATGGACAAAGCTTGTGAGTATCGAAGAATATTACTGCCCCGCCGTTAGCGATAACCTGCCAAGGCACATCAAAAAAGGTCATCAACTCGTTTTTAGCCGCCAAGATCTATCGGCCCGTGAAGCGGATTTATTTGCATTGATGATTGCCCAGATGAAAAGCAACGATTGGGATCATTGCACTCCCCATTACACATTCACTTCTAGCCAGCTCTCAGATTGGCTTGGTTTTGAGACCAAACACATTGGCAGCAATTTAAGCCCGGTAGCTAATCGACTAGCCAGTCGTAAAATTGGTATTAAGCGTGAAAATGCGAAAGGGGATGTCGAATTTGACTATCGACCTTTGTTCAAACATATCGCTTATAAAAACGGTGTGTTAACCATGGTGCCAAACGATATGCTCAAATCTGAATATATCGAATACAACCACGGCTTTGCTCTGATCAATACTCGTAATTTTTTCAACGTGAAGAAAGAAAACTCAAAGCGCCTGTATGAGCTTCTAAGCCGATTTAAGAATAAGGGCTATGAAATGCACACGCAGAGCCTTCAAGAGCTTAAGGGCGTGTTTGGGGTGCTAAATGAGGCAGGAAAGATCAAGAAAGACAAAAGCTCATTCAAGAACAACAGTGTATTCATGAAGCGCTGTATTCGCCAAAGCATCAAAGATCTCTCTGAACATCCACAAATCAAAAAAGAATTGCTGTTTATCGACAGTGACAAAGGCGATCTAGGTTTTGAGTTAGTGAAAAACGGACGGACGATTACAGGCATTCGTTTTTTATTCCGTTGGCTTAAACTCGGCAGAATCGACGAACTTCACCAATATGACGCCATCCAAATCATTAAAGAACTCGAACTCAAACGCCTGCAAGAGAACGTTAAGTTATCTGATAGAGAGTTAGAAACCCTTGCAATCGCTTATCGATGTATTGGCAAAGACGACAAAGCAGCCCAGATTGAACAAACATTGGCTAAACGACACTTCACCCCAGAACCAGAACCACAATTTGCTGAGGATGATTTAGATGCGTTCTTAGATAAAATAAACACGCTAACGGAAATCAGTGGTAATCCTGATTATTAAAACACCAATGAACGACAATTTTCAGGTATCAGGCCGAGCTACCTTTGTAGGAACCCATCAAGCGGGGCAAGACTTAATCAAACGCCCCTTCAATTCAAATAAAGACTTAATGCACTGAATTAAAAGAGTAATTAGGATTTTCAAACGCTTTGGTATCAAGTCAAAATGTGATCCTAACAGCGTTTAATTTGATGGCCCCAATTTGTAAAACAATCGAATGAGATATAAAACACATTTTAAAATCGAGCAGTGTAAATACCTAAAATGTGTCATCTATTGAGGAATAAGGGCCTAAAAAGGGCCCCTTCAAAAGTGAACTCTCAAAAAATAACGCTTATGCCTTACGACACCTAAAATGTGTCATCTATACACCTAAAAAATGTTGCTTGAACACCTAAAATAGGATCACAAACACCTAAAAAATGTTGCTTAAACACCTAAAAAACGTCGTTTGAACACCTAAAATGTGTCATTTAATTGCTTTTTTCCTTTTTATAATCAAATAGTTACAGAGCCTATAGATCTTATAGTCTTTATAGATCTTTATAGTTAATATAGATCTTTATAGTCACTGTGGATAAGTGGAAAACCAGAGATTTAC
>CAMQXY010000262.1 GCA_947039005.1 uncultured Photobacterium sp.
TTTTTAGCTTTTTAGCTTTTTAGCATTTGCCAATATTTTTGGTAAATATTAACTGCATCACCCACATCATCAGTAAACTCGCCATTATTGACTTGTTCATCTGTCGGGAAAATCATTGGATCTGTCTGTAATTCAGTCGGTAAAAATTGTTTTGCTTGTTTGTTTGGCGCAGGAAAGCCTAGTTCTTCGACAATTCTTGCTTGGTTTTCAGGGCGCATAAAGAAGTCGATAAATTTGAAGGCGAGATCTTTATGTTCACTGCCTTTGGGCACAATAAAGTTATCCATCCATAAAATAGCGCCTTCGGTTGGATAGACAAATTTAAGCTCTGGCATCTCTTTTTTCGCCTTAAAGGCATTACCATTCCATTGCATACCTACCATCGCTTCCCCAGTTACATAAGGGACATGTGGTGCATCAGAATTATAAACAATAACGTTTTGATGCAGCTGACGTAATTTTTCGTAAGCCTGTTTAATTTCTGCTTCATTGGTGCTGTTAATGCTATGGCCTTGTGCGCGTAGTGCCATACCAAACACATCTCGAACATCATCAAGTAACATTACTTGTTGTTCAAAATTTTTGTTCCATAGATCTTTCCAACTTGTTACCTGATCGTGAGTGATCACTTCTGCATTGTAGCCAATCCCCGTCACACCCCATACATAAGGTAAAGAGTAATCATTATTAGGATCAAACGGTTGTTTCATTAGGCCAGGATAGACGTCATTTAAGTGATGCATTTTGCTTTTATCTATCTTTGCAAGCATGCCTTCACGAGCCATTTTGTCAATAAAATATGTAGAAGCAAATGCGACATCATAACCTTTGCTATCGAGTAGCTTAAGTTTGGTGTACATCGACTCATTATTATCAAATGTAGAGTAGTTGACAGTGACATCATATTCTTTTTCAAAGGCTTTGATTACATCTGTTGGCATGTATTCTGCCCAGTTGTAAACGTTAAGCACGTCATTTGCTGCCGAAACATTAAATGCTGAAAGTGCGAATGCTAGTGTGGTCACCCCTTTAAATATCTTATTCATGTTATTAATTCCTAAATTGACCAGGTAAGTCAGATCTGAGCGCGGATATTAGAGATAAGTTTATTTGTGTCAAAAACTATCATGCTAAATTATGAACTAGATCACAGTAATAAATCGCTTGTGAAGGCGTGAAAGTCGTGACATTATCCGCGCGATTTTTAACCTGTATTTTTTTGTGGGCAATTGGAATGTCAATCAGCAGTCAATATATCGATAGTTACTACCAAGCAACCGTGAATGCGTTACCTGAACAACCACTACTTGATCAAGCGATTGAAGCTGATGTATGTATTATCGGTGGTGGGATGACGGGGTTAAATGCCGCGATTGAATTGCGTCAAAAAGGATTCTCGGTTGTGGTGCTTGAATCACAACGCTTAGCATGGGGTGGATCTGGTCGTAATGGCGGTCAGTGTTTAGTAGGTTATTGCCTAGGGTTACGTGAAGTTGATGAAACATACGGACCTGAGTGGGGCAAACAACTGTGGGATCTATCTTGTGAAGCGGTTGATATTGCCCGTGATCGCATTGAAAAATTTAATATTGATTGTGATTTTCAACAAGGCTATATCGAACTAGCATTGAAGAAAAGTCAAGAAACTGAATTAAAATCTTGGTATGACTTAAAGCAGAGTCGTTATGATTATCCAAGTGCTAGCTGGTGGGATAAAGATAAGGTTCAACAAGTCGCACATACTGACCGTTATTTAGGTGGTTTGTACGATTCAAACAGTGCTCATATGCATCCGTTGAACTATACCTTAGGTTTAGCACAAGCAGCATTAAGTTTAGGCGCAACTATTTTTGAAAATACGCCAGCGGTGAAACTTGATAAAGGCAACCCACATATTATCCATACCCCAAAAGGTCAGGTAAAAGCGAAGCAAGTTTTATTAGCCTGTAATGCATACCTTGATGGATTACATCGTAAAGCGCAAAGTGTTGTATTACCTGTGGTGTCATACATTGGTGTAACTGAACAACTTGGCGATCGTCAACCTATCAGTAATATGATGGCAATGTCAGATTTAAATAACAGTCTTGATTATTATCGTCCAACCCCTGATGGTCGTATTTTGTTTGGTGGTGTCAATCATCCTTTCAATGGTGAATACAGCGATTCAACTGAGCGTCTACGTCAGCGAATGATCACCGTATTTCCACAGCTTGCTGATGTGAAAATGGAATACCATTGGGGCGGATTGTTTGCGGTAACACGCTCTTATATGCCGCAAATAGACCATTTAGGTAATGATATTTATGTTGCCCATGGTTATACCGGTCACGGTGTAGGACTGACGAATATTGCGGGTAAAGTGGTTGCTGAAGCAATGGCAGGTACTGCTGAGCGCTTTGATGTGTTTGCTAAAATTAAGCATGGCTGGATTCCAACGCCTGAAGTTTTACGCAAACCAGCATTAGCAATGGCGATTTGGAAAGCACGTTTAGAAGACTCGCTCACTAAATAAACTAAACCCGTATTTGTAATTCTCAAAGGTCGACATTTTGTTGACCTTTTTTGTTGCTGTTAAATAGAGAATATACATTTTGTGTGAAAAATATCCACTTGATATATTTAGTTAATTTTTATCTTTACACTGTAGCTTAACCTCGGTATTATTCGCGCCATTGGAGAGATGGCTGAGCGGTTGAAAGCACTGGTCTTGA
>CAMQXY010000263.1 GCA_947039005.1 uncultured Photobacterium sp.
ATAAGTTCTGTCCAATCGGTTCCATGCCCGCTGGGTTAATAAAATCAGCTGTCGTAATTTGTCCTAGATCTACATTTTCTTGTTGATCACGAGTACGCGCTGAGACTTTGCCATCAGTACCGACAGTGATACCCACTGCATTATCAGGCACCATAATTTCAGGCTGAACCGGATAACCGCTACCACTGGTAACTAAAATACCTTGATCATTAATGGTAAATTGACCATTACGGGTATAACCAATATTACCATCAGGCAGCAATACTTGGAAAAAACCATCGCCTTCAATCATCATATCCATGGCGTTATTGGTGGTTTGAGTATTACCTTGAGTAAACACTTTTTGAGTCGCGACTACTTTTGAACCTGCACCCAACATTAAACCACTTGGCGATGTCGTATCTTGGGTTGATTTACCACCAGGCTGATTGATATTTTGGTAGAACAAGTCTTCAAAAACAGCACGACTTTTCTTAAAACCGATGGTTGAGGCGTTAGCTAAGTTATTAGAAATAGTTGAGATATTAGTTTGTTGGGCATCTAAACCCGTTTTGCTGACCCACAATGCTGGATGCATAATGATCGTCCTTGAGTAATTAGCTGATACGCATCAGAGAAGAAGAAGATTTATCCATTTCTTCAGCGGTTTTCATTAACTTCACTTGCATTTCAAAGTGACGCTGTAAATCAATCATGCTGGTCATTTCAGCCACGGCATTAACATTACTGCCTTCAAGCATCCCTTTGGCTAAACTGACACTGGCATCCGCATCTAAGGGATCACGATTACCGATCACTTTAAATAACCCATCAGTATCTTTAAACAAACTGCGATTATCTGGCTTGACGAGCTTAATACGATCAACGGTTACCATCGCATCTGGTGGTGCACCTTTCGGTAATACAGCTACAGTGCCGTCTTTACTGATTTCAATTTTATTGATTGGCAGAGGAATAAAAATAGGACTGTCGTTTTGCCCAAGAACAAGCTGACCATTGCTGTTTTGTAGCATCCCCATTTGATCAACTTTAAGATGACCAGCGCGAGTATAGCCCTCTTGACCACTAGCATCTTGCACCGTTAGCCAGCCATTACCTTGAATGGCAACATCGAGATCTCGCCCAGTATTGATCACAGAGCCTTGCGCAAAATCATTACCTGTACGTTCAGCCATAGTAAACACACGACTCGGAGTGCCTTCACCGAACACCTGCATACTACGTGCTTGTTGTAAGTCAGCACGAAAGCCTGTTGTGCTAACGTTAGCAAGGTTGTTGGCATGAACACGCATGCCTTGCATATCTTGTTTTGCCCCGCTCATAGCGAGAAACAGCGCCCGATCCATTTTTTTGACACTCCTTTGTTCATTCACCGATTTAAAGCAAAAATTACGCCAAGATATAAGTAGAAAGTAACAAGTGGTAGAAAATGAGAACTGGAGAAACAAAAACGCCACCGATGTAGGTGGCGTTGTTCAACTCACAATAATAATTAACTAATCTGAAATTAACGAATTTGGAGAATGTTTTGTTGCAGTTGATTATTGACATCTAAAGCACGTGAATTGGCTTGGAAGTTACGCTGAGCACTGATCAAATCCACCAGTTCTTGAGTCATATCAATGTTTGATTGCTCTAGAGTACCGCTTTTGATAGTACCAAATGTACTATCAGCAATACTTCCTTGTGGAATAAGATCGCCAGACTCTTGAGTTAAGTGCCACAAGGTTCCTCCTGCTTGTGCTAAACCTTGTTCATTTTTAACTCGCCCTAAAGCAATTTGCCCAACAATTGGATTTTTACCATTTGAATAAGAAGCGACTATTTGGCCTTCTGGATTAATATCAAGTTTTGTTAAATAACCCGTTGCTGCACCATTAACATCTTCAAACTTACGTACTTCAAACGCGGATGCATACTGGGTTAAATTATCATATTTCATTATTAATGATTGAGCAGGATTTGCGCCTCCCAAATCAATACCAGCAGATGCAAATGTTTCCATCTTAATATCTAACGGTTGAGTGGTTGGTTGCCCATTAGAATCAAACTTTAATTTATAGCCTGTTACATTACCTGCAGCATCTACAACTTGATTAGCAGATGACAAACTTGCATCTGGCTTTAATAATTTTTCCGTACCGTTACTATTAGTCACCGTTTGAAAAACTTCCCAACTATTAGCCCCTGTTGGCGGCATGCTACTTGGATCATTTTTAGCCACATAGTAAGTTGCCATTTGATAAGGCTTACCTAAAGAATCGTAGATCGTAGCGGACGTTGAATGGCTATATGAATCAGAATCATTAAAATCAAAAGGACTTTTTTTCGGTTGAGTCTCTTTATTGGATAAATTTATTGACACCTTCAAATCATCAGATTGCTGAGGTTTTCCAAAATCACCTTTAATTTTAAGAGGCTCTACTTTCCCTTCCATAAGCGGAGCTTCAGTACTACCCGTTGTGTTATTATAGCCAAGTAAATATTTCCCCTCAGAATTTACCAATTCATTTTCTTTATTTAGATGAAAAGCGCCATTACGAGTCAATAGCTCTTGTTGGGGCTCTTTATCATCTGTAACTCTAAAAAAACCATTGCCTGTAATTCTTAAATCTAACGGGTTATTGGTATAAATACTCGAACCTTCATGAAACTGTTGCGCC
>CAMQXY010000264.1 GCA_947039005.1 uncultured Photobacterium sp.
CGTGGTGGCAGTAATAATACGGCGAATACAAACAGTAATCGTGGTGGAAAACCTGGTCAACCAAGTAATCGTCCAGCTAATCGTAATGGAAAACCCAATGGGAAACCAACACGTAGCCGCACTGGTGCGTAATTAATACAGCCATAACAGACTTAAAATAAAGCAATCACAACGCCGTCTTCTTTTTAGACGGCGTTTTTATTTTTACAACTATTTGACTTAATATTAATAATTTTGATGATTAATTAGGTACACTAGTGGCAAAATAAAAAACACACAAATGATTAACAATATTTTTGTTTTTCACATTTTTAGGGATAAGTCATCACTGTGAGATACATCTATACTATTAGCCTTACTTCTTCATTATTTATTGCAGGGTATGCCACCGCTGGTATATCTCAAGATTATGATACTTGCCTACTCAACGCAGTGAAAACCCAAAGTGGTAACCTAACACTGAATGACATTCGCTTACGCTGTAATAATCTTGTCGCTAGTGTTGCCAAAGATACAGATAAGTCTCAGCCATCTCTTGTCTCTCAACGTTTAGAGTATGAACGAGATACCGCTTTTAACCGTTTTGTTATTACACCCCATCGTATGAATTATTTTCTTCCAGTCGTAATGACAGATAGCATTAATAATAATGCTTACAAGGATAGTCCTTGGGGGGGAGAAATGAAAAATACTGAAGCTGAATTTCAAATCAGTTTCAAAACCCCATTAAATTATGGCGATTTATTCATTCATAATGATGGCTTATTTGCAGCTTTGACATTGAAATCATATTGGCAAGTGTACGCTGGGGGGATTTCACGTCCTTTTAGAGAAACCAACTATCGCCCTGAGGTATTTTATCTCGCACCAACACCTTGGACTCCTTTTGGCGCGAACACATGGATGACATTAGGTATAGAGCACCAGTCTAATGGTCGTACTCAGGGGTTATCTCGTAGCTGGAATCGGATCTATACTGATCTGATTGTTGAAAAAGGTAATTTGGTTTTTTCACTACGTCCTTGGTGGCGAATGCCTGAAGACGAAAAAGAAAATGCATTATCGCCTAAAGGAGATGATAACCCAGATATCATTGATTATATGGGGCATTATGAAGTCAATGCGGTCTATAAGTGGCAAGATTACGAATTTAGCTTCACAGGTCGTCAAAACTTTACCACCAATAAAGGTTATGGTGAACTTGGTATGACTTTCCCACTATGGGGTAAGTTACGAGGATACACTAAGTACTCTACAGGTTATGGTGAGAACTTAATTGATTACAATCACAAGCAACAGCGATTAGGGGTAGGTATTTCATTAACTGATTTACTCTAACGAAATAATTCAAACCCAATAAAAATAATAGCGGCAGAGCCTAATACCGCAACCAAACCAGTGACAATCTGATTTTGTTGCGATTTTGATAAGTAACGAATAACCCAATAAGCAAAGGCTAATAATCCAAAAATAACCAATAACTTTAACATTCAGCACTCCTTTGACTTTGGCTAACAAATTATTGCATACCAAGATAAGAATGATTTACAACGATCTATCACTCTTGAATCTTGTCTATTAAAGTGTAGGCGGTTACACCAATAAAAATAGCACCCTCAGGTGCTATTTTTGACCATTGCTTATCTTTCATTGCCATTACTTTTTAAACATTGGTATGTCTTGTAATTGTGGAATAATTTGTTGAAGTTGCTGTTCTTGTTTTGCTAAGCCTTCAATTGAACCGCATAAATCATTGGCTTTTACTTTCATTTCACCACTATGCTGAGTCACAGTATCTGTGATCTGGGTCTTTAACTGTGAAAATTTAGTCTGCATTTGGCTAAAATCTAAATCACCATTTTTCATTTCATCACCCAATGCCATTAATACACTCGATATTGATTCGACGGTGACTTGCTGCATCGCATTTTCAAATTCAGTTTTCCATGTTGTGTCCATACTGCTAAAAACATCAGCAGGCATCACAAACTCACCTTGTTTATTATGAAATTTTTGCTGTGCTTGCTCACTTAATTGATTCACGAGCGCCTGCACTTTTGAAAATGCCGCTTGTGAATCAAAGCTACTAGAAACATCTTTTAAAACAGCTAATGCTAATCCAGTCCCTTGCTGTGCTAACGCAGCCATTTGTGGTAAATAGGTCTGCATATTGTCACTGTAGGCGGCTAATGCTTTTTGTTGCATCGTATTAAGATCGATCTGCTGCCCATTAATAAATAAATTATTATTATCATCGATCAATAACTTCGGTTTTCCAGCTTCATAAACCGATACATTACCTTTATCAATATGGATAGGATTAGGTACATCTACAGGACAGCTTTGTGCATATACTGAACTTGAACCTAATAGCAGAGCACTGCCAATCAGCCATTTTTTCATAGACATTTCTCTTTCATTTTATCTAAAAAAGCAGCTAGTTAAAGCTGCTTTTTTTAGTTTAATTATTCGTTAATATTAGTGGTTATTATCAACTTGAAACGCATTATAGTTAAATAAAGACGACACAATATACCAAAACTACTCACCGTAAAAACATCACATCCTTTATCGTTAATTTAATCAATATAGTTAAGTAAT
>CAMQXY010000265.1 GCA_947039005.1 uncultured Photobacterium sp.
TTTTTAGACGTTGAGATTGCCAATCACAACCAAAATACACCATGACTATTTTGTTAACGATGTTATCAAATCAGAAAATAGAGCCGTCACTCAGATTTCATTTTAAAAGCCGCCAAAGTCAGTGTTTATCTATCAAAATTCCTACGTTAATTTATCGCCACCTCGCAATAGTACAAAAGTGAATACATGAATAGTTTAGGCTTGATGGTGTAGCGGTTGTTTAAATCGATTGTTAGTAATTGATTTATCATTAATTATAACGGTTTTTTATTTTAATAATGCAAAATAAAGCTTGTATTAAGTACTGGTACTTAATATTATGTATTCCAACAGGCAAGGAGCTGTAAACAGTCCTTGTTTTTTTTGTCTTATATTAAGTACTAGTACTGATAGTGGAGAATATTATGAACTTAAAAAAAACAATCCTATTTCTAGTTATCGCAATGGCATCTTTTAGTAGTGCTGTATCAGCTGGGCCATCAGCAGGTTTTGGTTATCAACAAATGAAAGATGGCGATAAAGTAACGTCAACTATTCCACCTATTTGTATGGTAGAAGTGATTCAAAAAGGTTCAAATTTAGTATGGAATCAAGATTCAAGCGTTGAACTTGAATTTCGTACTCGAAACAATATGTCAGCAGAAACAACCATTACTCTTAAAGGGCATACTGAAGTTCAAAAAATAAGAGGTGGCAACGCAGCTGAATATATTGATGTAGAACTAGATGGCGTTGTATCTAGAACATTAACGCTAAAGGATTTTAATCAAGGTAAAACATTTACGATTAAAAATAATAAAGGTTCAAAACACAGTATTAGTGCGATTCTCACAACAAATGAAAGCTATAACAAAGTTGTCGCAGGTAACAACCTCAGAACGGCAATGGTAGCAAATATTTCTTGTAAAATATATTAACTAAATTGTTAATAGCCTTGCAGTTTGAGGCTATCTATTTATTGTTAACCTATAGAGAAAATAATGAAATATTTGATATTAATATTATTGTTTAGTTTATCTGCCTCAATACAGGCTTATCAGCATTTGCATTCCAGTCCTGCTGATACTTGGCCTAAAGATTCTTTAGAGCGCTATCAAACAGCAAAAGCTTTCATACCTATCGCAATAACAAATCAAGGTGAAAACATGTCTTATTACCTTGAAGTTAATAATCAACCCGTCACGGATGTTTTTATCTTACAAGATGGTGAAAGTGTTTCTCTTGATGTGCCTATTCAATTAAAAGATAAACAAGGTGGGCAATTATTTAAAGTGTGCTCTGTCAGCCTTGCTGATATATCAGGGGCAAGAATTTGTTCAAATGTTGAATTGTTTAATTTATATGCGAGTGAGCCAATATAATGATAAATTTATTATTAATTGTAATTATCTTTTTTTCAGCACCGCTTTTGGCTTCATCTGAAATTCGTTCATCAAGTGGGGCATCTTGTGAGCAATCTGATTTTCAACCATGGGAGTTGTCGGCTGGAGCAGGTACAGGTCTATATGATTATGGTGATGATTATGGTGATGATAATTATGACGTAGAAGATGAAACTCAAATAGGCATGAAAGTAACCTATCGCTTTGGTGGCGCAGAAGCGATTAATTGCAATAGATTTAAATCAATCGTAGAAAGAGAACAAGAAGCTCACACAACACAATTAGAAATTAAAGTTAAACAACTTGAAGCACAACTTAAAAAGCAATTGTTAGTTAATAATATGAATAGCAAAGTGAAGTTTAAATAAGGACTATTATGATAACTTGGATATTAATTCTTACCAGTTTTACTGCTGATTACGAAATTACTCAAATTGAACATGTTGATGGTTTTATGTCATCTAAAGCATGTACGGTCGCTGGGGAATTATGGTTTAGTGAAATAATAACCAATCAAAATGGCTTACAATACCGAGTTAAATACACTTGTGTTTCAACGAAATAAAAAATTAGTTAAATCATAAGCGATTTTTAAATACTAATACGTATAATGTCTTGAATTATTACTCACTCGATATTAAATAAAACTATGGCAAGGATTACTGCTGAAGAAAGAGCTCAGAAAAAACAGAAATTGGATGATATGATCATGACAATTTTTATGAATGAAGGGTGGAATTCTGTTACTTATGATCGGTTAGCAAAAGAATTTAATGTGCGCAAAAGTAGTATACAAGCGTATTACCCTCACAGCATTATGTTCGCAACCGCATTGCAAGGAAAATTGTTTCCATTAATAACCCCTTTACTTGATTTCACAACAAAAGAAGCCTTTATTTTTTCGTGGAATAAAGCTTATCGAGATGAAACTCAATCTATTTTCAAAGATGTTATGGAAATGCTTTTAGATAATATTTTAAAAAATGGCACCAGTCCATATTCTAAAGGGGCAGTGCTTAAATTACAGCAAATGTTATCTAAAAATATAGGGGAGCCAGAAGCTGAATCTGCAATGAAAATCATCTTTGGTGAAATGGTTTACAGTAAGATGGATTCCTAACCTTTTAATTTACTGCCACTCACACTTAACTTCCCCAATACTTAATTTCCAGCCTACCTTATGCCAATATTGTTGCTCAATAGCC
>CAMQXY010000266.1 GCA_947039005.1 uncultured Photobacterium sp.
AGGTTGACGCTAACCCTCACTCTTGCAGGTGTGCCGAGAAACAGCCACAGGCTGTTGTTTCTGGTGCTAATGTCAGAGTTGCCCCGTCACCTGCTGGTGTTTCCGGCGTTAATGGCAAAGTTGCGGCGACAGCAACTGATGTGTCTATTGCGTGCGGTGTTGTAGCTGCGCTTAAACACGTTATTGCCCCTGTGTGTACATGGGGTGGTCGAGTTGTCGATACCATTTGTTCAGAAGGCGAGAAGTTGGCTAGTTCTGTAGGTACGTCAACTAGGGACAGTGGCTTTGATAGGGATCTGTGTGAGTTCTTAAAACAGCACAGTGTTTTTGGCAGAAAGTGGAATGTAGCCATTGGTCCATCAGTCTACAGAGGTTTCAGCTCTGACGACTCTGTGTTCTTCGAAAAGCTACAGGAACCTTTGTTGACTGATGGAATGTGTCTCTTGAACCTTCACGGTGCGGTGAGTGTTGTCATTGAGCACAATGGTTACTTTGTGGTAGTTGATTGTAGTACTTGTGATGTATCTGGTTATCCAAGTAATATTGGCAGGTCTGTAGCTGTCTTTAACACGTGTCTGGCTGATCTGATGTTGCATATTCAGAATCTAAAGAAGTCTTTGGGTGCTGAGTGGTATGCCATTAGCAGCTTGTCTGTGGGGGCGGATTCTGACATTGACAGTGCTACATTGCAGACAGATGTAGATGTTGATGTCACAGTCGCAACTGTAGTTGAGGGTGGCAGTTTGCAGAGTAATGCAAGTTCTGTCAGGGGATCTTTCCATCAGGGAGATTCTCGGTTTCGACACAATGGAGTTCAGTGTATGGCTATCAGTTTGGTAGCCATAGCAAAACACTCCATTGATAGCGTGTTTTCGTGGCAGACCGACAATCTGGACAAGGTTGTTGTTTTGGGGGATCAACTGTACAACAGGTTGATGGACAGCAATGCCACCAGCAATGGTTCGAAACTGCTTAGTGTTGATGATTTGCCTCTACAGTCTGTTATTGATGGACAGACGTTTGACTTTGAGTATGGGGAACATGTTTGTGGACATGTGGATGTGGTGACAGGTGAGCTGGTTGATTGTGGTTTTCTCACCAGTCTCAGATCTGGATTGTTAAAGATGTTTGTTAAATATCGCACATGTTTACTGACATTGGGTGGTAGTACATGCGCAGTCATTAGTCAAGGTGGACATTTTGCTATCGTTGATTCGCATGCGCGCAGTGCGGACGGGATGGTGGACGGGGACGGGAAGAGTGTTGTAGTGTATTTCACGTGCCTAGATGATGTTTTTGAGCACATCTGCAAGTCTGCAACAGCATTGAAACCTCCCAAACCGTTTGAGATTGCCGGTGTTTGTGTTTTCCAGAGGTCTGGTTCAAAAGTAGCAGTAGATTCAGATGTTGTTTTTGTAGCTGATGTTTCGAGTAAAGCCCTCCAGTTTAAACCGCTTTCTGGTGAAGTTAATGATTCAGATGTTGTTTTTGTAGCTGATGTTTCGAGTAAAGCCCTCCAGTTTAAACCGCTTTCTGGTGAAGTTGTAGAAACTCTGTGCAAACAGTTACATGTTGACTCTGAGAAAGTAGATTTAGTTTCTACACAAGTTGGTCCATTGGGTGCTCCTTGTCTAAAGGAGAAAATTGTTGCGGATGGTAATTGTTTCTTTAGAGCAGTTTGTCAGTCTGTGTGTGGTACACAAAAGAATCACAGGAGAATTAGACTTGCTGTAGTTAAGCATTTGAAAGCTAATGGTGGTGTTTTGAGAACTGAGTATTCTTCCATGGAGGAATATCTCACTGTCTCAAAAATGGCCTGTGTTGGTAGTTGGGCCACTGAAGTAGAGATTCAAGCAGCAGCAGACATTTTGGGAGTAAGTATATTCACTTACTGTGATGGTCGCTGGCTTGAATATAGTTGTAAGTACGAGTTGTTGTCAGATCAGGGAATTTATTTAGAAAATTGTAATGGTAATCATTATGAGACTGTTGTTTGTGTTCATCAGCCAAACAACACATGTTGTTATGGGTATTGCAAAGTGGGTGGGTCTAGCTACAATTTTAGAAAACATAGTGTTTGTGCAGACAATTTGACTTCGGATGCGTCCTCAATTTTAGAAACTAAAGTAGACATTATTGAACCAATAAAACAGCAGTGTATTACATCTGTAAAAGCCCAATCTAAGTCTAAGCATTTGGTAAATAAAAACAAATTACAAGAAAGATTAAAATATCAGGAAAACCCGAAAGAATTTATAGAACGGATAAAAATTAATTATCAGGGAAAAAATTGGTACAAGGAAAAATTGCGAGAAATGAGTAAAACTAAATATCGTGATAATAAGTCTCACAGGGACACAGTAAAGCAAATGAGTACGTCAAAATATCGTGAAAATAAGACTCACAGGGACACATTAAAGGAAATTAGTAAAAGTAAATATCATAAAAATAAGTCTCACAGGGACACAAAAATTGAAATGAGTCAAACTAAATATCGTACAAATAAGTCTCATAGGCAGCGTGTTTTT
>CAMQXY010000267.1 GCA_947039005.1 uncultured Photobacterium sp.
ATAAATAGCTCATTGCTTACTTTCGAAATGGTAGATAATCGCCTTTTTTTTGTAATATTCTGCAACCGATATCCTTCATCTATTTCTTTTTAATATAAATTACACCGACTCGTCATTCTTGAAATCTTTGTCACTTTTAATGGTGAATGATTTTAATGTCAAAAAAGCATATTGTTACTTTTTTAGTTAAGGAGCGTTTAATGAAATTTAATCGAAAAAAAATAAGTATATTGATTCGTTCGGTAATGACCGTTTCGGCATTATTAACCTGCGGATCGGCTTTGGCTGCTGATAATGTGACAAGTAATAAGCTTGATTGGCATGTTCTCGATGGTGTTACGGTTAATAGCACAGCGTCTTTGTGTGCGAACTCAACGGTAAAAGTGTGCAACAGTGGCATTTTGAATGCGCTGTATGCTGAAAATAACTTTATGCCATATTGGTTTAATCCAGTGCTTGTCAATGCGATCATGCCGCAATTACAAGCGCTGGCAGATTCCAATACACTACCAGGTATGACGCAACGTCTAAAAGAGTTGAAGACGTTAGAAGCATTGCCTGATGAGCGTGGATTTGATCTGTTATTAACCGATACGTATTTGGTTTACGTGGATTATGTGCATCAATTAATGCAAGATCCTCGACCATTATACAATTCACATCCAGTAATATTGACGCCTTTGACATTGAAAATGGCGCAGAATTATTTCCCATTAACGGTTCAAAAGATCCATTCTCTCATTCCTTCTTCGCTGTTTGTTCCAACAATGGATGTTATTAACCACTTATTAAACTTACCCGCTAACCCTCTTGATTCGGATAACGTTCACTTTGATAAGGTTGTTCTGTCCGGTGATACCATTCCTTATGGTGCTAAAGTGGCGACAGTGCTTTGGAATTTGGGTTATTTAACTCAGCCTCAGTATCAACAAATCATTGCCCAAGCGACGATTATAAATACCGGTGTGATGAACCAAGCGATTAAATCCTTTCAAGGGAATTATGGTTTGAAGATGGACGGTATTATGGGGCCAGATGTTGTGAGCCAATTAATTCGCCCTTATTCTAGCTTAGCGCGTATTACGGCATTAAACTTACAACGTGAGCGTTTTGCGCAATTGAAAGGCAATGACCCACAAATCATTGTGAACATTCCTGATTTCAAAATGACATTATACGATAATAAAAAACAAGTATTTGAATCAAAAATTATCGATGGAATGCCAAAACGCCCAACCAACTTGTTCCAGTCATACATTAATACGGTTGTGATTAACCCTTATTGGTATGTACCTGAAACGATTAAAGTGAAGAATATTATTCCAGCGGCTAAAGCTAATCCTAATTTTTTAAAAAATAGCCGTATTGATGTAATTAATAGCTGGACTGATCGCTCTGTCGTGCCACCAGAATCAATTGATTGGGCAACGGTGAATCCAAAGACATTTACACACCAATTTCGTCAAGATACAGGTCCTGAAAACGCTTTAGGTCGTGTAGCGTTCTTGATGCCTGACTCGTTCGCTGTGTATATGCATGATGAATCACAATCAGAGTATCCATTGTTTAAACATTATCACCGAGATTTCAGTTCTGGTTGTATGCGTGTTCAAAAACCACGTCAGATGGCAACAATGATTTTGTCCTATCAAAATATGCCTAATTTGCCTTCGGTTGACGATATGATTAATACCAACAATCACCGTGAGATTGGCTTAAATACGCATGTTAATCTTGATGTAGCTTACTTAACGGCTTGGGTAACACCCAGTGGTCAGTTAGAAATGCGCCATGATATTTACGGTTATGATAATCCTCGAGCTAAACCGATTCAGAATCAATTTATTTCGATTCCAAACTATCGGACCCATCAACGTATTAAACTGGCATTGAATGGTCAAACTAGCTAATTTAACTGTTTGAATTTATTTGAGTTAGGATATAAAAACACCAAATCAAGCGTATGAAAAAGGCTAAGTGTAATGCACTTAGCCTCATTAACATTACCGCGATGGGAGTGTTCATAGATTAAAGGCAGCTTTCAAAACCTTCAAAGTTTGGTGCGCCTAAATAGATCTCTTTATTGCCTCGCGCATTAGCATGGGCTTTGCGGAATTGTTCTGACTGTGTCCAATCTTCAAATGCTTGGCGAGAGTTCCAAACTGAATGAGATGCAAACAAGGTATATTCATCATTAGATGCCCCTTGCAGTAAATTAAATGACTGAAAACCAGGGACAGTATCGAGATAAGTTTCACGATTTTTCCAGATATCAATAAATTCTTGTTCAGAACCTAAACGAATTTTAAAACGGTTCATTGCAATGTACATGCGATGTCCTTAGTGAGTTTTACTATACATAATGACTATTACTATCATAGCAACCATCAAATTGACCACTGATAAAAATACAATATGTCTTTACTAAAAAAGTAATGACGCATTCTTACTATCACTATTTGCTTTTAGCAATTTCGCCGTAATAAAAATCAGAAAGTGACAATGGCTTTATTTGTGATA